>SVOC01000021.1 GCA_015066625.1 Oscillospiraceae bacterium
CAAATTCTTATTTATCGCTCTAATCATACCACAGTAAAAAGAAAAATTCCACCGTGTTTTTTATTCCGTTCATATACAAAGGTACTGATTACTCTGCCCATATGGAAATAAACAGACCGCTTTTATTTGCCCCGCTTCGTGCGGGGCTTTTTCTTTTTGTTCCGCCAACTTGGATTTATTATAAAATTTTTCTCCAACCTTTGGAACATTTTGGCTTTCTTGTGTCGTATATGGTTGGAGGGCAAAATCATTATCAAAAAAGGAGTGAAAATTATGCAAACTTCAAATGACTCTCTTATTCTCGGTATTGACCACGGATACGGGAATATCAAAACAGCAAACAAGACTTTTGGAACAGGTGTTTATGTGAGCGACACCGAGCCTGCTTTCAAAAACAATTTGCTTACGTGGAACGGTAAATACTACACAATCGGTGAAGGCCACAAGGAGTTCGTTGCCGACAAAATTCAGGATATGGATTACTATGTTCTGACCTTGGCGGCTGTCGCTTACGAGCTTCGGGCACGGGGGTTGCGTGAGGCTAAAGTTCACTTGGCGGCAGGTCTTCCTCTGACCTGGCTCTCTGCTCAGAAGGAAGGCTTTAAACAATACCTTTTGCAGAACAAAGAGGTTGAATTCAGCTTCAACACCATTGACTACAGGGTCGAGTTCACGGGTGCGGATATTTTTCCGCAGGGGTTTGCCGCTGTTGCGGACAGAATTAACGAATTTAGAGGAACAAATATGCTCTGCGACATCGGCAACGGTACGATGAACGTTATGCTTATCAATGAGAAGAAACCCGAAAACCGAAGATGCTTCACGGAGAAATTCGGCACTCAGCAATGCGTGATTCAGGCAAAAGAAGATATGATGCGCACTCACCACGCAACGGTTGATGAATCTGTTATCACCCGTGTGAGTGGAACGCTGTTTTCTCACCTTGCCGAAATCGACACTCAGGCAGAGGAAATGTTCTCTCGGCTGGTTGAACAAATGGCAAATGCCGAAGGCATCACCGAGCAGCTCAAAGAACAAAACCAACTCGAATGGGTACAGCAAATGAATAACATCCGCCACCGTGCCACCGAAATCGTAAACGCAGAGCTTATATATGTATAAACATTATCTTAACGTGTAACTGATGATGATTTGTCAAACTAAGTGCAACACTTTTTGATGGAATCATCTTCAAATGACAGAATATCAAATCGCTTAATATAAAAGTTGTAATAAAATTTTTGGCTCCTTAGAACACCTGAATTCGTTTCAACCGCATACTTCATCTTTTTTGAGGAAAGTATCACCTATCATTGACGACTGCACACTGAACCCTTTTAACAACACCCTCAACATCTTGACAAAATTCAATAGGAAAACTATAATTTCTGTTGAGGGGAGATAACGATTATGAATAAAAATTTATATATGATTATGTGTCATAAAAACTTAGATCAAGTTTTATTATTATCCAAAACAATGCTTACTGCAGATTCCGACGTGGTTGTCCATGTAGATTCGTCGGTTAGCGACGATAAATATATGTCATTTTTAAATGAAGCAAAAAACATTCCGAATTTTTATGTCACCGATGAAAGAATGCACGGTGTTTTAGACACCAGGAGCCTTGTAGATATTGTTTTTATAATGCTTTCACATGTCAAAAAGAAAGATTTAACATATAAAAACTATTGTTTGCTTAGTGGGCAGGACTTTCCAATAAAGCCGGTAAATGAAATCAACAAAAACTTGTTAGAAAACTATCCTACACTACACATTGATTGCACACCCTATGACACAAGCAATTGGATTTGTCCGAAATTCAAAAGCACACCGTGGCTGCTAAAATTCAGGAAATCCACATTACGTAAATTGAAATCTAAAAATCCTGTCAGAAAATTATTAGAAAAAGCAATTCCGAAATTGCAAAATTTCCTTGAATTATTAAAACAAACCTCATATGACAAACTGACAAGGATTGGCGTTAGTTTATATGGTGGTTCAGCCTGGTGGATTTTACCCGACACCGCCATCGATTTTATTTATAATGAATATATAAATTCATCAAAAACAGTTAAGTATCTTTTGGAAACCCGTACTCCCGAAGAAACATTTTTCCAGACTATGATCATGCGTTCTCCATATAAAAACGATGTTCATATTAACCCGGTTCACCAAGTTGAACAAACTTGTAAAACATGGGCGTATTTTTCAGATAAAAACAAACCATTTACAGGTCATCCTTATGTTTTTACAATAAATGAATTTGATAAACTTCGTGATTCTTCCTTTTGGTTTGCAAGAAAATTTGATATTCAGCAAGATCATGAAATCATTGAACTCATACAAAAGCATCTTATCAATTAGCATAGTAGAAAATTCAACACTTATATTGATATAAAAGATTTACTAAAAAGAAGTATTCATTGAGATTGGACAATAAATATTTTGTTGTAATCAATTTTCCTAAATTTCCTCGTAACAACTCAGGCAACAATCAAGAACTGATGGAGAATGATGTTTTGAAGATTACCGAGCTCACAATTACGCATGATGGTGCAAAGAAATTTCCCTATGCAAAATCTACTAAACACAGAGTTCATAACTGGTATGACATCAAAGTAAACCTCTATATTTTAAATTGACTCCCTCTGTTGATTACCCAGCAGAGGGAGTTTTTTGTTTGTGCGTATCACACTATATGCTTGACAATATCGAATATCGACAGTATAATATATATGTCGATATTCGATATAAAGGTGGTGCGGTTTTGCCGAGATTAAAATTTCAGACATTGACCGAGCAGATGTTTTATATTTTATTGTGTCTTAAAGAGGAATGTTGCGGAATTGATATTATGGATAAAGTTTCGCAGATGACAGACGGCAGAGTGAAAGTCGGCTCAGGTACGCTTTATAATCTGCTTGAACAGTTTTTGGATTCGGGTATTATTATTCAGACAAAAGCAGAGGGCAGACGCCGCAATTACGTTTTGACAGAAAAGGGAAAAGATGTGCTCAGATGCGAATATGAACGTCTTTGCTCGCAAGCAGAGGATTACCGTAAAATGTTTCTGTAAAAAGGAGGTCGGGTTATGTCTCAAGAAAAAAGCTTTAAGACTTTTCGGAAAAATTTCGGTTATTACGACCGAACAGGTATACAAGAATATCTGGAACAAAAAGCTTCCGAAGGTTGGAGACTTGTTAAAAAACAGTTTGCGAGTGAGTGGGAATTCAAGAAAACTGAACCGCAAAAACTTCATTATGCAATAACCTATCTCCCGCAGTATTCTAACGAGGGCAGTTTTTTGCTGTCCAAAGATAAAAAAGAATATCTTGAACTTTGTGCAGCATCGGGATGGCAGTTTGTTTGTGCATATAAGAATATGGTTATCTTTTTGAACGAGGAAGAAAACCCTTTACCTCTTGAAACTGACCCCGAAGTTGAACTTACCTTAATACACAAATCATTTTTAAAACACGATCTGCCAAAAAGTATTTTCTCTTTTGCGTTTTTTATGATAGCATTCTTTTACTTGTTGTTTTCCGATACTGTTTCCAAAGGTGTAGATTTGGTTTTGGGCTTTTTCGCATTTCTTTCTTTTTACACTGCTATCGATTTCTTCGGCTATCTTCGTTGGCGAAAGAAAGCACTTGCAGCAGCAGCAACAGGTAAATTCAGCAGAACAGGTATTCCCGATAAGCTCCTTTCAGCTTTGATGGATGTGTTTTTGATTCTATGCGTTGCAATAATTATTATAAAATCAATTATAATGAGCGAATGGGAAACATCTATTGTAATTGCTGTCATCGCTGTTATGGTAATTCTTAATGAGATTTTAGATAAGTTAAAAAAGAAAGCAGAGAATAATTGGAAAAAGAATCTGTTTAAATTTGTTTCGTTTTTGATTTATGTTGCAACTATATTTTTTGCAAACTATATTCTTGATTTGTTCTAATGCTGGCATTAAAACAGAAGATAAAAACACAGACCTCCTTGTAATGGTATCATCAAATACAAGGAGGTCATTTTTATATTCGTTATTTTATAATCTCAACCTTAAATATCGCTTTATTTTTTGAAACTGAAAGGTTGCCAAAGAGAAGGCAGTTAAAATCTTTTACGGTTATTTCCTGCGGTGGAACAACGGGATATTCCGCGTTGTACGAATCGGAAGTATGCTTTGAATTAACCTTGGTGAAAAGATAATTATATCCGATTCTGTGAACAAAGAAGCCGTCAACTTCTATTTTCTCAGGCAGATAGCAGGTATAGCCGAAATCGTGGTCCTCGGAATTTTCTGCATTGATAATATGGCTTGCAATGCCCGTGGGGTAAAATTTGCAGTTGCGGATAATAAGCTCACCGTTCCAGGTTGAACCGTAATCCGCACGAAGGTCAACAAAATCTTCTGCTAAAACGGTTGTATTTTCAATCCGTGCCGTACCGCTGCCTATAAGTTTTATTCCGTGATGGCCGAGAACAGAGTTTATAACCGTTGCGTTAAGCACACCCTGATGAGCGTCAAAACGTGAAAGCGCACATCCGTCATACACAAGATTTTTGCAGTAGTTGGTACCTGCGATTCCCCAATAATCGATATCGGTTATGTCGTTTGTCTGATTGCAGTTTATAAACTTTGCATTAACCGCCGTTGCGGCGCCGATATCGTAAGTGCCCATTGTAACGGATGTTCCTGCAGAACCCGTTGTTACATACTTCTTGTGACCCGTGAATGTGCAGTTTTTCACCGTCACATCGGCACAGCACGAAAGGCTGACAAATGCCGAATAGGGCGCACCCGTTTTGCCCTCATTTTTTATATCATGATATAATCCGTCAATAACCGTATTTGAGCGTCTGACCTGAATACCTCTTGCATAATAGTTATATTCGGAAGCGGCATTATTTGCAAGGGTTGTGAAGCTGCCGCCTTTTACGGACAGTGTTTCAGTATCGACGGGATAAGCCACGGCGGAGGTAATTGAATCAAAATCCCAGATAAGCGGAGTTTCGGGCGAAATGTTTCCGTTTTCGTCAACAAGGATAACATCTGTCTGATTGCTGCCCGAATTCTGATTTGCGCCCTTGCGGATATACCGCTTCACATTGGAATCCGTAAGCACAACAAGGCTTTTGCTCTCGAGAGGGGTGCCGATATTTTTTGCGTCAATTTTAAGCGGCGAAACCCTGTCGGTTATATTTACCGTACCCTTTGACGGGGCGATGTTGAATATCCACGCACTTCTGTTTTCCACCTTCGTATCGTCAATTATAAAACGTGCGGTTGACCAATCGGTATCGGTCATAATGACAGCGGTTTTGTTTGCACCGCCGATATAATATGCTGCGGTTTCATTTGCGAAAACGCTCAGACCGTTGGCGTTTGCATATTCGTGGGCTTTCACAATAGCTTCAAAATCATCTGCTTTGCCGTCACCCACCGCACCGAAATCCTCATATGTTACATAATCGGAGAAGGTTTTGATATACTCATAACCGTCTTTGAAATCATAAGTGCCTTGCGAATTCACAAGAACTTCATCCGCAAAAGCGGTTATTCCCCTTGAAATTCCCGCACTCTTACTGCCCGTGATATAAACATTGGAGTTTTTAACCTTAAGGCTGAAGGTATCGGTATCATTCAGTGTTTCGCTGATTATAAAAGCTTTTCCGCCGTTTCCCTCTGCGGCAATATTTTTACCGCAAGCCTTATAAATTTCATCGCAAAGAGTATCCGCAGCGTTTGAATACAGAGTACCGTCAGCACTGACAACGCAGTATTCATCAACAGATACGCCGTTTACGGTTATTCCGTCAAGAGGTCTTACAATATACGGGCTTTCATAACCGCCCTTTGCAAGCTCAATTTTAAGCTCCGTTTTGGAAAAAATCTGTGAAAACGGCGCGGTAAAGACCGAAACAATGCACATTATAAATGCTGCTATCCGTGAAAACATTTCTCATCACCCTTAATCGAATTAATCGGAATCGCCTGCTTCAAGTATATCACAACCAATATATTAACGCAAGAACAGAACATAGGAAAACCCCCGTACCCATGAGTACGAGGGTTAAATTTATGCTATGGGAAGTGCAACCACTGCTTTGAACAGGTCGCCGTCAATTTGTAAACCGAGCTTGCCGTTCTGGAGTTCGCACAAATCCTTGGCTATTGAAAGACCCAGACCGCTGCCCTCGCCCGAGCGTGAAGCATCGCCTCTGACAAATCTGCGTGTAAGCTCTTCGGGTGAAATATCCAGAGGATTTTTTGAAACATTCTTGAAAATCACAGAGCCGTATTCCGCACCTACGGCAACATCAATATAAACTCTTGTGCCTTCAAGGGCGTATTTGCGGATATTGGAGAAAAGATTTTCAATAACTCTTGAAATCTTCTGTGCATCTGCCGTAACCATAACGGGTTCATCGGGCATTTTAAGCACAAGCTCAATTCCGTATTTTTTCAGTTCATCCTCGTGCTCGCCCACCGCCTGAGCCGCAAGCTCGCAAAGGTTAAGCTTCACGGGATGAATTTCCATTGCACCCGAGGACGCTTTTGAAGCCTCAACAAGATCCTCAATAAGCTTTTTCATTCTGTGTGCCTTTTCATCGAGAACCGAAACGTATTTAAGGGCTGTTTCATCCTGAATATCGCACTTTTTAAGCAGATCAACATAGTTGACGATTGAGGTAAGAGGTGTTTTTAAATCGTGAGAAACATTTGTTATAAGCTCCGCCTTCATGCGCTGGTCTCTGACTGCACTGTCAACCGCATTCTGCAAGCCTTCCTGCATACAGAGCACATCCTCTGCAAAGCGTTTCATAAAGGGAGGCATATATTTTGTATCAATTACCTTGCCCATTTCGCCTTTTCTGATATCGGAAACCGCCGCCATAATTCTGTCAAGGGATACAATAAGCATAATGACGAATACGGCGATTGCGATATCGCCCAAGGCACCTATAACGTAAAGCATAAAGGCAATGAAATCATCGCCGCTACACATTATACCGCCGACTATGAAGTAATAGATACCCGTTATCACTATAAAAAGGCTGACTGCAAGGCAGGCAAGCACCTTGAATTTTGTGCTCTGTCCCCTTGAATAATCGCAGTTAAAGGCATATTTTATTTTATCGATAATTCTCTTTACCCAATTCCAAAGCTTTCTGAAAATCCAGCCCACGGGCTTCAAGATAAGACACACAAGGGAGTGCTTACGGAATGTTTTGTTGCGTATATTGCGGACAAGGCTTGCGGTAAGCCCCGTCCAGAGCATAAAGAATATTGCAACAAACACACCGATTAATGCGCTCGAATAAGGCACAGCAGAACATATGAAGGAAGTTACAAAGTCCCTCAATCCGCCAAGATCCGCCGCCATTAACGGGTCATATTCATAAACCACTATTCCTACAACTGCTACCGCCGCCGCAAACATAAGGGCAACGACAAGCACGGTATTGATTTCAATGGGTACACGATCAAAAAAACTGATTTTCACACTGCCATCGGCAGATTTGCCCGCAACGGAAAGAAGGTAAATGCACAGTACACAGGCAAGAACGAAGCAAATCGCAAAGGCAAAAAGAAGACCCGTCAGAGATGCATCCTTGTTGTAATTATCAAAGGAGTATGACGTTGCAAAAAACGGGTCTGCTCTCATAGGCTCATCAATTGCAAAATATGCCGACGTAACTTCATCAGTGTTAATCCAGGTGTTCCAGCCAAGTGCGCTTTCTCGTGCATAATTGCTAAAAAGCCAATCGTGGAGAGTTGCGTAAACACCGACGGCAGACTTGTTTTCCTCGCCAGCAAGCAATTCATATTTGCCGTTTCTTACACATTCGGCCCACAACTTGCTGTCACCAAGCTTCTGAACAATCTGCTCGTGGCTGTCCTTGGCGGCAACACCGCAGTTTGTATATACACTTCCGTCTTTAAAAATAACGGCAAAGTTAACATTTTTTACGGCATCAACTTCGTTTGAATGTGCGCCGTAGCTGCTCTCCCAACTATACTGGTCACGGAGAGTTTCAATTCTGTTTTCTTCAATAACAGCAAGCATTTCATCAAGAGAGGTTTCGCCGTAGCAGGTGTATTCACCGATTGAATTAAGTCTGAGCAGCGCCTCGGAAACTTTGTTTACAAATTCAGGCACGCCGCCTTCTTCATAAGGGTCATAAAAAACAATGTTGCGTTCAGCAGGGGTTTCAGGATACGTTATTTCCGTGTTATCTCCGTAGACCGTTGTTTCAAACGCTGTCGCAGGCTCTTCAACTTCGGGGATATTAACAAATTCATAATCCTGAAACTGAGTGTAGCTGATAAACTCACCGTTATACTGCATAAAATAGCGCACGCCTTTATAATCAAGCGTATAGCGATATCGGTTCTGTCCGTCAACATAAACCCTTATACCTGACGAATCAAGAAATTTCGTAAATTCCTCAGTTTCTTTCTTTTGAAGGTCATAATTTTCCGAATATGCTTTGGCATCTGCCGAATCAAGCCATTCCTCAAAGCTGCCTATATTTATAAATTTTCCCTTTCTCACAACATCGTTGATATACCTGTTCATCTGATATCTGAACGATGCCGTGTTTGTGAAATCATGAGGATGAGCAAAAATATTGAAATCGGCAAAGCCCTTGATGAAAAGCCCTGCAAAATTGCCTGCAAGAAAGAACATCAAAACCGCAAGCAGGAAGGCAACCGTTTTTGTCGCCTTATTGTACTTAATATTTTTCCATTTTGTATCCAATGCCCCACACCACCTGTAAGTATTTTGGCTCCTTGGGATTGATTTCGATTTTTTCACGGATTCTGTTGATATGTACCGTCACCGTTTTTTCAGAGTAGCCCGCAGGCTCATTCCATACCGCCTCATAAATCTGTCCCGTTGAAAAAACTCTTCCCAGATTTTCCATAAAGAAGTTGACTATTTTATATTCCGTTGCGGTAAGCTTTACCTTCTCGCCGTCAACGGTCAGCTCCTTTGCAAGAGTGTCAAGAGAAAGCCCCCCCGTTGTTATAACACCCTCCTTCTTCTCCATTGCGCCAAGTGAGGTGTAGCGTCTTATCTGTGACTTGACCCTTGCCATAAGTTCAAGGGGGTTGAAGGGCTTTGTCACATAATCATCCGCACCGAAGGACAGACCGGTTATCTTATCGGTATCCTCACTTTTTGCAGAAAGAAGAATGATGGGAATGTTGAGCTTCTCACGCATCCTGACAGTTGCACGAAGGCCATCCATCCCCGGCATCATGATATCAAGAATAACACAGTGCACCTCGTTATTCTTAACCTGCTCAAGAGCTTCCATGCCGTTTTCGGCTTTGAGAACATTGTACCCCTCTAACTTCAGATAAATTTCAACGGATTCAAGAATTGCAACATCATCGTCGCACACAAGTACGGTATACATTTTTTCACCTCTGAAAAATTCAATCCCACGGAACAATTATGATTATAGGGGATGTAAATTACAAATAAACAACCAAAAAGGTAACAAATTTATTAAGGTTTCAGAATTCCCGCTTTGATTGAGGTGTTTATGATACCCTCAACAATGTGCCACAGCTCGGGGGTTGCGGTGCGGATAATATCCATACGCTTATAAATCTTATCCGATGTGACATCGCCCATTTTCCAGGTATGGCCGTCGGTCAGATAGTTAAGAATAAGAGGCTGAATACGGTCAATGGCATTTGCATATTTGCTTTCCGCCGTTTCCATTGCTTCAAACTCATCCCACAGCTCACGGATTTCAGTACCCTGATCAGGGTCAAGCATACCGAAAAGCTTTTCCGCCGCCTGAATTTCCCTTTCGTGCTTATCCTCGTTGCCCTTGGCGTCATAAGCGAAGGTATCCCCTGCATAAACCTCGATAAGGTCGTGGATAAGTGCAATTTTCAGCACACGCTCAATATCAACTTTCTCCGCACTGTATTCTTCAAGTAGCATTGCAAGCATTGCCAGATGCCAGGAATGCTCCGCATCGTTTTCACGCCTTGAACCGTCGGCAAGCAGGTTACGGCGGAAAATATTTTTCATTTCATCTATGGTTATTGCAAATTTAATCTGATTGTGAATTTTCTCATTCTTTATAAATGTGAAATCGGTCACAAAAATCACCTCGCCTTTCATTATATCACACAGTTGCAACATATTCAATTTTATGCTAATATTTTATTACATTATATACAGGAGTATTGCAATGAGAATCGAAAAAGGCACTGTTGAATTCACCAATATGATTATGATTGAAGATAAAGAAAAGGGCAGGGTGCTTGTGCAGGAAAGAAGAAAAAGCTGGACGGGTCTTTCATTCCCCGGCGGTCATGTTGAGCCTTTTGAGAGCATTGTTGACTCCGCAAAACGTGAAGTGAAGGAAGAAACGGGGCTTGATGTTAAAAATCTGCATCAGTGCGGAGTTATTCACTGGGTACACAAAACCCGTGGCGACAGATACATTGTTTTTCTTTTCAGGACATCGGATTTCAGCGGTGAACTGCTCAAAGAAACCGATGAAGGCAGAGTTTTCTGGATTGGCATTGATGAACTGAAAAGCCAAAAGCTTTCAAAGAATTTCGGCAATTACATCCCCATGTTTGTAAATGATGAATTAAATGAAGCATACGGCTTATGGCACGAAAATGATGAAGATGTTCTGATTTATAAATAACAAAAAAGCCCACCGAAAAATCGGTGGGCTTTGGTTTTGCGTTTTCAATTACTTGAACTTACGCTTACGAGCTGCCTCTGACTTCTTCTTTCTCTTAACAGAAGGCTTCTCATAGTGCTCTCTTTTGCGAACCTCCTGAATAACGCCGTCTCTTGAAGTCTGTCTCTTAAATCTTCTGAGTGCGTTTTCGAGTGACTCGCCTTCCTTAACTTTTACCTGACTCAATGTATTCCCTCCCCTCATTTAATTAGGGACTAATTTTCATAGCTTGAAGGACATTATACTATATATTCACCCTGCTTGTCAACAATAAAAAATGAATTTTTTTGAAACATTAGGGGCGAACAACGATGTTAACAAGTCTGCCTTTGACATAAAGCTCCTTGACGATTGTCATACCGCTGATTGCCTCTGCAATCTTTTCAAGACTCTTTGCTGCGGCAATGGCTTCATCGGCACTTGCTTCTGCTGCAATAACAAGCTTTTCTCTGACCTTACCGTTAATCTGAACGGCAATTTCGATTTCGTTGTCAACGCACTTTGCTTCGTCGTAGGTGGGCCACTGAGCCTGATTGAGCATACCTTCAAAACCAAGCTGCTCCCAGATTTCCTCGGTAATATGAGGTGCAAAGGGATTGAGAAGTGTGATGAAGGTTTTAAGCTCTGCCTTGTTGATTGAGCCCTTTGCATAGATTTCATTGGTAAGGGTCATCATTGCGGCAATGGCTGTGTTATATTTAAGGTTTTCAATGTCACTTGATACCTTCTTGACTGTCTTATGGAAGCTGCTTTCAAGCTCCTTGGAATAGGCATCGCCTTCCGTTACCATATCAAGCATACCCCATACTCTGTCAATGAAACGCTTGCAGCCCTTAACCGCTGTTTCGCTCCAGGGTGCTGCCTTTTCGTAGTCACCCATAAACAGAACATATGCTCTGAGCACATCTGCACCGAATTCGTCAACAACCTCGTTGGGGTCAACTACATTGCCCTTTGACTTTGACATCTTTTCGCCGTCGGGACCAAGGATAAGACCCTGAGCGGTTCTCTTTGCGTAGGGCTCGGATACAGGCACTTCGCCAAGGTCATAAAGGAATTTATACCAGAATCTTGAATAGATAAGGTGTCTTGTAACATGCTCCATACCGCCGTTGTACCAGTCAACAGGCATCCAGTATTTAAGCTTATCCTTATCCGCAAAGGTTTCGGTGTTGTGGGGGTCTATGTAGCGGAGGAAGTACCAGGATGAACCTGCCCACTGGGGCATTGTATCGGTTTCTCTCTTTGCTGCCGCACCGCACTTGGGGCAGGTGCAGTTAACATAGCTTTCAATCTTTGCAAGGGGGCTTTCGCCGTCTGTACCGGGCTCAAAATTCTCAACCTCAGGCAGTCTGAGAGGAAGCTCCTCATAAGGCACGGGAACGATTCCGCAATGGGGGCAGTGAACAATGGGGATAGGCTCACCCCAGTATCTCTGACGGTTGAATGCCCAGTCGTTCATCTTATACTGAACACCCTTTTCGCCGATGCCCTGAGCCTGAAGATACTCAGCCATCTTTTCGATTGAATCCTTTTTGTTGGTCATTCCGTTGAGGAAGCCTGAGTTAACCATTTCGCCGTCACCTGTGTATGCTTCAACGCCGATATCTCCGCCCTTGATAACCTCAATGATATCAATGCCGAATTTCTTTGCAAATTCGTAGTCACGCTGGTCGTGTGCGGGAACAGCCATGATTGCACCTGTACCGTAACCCATCATAACATAGTCGGAAATATAAATGGGAACCTCTTTGCCGTTAACGGGATTTGTTGCAGTGAAGCCGCTGAGTTTAACGCCGGTCTTGTCTTTCACAAGCTGTGTTCTCTCAAATGCAGACTTCTTGCTGCACATATCTCTGTAAGCTTCAACCTCATCCATATTGGAAATCATTGAAGCGTATTTGTCAATAAGAGGATGCTCGGGAGCCATAACCATAAAGGTTACGCCAAAAAGTGTATCGGGTCTTGTGGTATAAATCTTAAGCTTTTCGTCTGTGCCGTTAACAGCAAAGTTAACGAATGCGCCTGTTGACTTGCCGATCCAGTTTTCCTGCTGAAGCTTGATGTTGGGCAGGTAATCAACCTCTTTAAGACCTTCAAGAAGCTTGTCTGCATATTCGGTTATGCGGAGATACCATACATCCTTTGACTTCTGAACGATATCGCTGTGGCAGATATCGCACTTGCCGCCCTGCGAATCTTCGTTTGAAAGAACAACCTTACAGTGGGGGCAGTAGTTAACAAGAGTCTTATCTCTGAAAACAAGATTTTTTTCAAACATTTTGAGGAAAATCCACTGTGTCCACTTGTAGTAATCCTCCTGAGTTGTGTCAACAACCTTTGACCAGTCAAAGGAGAAGCCTACTCTCTTGAGCTGACTTGTGAATTTTTCGATATTATTATCGGTTACCTGACGGGGATGTGTGTTGGTTTTGATAGCATAGTTTTCGGTGGGAAGACCGAATGCATCAAAGCCGATGGGGAAAAGAACATTGTAGCCTTCAAGTCTTCTTTTTCTTGAAACAACTTCAAGACCCGAATAAGCCTTGATGTGGCCAACGTGCATACCTGCACCGCTGGGGTAAGGAAATTCTACAAGTGCATAGAACTTGGGCTTTGAATAGTCCTCTGTGCATTCAAAGGTCTTATTGGCATCCCATCTGTCCTGCCACTTTTTTTCTACGTTTTTAAAATCATACTGAGCCATTTAATTCAACCTCTTTAAATTAATCTTCTGTAATTACATCGCTTAAATCAATAACGCTTGCATCTGCCCAGAGGCGTTCAAGGTTATAATAATTTCTGTCCTCGTGCTGGAATACGTGAACGATAACCGTGCCGTAATCAATAAGAATCCAGCCTGTTGCTCTGCCCTCAATGTGCTCGGGGTCAATGCCCAGACGCTGTTTGATTTCATATTCAACGTCATCTGCAAGAGCCTTTACATGAGTATTTGAAGTACCCGAAGCAATAACGAAATAATCTGAAACAATTGTTACTTCTTCGGTTTTTATTGCCACAATATCCATGGCCTTTTTCTCGTCAAGAACCTTTGCTATTTCTTTGACAAGAACTGCGGGGTCTGTCATATGCATTATCCTTTCAAGTGTAATATCATACTGTTATAGCAGTCAACGGTTGCCGGATGAACGGGCAAATCCGCCGAAACCAATTTTTTTACCGTGTACCGTGCAGTATAAAGTATTGCTTCTTCAAGGCTTGTCTGTGCAAGCTTACGCACAACGCCCACATCCGGATAGCTTCTGTCCGCAGAGATGAAATCCGCAATATATACCACCTTTTCAAGCAGGGTCATATCCGCCCTGCCCGTAGTGTGCCATCTTACGGCACCGAGAATTTCTTCGTCGTCGGTAATTCCCTCCGATTTCAGAAATGCCGCACCGGTTATCTGATGCCACACCTTGGGATTCACAAGTTCGAGCTTTGAAAGTGTTTCACCCGTTTTTTCAATCACCTCAAGATGCTCGTCAGCAGATGCGTTTTTCATAACGTCGTGAAGCAGACCTGCAAGCCTTGCCTTTTCAACATCCGCACCGTAACGCTCCGCAAGGGTTGCCGCACATTCGCTGACACATTCGCTGTGATTTATTCTGAATCCGTCAAGCTTTGAATAAAGAATTTTTCTGTATTCCGAAAGCCCGTCGTCATAAAGATCATTTTCTTCGATATGCTGACGCACCTTTTCGTCGAGCAAATCCGTTTCACCCTCGCCTGCAACTATGCGGCGAAGCTGAGTTGAGCTGACTTCAAAAGGCTCAATGTCAAGAATAACAATTCTTTCTCTCTGCTCAGGTGTATATACCGAAAGGTCGGGCTCAAAGCCTTTTTCCCTTGAAGCGGCACATATGTGAGCAAGGGTCAGAATTTCTTCCCAGCAATACCACCGAGTGAAGGTTGCAAGCATATCCGAGCCGATTATAAAATAGAATTCATCATCGGGGTAAAGCGTTTTAAGCTCCCGAAGGGTTTCCACGGTATAGCTTTTATCGCCTCTGTCAAGCTCCATTGAGGAAATCTCATAAAAATCTCCTTCAAAGGCAAGGCGGCACATCTGCATACGGTCATAGCCGCTTGCAAGCTTGCCCGGAATTTTATGAGGCGGAATACAGGACGGTATGATTATCATTCTGTCAAGCTCCAGAATTTCAGCCGCCTTTTCCGCCAGCCGTGTGTGACCTTTGTGGGGAGGATTGAAGGTGCCTCCGAAAATTCCGATTTTCATCATTTCAGGTTAACCTTTTTATGCATAATGTAGGAAGTCAGGAAGAACATTCCCACATCAAGAATAATGAACACAAAAATGGGAGTTATCTTCATGCCTGCGTACTGACTTGTGACAATGTATCCGCTTTCAAGCAAGCCAAAGCTGAGTGTGTAATCGTCATTGAAAATCATAACGAAATTGACAACATCCGACATCTTGAATGCAACGGCGATAAACACAATTGCGGTTGCGATAAAGATGGGAATTGATGCAAGAAGAGAATGCTTCTGAAGAATTCTCACATGGGAAAGTGTGATTGCAAAATAAATAATGGATACGAAGCTGAGAATCATAACAAAAAACAGCACCGTAACATACACCGCGTAGGCAATAAGCTGAGTCATTGAGGGAAAGTCGCCCAGAAGACCCATAAGGCTTTCAACAAAGGATATTTTCTCCTCACCGATAACCACATCCGCAGTGTAGTTAAGCAGAAAGCCGCCTGTAAACATAAACACAATATAGCTGAGCACAAGCCAGCCTCCGTATACGATTACCTTTGAGCCCAGCAGCTGATTGCTGGAAACAGGCAAGGTAAAACTGAGATAACCCTGCGGTCCGAACAGTGACTTGAAGAAATCGTAAACAACAAAAAAGAAGGTTACGAAAATAAGCATAAACGAAACGATAATTGTAATTGCTATGGTTGCGTTATGAAGGCTTGAAACCTTTGAAAGTATTTCGGCGCTGAGGAAATCTCCTCTTTGAAGAAATACGCATACGCCGAACAAACCGAGAAGAAGAACAAGTGCGATATAAAACAGACTTATGACTCTTGCGCTTGCGAGAAAATCGTTTTTGAGAAGCATAAGAAACTTGCTTTTGGGCTTAGAAACTCCAGTCAACGCTGAACACCTCCTTGAAAATATCGTTGATTGATTTGCCGCTGTCCGTAATATTGGCAACGGTATCCTGCATAAGCACGGTGCCTCTGCCAATCATAAGAATTGAATCGAATATCTCCTCAACATCCTGAATAAGATGGGTCGACATGAGAATTGTTGAGCCCTCGGGACGGTTTTTGAGAATTGTTGTGAGTATGAAATCTCTTGCCGCAGGGTCAACACCGCCCATAGGCTCATCAAGAATATAGAGCTTTGCGTTACGGCACATCACAAGTATGAGCTGCAGTTTTTCCTGCATACCCTTTGACATTGTTTTTGCCTTCTGCTTGTGGGGAAGCTGAAAAACATCAAGCATATGCATTGCCTTTGCTTTGTCAAAATCGTCATAGAAATCCGCAATGTAGTTAACGGCATCGTCAGCCGTCATCCAGCTTGCAAGATATGTTTTTTCAGGCAGAAACGCAACCTGAGCCTTGCTGATTTTACCGGGCTTGTTGCCGTCAATAAGCACCTCACCCGTATAATCGTTGATAAGACCTGTAAGTATTTTTATGAGCGAAGTTTTACCGCTGCCGTTGGGACCCAGCAGACCGATAATCTGCCCCGCCTCAAAACCGAAGGATACATTTGAAAGCACCTTCTGACTGCCGTAAGACTTGCTGAGATTTTTCACGGAAATTATTTCAGACATTTTATCCTCCCGATACCGGATTTCACGCAAAACCGCATTAAAATCCATAATTAGGTTTATTATAACACCTTTACATATAAAATAAAAGACCATTTTTACTATTTTTTAGTTATAAATTAAACAAATTGTAAACTGACAGGCGAAAGCACCCCTATTCAACCGCCTTCTCGTTTCATTTCAGAAAATTTCAAAAAAGTATTGACAGAAGCAAAATGTTATGATAATATATTAAAGCATTTTACGGAGAGATACCGAAGTGGTCATAACGGAACGGTCTTGAAAACCGTCGTACCTTTACGGGTACCGTGGGTTCGAATCCCACTCTCTCCGCCATTTAAAATTCAATTTCATTTATATATTAAGTTACTGATTTGGAGAAGTACTCAAGTTGGTGACGAGGCGCCCCTGCTAAGGGCGTAGGTCGGGAAACCGGCGCGGGAGTTCGAGTCTCCCCTTCTCCGCCATAAACAGAACTGATGCATTTGCATTGGTTCTGTTTTTTGTTTTGTGAACGACCGCGCCGGGAACCGGCGTGGGGCGAACCGCCGATGCGCCGCCTGTGGCGGATACAGCGAGGCGGTGAGGTGAAGAAACAAGGAGCAATGCCGACGCTCCAAGGAAGGCAGTGCGACTATGTTTCTGAGGGGGAGAGTCTCCCCTTCTCCGCCATAAACAGAACTGATGCATTTGCATTGGTTCTGTTTTTTGTTTTGCTGAAAAATATGCGGAAAGACAGCCCGAAGGCTGTCTTTTTTTCACATTATATACTTGTTTACAAAAGGAATCTTGCTCAATAACCACACAACAACAAAACTGATTGCAAACACAAGAACCGTGTTGCAGGGCACCGAAAAAATCGGATTATAAAGCAGTGTGGTGAATCCCCATTCCTTGAATGCGATGTTAACGAAATCGTGGAAAAGATACATCCCGAAGCTGAGTGCGGAAAGCTTTGAAATTATCCTTACATACTTTCCCCTGTGGTTTATCTTTGACACTCCGTATTTGAAAGCCACAAACACAGCCACGGACTCAGCCCAGACATTAGGCATAAAATTCTGATAGAGAACAGTTGTTGCACTGCCTCTGTTCAGCGACCATATTGAAGTGCCGATTACGGTTGTCATTGCACCGACCGCACCCAGGATATAGATAAGCCGTCTGATTTTTACGGCAAGCTCCGTGCTGTTAAGGTAATAACCCAGCACAAAGTACCCCGAATAACCCACAACAACATTCATTCCCATATCGTTGGTTATTTCCGTAACCGCAGGTGCAATGGGCTTTATGGCTTTGAGAAGCTTGACAACAGATGTGAATATCACCGCAAGAATAATAAAATATTCCGTCGTCTTTTTATCTGCGGTTATTTTACGCAACAGCGGAGTTGCAAGGTAAAGCGCAAAAATCGCATACATATACCAGAGATGATATCTGCCGCAGATAAACTCTTTGAACCACACACCGAAGGTGTAACTGTCCTTAGCAGGGCTGATGAAACAGAGCACCAGCGAATAGCAGAACGACCAGAAGAAAAATGCCGCCGCAATTCTTGAAATATTCTTTTTAAAGAGCTTTTTTACCGTCAGTTCCCTTGAATTATCAAGAAAAAAACTGCCCGAAATCATTATGAAAACGGGCACGCAGAATCTGACAAGCCCGTCGTACACATTGAAAACCTGCCATTCAAAGGTATCAACCGACACCTTGTTCCAGCAGCTTGCCGCAACGTGAAGCACCATCATACAGAATATGCTGAAAATTCTCAGCTCATCTATCCATAATATTCTGGACGGAACTGTTTTATTTTTCGATACCGATTTCATCAGCACTCTCCATTTCGTGAAGCAGAGGCGGTCTGTACATATTGAATGCGTGTTTGCATATATCAAGCGTAACCTTGCTTACATCGCCTGCAAATTCACCGTCGATTGTCCAGGGGATTTTTGAGCCGTCGAGAGTTTCAATTTCAATATGTGTGCCCTGAACAAACCTGAGGCTTCTATGCTCAAATTTCTTTTTGAGAACACATTCCGCAAGCTCAGCCCATCCTTTTACCGTGCCGGGGTTTTCGGCAAAAAGAACCTCAAACTTACCGTCATTAAGGCATACAACATCCTCGCTGAGATGGATGATTTTACCTACGGTGTATGAATTTGAAATTGAGCCGAAAATGAAATTGCCTTCGTATACCGTACCGTCAACCACACAGCGCATAGGCACGGGCTTTATATCCTTCACTTCCTTGGCAGCCTCGTAGAAATATGCGGTTCTGCCGATTCTGTTTTTCAGCTTCTGAGAAGTTGCATAGGAACACTTTGTGAATGCGCCGAAAGACGCAACATATGTAAAATATCTGCCGTTGAACATACCCAGGTCGCTGGGTCTTGAGGACTCTTTCATAATAAGCTGAGCCGCTTTTTCACCGTCTGAAGGAAGACCGAGGGTGTTTGCAAGGTCATTTGTTGTGCCTGCGGGAACAAAGCCGATTTCGGGCTTTTTGTCAAGAGTCATAATGCCGTTCATCATTTCACAGAAGGTGCCGTCGCCGCCTCTGCACACCACAAGGTCATAATCCTGACCGTATTTTTTTGCATACTCGGTTGCATCACCCGATTTTGTTGTATTCATAACGGTAACGCTGTATCCGTGAGCACTGAAAACCTCCAATGCTTCGGAAATTTCGTCATTGCGTTTGTTTCGTCCCGAACGGGGATTGATAATCATAAGAAGCTTCTTTTCCATTACGCACCTGCACTTTTGTTACATATTTTTCGTTTTTGTAATTATAGCACCTAATTTCGCCTTTATCAAGACAGCAAATTTTTTTGGTTTGTTTTCAACAAAGATGTTAAAAACTTTGATGAAAAGTGCACTGTTTTAACGGATTTTGTTGACACACGCTTTAAAAAGATATATAATTTTCTCTGCAAACGGGCCTGTAGCTCAGTTGGGAGAGTGCTACATTCGCATTGTAGAAGTCGTGGGTTCGACTCCCATCAGGTCCACCATATTCCGCACGGGTGTATTTACGCCCGTGCATTCTTTTTGCAACGGCTTTTTGAGAGAAGAAAAGCAAAAATTTCTATGAACCGATGTTTTTGCGAGCAAAAACGAGGATTTCAAAACCTTTATTTATCCGAAAATGAAATTTAAAACTGATGTGAATTTGTTCGACACGGTTTGAAAAAAGGCTCAAAAATGGGCAGACACGGCTTTGGTGTCTGCCCAAACTGTTTTCTGTTTAACAACATTTTTTGTATTTCATTCTCAATTCATCCCAGAAAGTTTCCCAATCTTTAATAGTTATTTCTATTCCGTCTGTTGATTCAATATCTTTTCTTAAGAATACTTTTCCAATAATCATAGGATTATCCGATAAGTTGATTATATTATTCTCTGAAGTATCTGGGTTTGGAAGTTTTAAATAAAGTTTTATTCTCTTATCTCCGATTACTATTTTGTCAATGACTTTTGAAAGCATTAACTTTGTCTGCTCTATGCAATCTGATTCAATGAATCTGCTTTTAAAATCTTCAAGATTATCCTTAATTTGTTCTTTCGTTATAGGTGTATCGGAAAGTGTTTTATAGTTGTTTATGAATTCGTTTGCATTGGCTATTTCTTTTTCCAATATTTTTATTCTTTCGCATATTTTAGGACTATTATCGGATTCTGCAAGAGCATCCACAAGGATATCCAACATTCTGGCATTGGTTTCTCTTGTTTCTTTAGCTTTACGGTACTTTTCATCATCATAAAGCATTTTTCTTCTGTGTTCGTTAATGCTCACAGTAAGCTCATCCAATGCCTCATCAGTAAAAAACGCCTTGAATAATTCATCAATAACAAAATTGTCTACATAAACGGTTTTTATTTCTTTAGATGTGCAACTGTGATTGTTGAATCTGTTATTGCAACGGTATAAGTGTTTATATAAGCTGTTCCCGAAGAGCCAAGGGAGAAGCCCTCGTATGTCCAGTAATCTTCAACACCTATATTATTAACATATTGAATAGTTACAACAGGATATTTAGCAAGAATATTTCTCGATGAATAAAATGATGTTTTCTCTTTTATAGATTCATCTGAAGAAGCAAGCATAAGTCCAAAATTGTTTCCGCTTTCATACCAGTTCTTAACAATTTTGGTGATATCAAGATTATATTCAGCACTCATACCTTCAACAAAATTTGTATAATCAATAGGTTTAACAGTTGAGAGGTCTGAAATTGGCTGGTTTTTCCACTTGATTGTATCAAAATCCCAATCAGAAGTACACTGATAAACGTTCAAATAAACATCTGTATTGCTGAAATTTCTTGCCCAGTTTTGAACAAGTTTAAGATTAGCTTTTGTTACAACACTGCAATCAGGTAAATCGGGCAAATCATATTTTATATATGTTCTGAAAACATTATTTAACCGTCTGCCCACTTCAAGCTGATAATCAAGGTCATAATTTATATTCGGATTGTCTTGGTTGACATGAATGTCGTGAACGGCTGAACGACCAAGATCTAATATGAATGTAGGGTCAATAACAATAGGGAAATTTCTTTCATCGCTGTTAATCCATTCGGCATTTGCTTCAATAACAAGAGTATAGTCAGTTGTATTCTGAACAAGTTCCATTGTTACCAAATCCGAAGTTTCATTGTTGGCATCAAACATATATGGCGGAGCTATTGCCATGACTGCACTTTCTGATTCTGCGGTTTCATAGATATAAATACCTCCGCAATCATCAACAACGGGATGATAATTTCCAAAATCAATTGAAAATTCATATCTGTAACGGTCTGATTTTTCCGGAACAACTATGCTTTCTTTAACCATTGAAGAAGAAGCTTCATATTCCAAATATGCATTATCAAATGCATCAGGATACGCTACTTCGTTGACATACAATGCAATTTCGATATTAAGCGGGATACCCCCACAACAGTTTTTAGTCTGTTGCAGGGGTTATCTTTCCTCTCTACCGTGTTTGATATTTTTCTTTCGACTCGGAGTTGTTTTGTGCTGTGAGAGTCTTTGTGATACCGAACGGGAATCATCAGGTTCACCGAGGAAATAATTAATATCACGGATACTGTAGTTAAATCTTGAAGTGACAAGCTCTTTTCCGTTACTGCGAATTATCTGACTGCTCTGTACTTCTTTATCGTAGCGAAGTTTAAGCTGTTCTTCACGAAGCTCGGCAGGGTCAAAATCGGTTGCACTTTCTTTCATTTCTTTGTACTCCGCAACGGCTTTTTCAATTTCTTCCGAATATTTCTGTTCTTGTTTTGAAATAACATCCAGTTTCTTTTCCAAAGCAGCAACATATAACTGCTTTTCTATTCACCACAAATGAGCCGCAGTCATATATGTATTTGGTGGTAGAAACCACCCTTTACATATTAACTCTTGTATGTTGTTACTATTGTTTTATGCAACGAGTGGCTTTATGTTAAATACAGAATAACCACTTTGTAAAAGTGCGCAATTATACACCGCGTCGGTGTCATTGCGATTTTCAATATTCTCGGAACACAGTTCCGCTGATTACATCAGACCAGGTAAACCTTGCGCTGCGTGGCAGCTAACCAATAAATTATCCCGTTGTTTCGTTTGAAGCAACGGGATTTTTATGTTTTAAAATATATTCTTATTGTTTTGCAATGAAAATGAAATCAGAAATACAAGAAACTATCACAATCTTTTTTCATCCTCTTTGCGCTGTTTGTTTGAACGGACTGCATAAGGAATTCCGAAGCCAAGAGAGCCACCGATGATTGCACCGATAAGCATAAACAACCACCAGAGAGGATTTTTCTTTTCTTCCTCTTCTTCAATATCTGCCGTGACAACTTTTTCTTCGATAACGGTTGAAACATCAACTGTTTCTGTATAGGTTTCGCCGAAATCATCTTCATAGCTTATTGTGATTGTACCTTCGACTTTGCCGAGAATTTCGTTACTGACACGAAGGTTTACACTTCCTGTTTTGCTTTCGCTCTGAAGAATTTCTCCGACAAGAACTGTGCCGCCGCTGTCGAGACCTTTGACGTCAATATCAATCATTGCATTATGAATTGTGCTTTTGCCCGTATTCATCAGATTGATGCTAACGGTTACGGTTTCGCCCTGAATTGATTTTGAAGGCAGTCTTGCGGAATCGTATTTCAGCATCACGCTCTGCTTGATATTGACTCTGATGATATCACTTGCGGAATATCCCGAATGATTTGAGTCCTCATATTCCATTGAGAGTGTCAGCGGATGTTCGCCCGTTTTTGCCGTGTGAACAGCAGTTAATCCGACAGTCCATACATAAGTGCCGTTTGCAGAAATGCTCTTGACGTAAGCGGTACCCATACCATCCGTTTTGAGTTCACCGCTTTCATCAGCAAGAGAAAGCTTTATGTTGCTTACCGATTTTGACGGACTTGTGTTTTTGATTGTGATGCTCACATTTCGGCTTTCGCCAGGAATGATACTATCATTTTCAACGGTGTATCTCGTAACCATAAGACGGGGTTGAGAAGTGTCCTGTGGTGCGGTAGTTGTTTCAATCTCTTTTTTACCGATTACGTTGAGATTGATTACGTCAGATGATGAACCGCTGCCTGCTTCACTTTCGAATTCACACATTATGTTAACTGTGTGGTTTCCGTCGGTTGCAGAATCAGAAATTCTGACATCAATATCCCACGTCACGGATTTTTTTGCGTTAAGTCTTTCAACATAACCCGATGCAACTCCGACAGGAACAATATCTCCGCTTGAATCGGAGAAGGTCAGCTTCATGTTTCTAACATAATCGGTTTTGCTTTTGTTGGTGAGCGTAATTGATATTTTTGCCGTGTTACCTGCTTTAAGTTCACCATCGGTTTTGTAATCCGTAACCATAACTTTCGGCTGTGTGGGTATTTCTTCAGCAAAAGCTGTTGTTAACGGTGCAAAGCAAAACAGCAAACACATTATTAAATTGAATATTTTTTTCATAGATATTATAACTCCCTGATATTTTCAACAATGCTGTATTTCATCTGCTTTTTAACTTTTGAATAGAGGTTGAGCGAGCAAACCGCAAACAGCACAAGACAGATTGCTGCCGCTGCAAAAATGCGGAATTCAAACGGGAACATTAAATGAATGCCGTATTTACAGATAAGCTTTGCCGAGAAAAATACAACCGTATAAATTCCGAAGCCGAGTCCGCAGCCCGTTCCGAACATTGAAAGAAGCTGATAAATATAAACCATTGTCAGTTCTTTCGCACTTGCACCGACCGCACGGAGTGTTCCGATTTCACGCTTGCTTTCACGGATTTTGGAAGTAAGAGCGTTGTTGACAAGACTTGCCGCAACGCAGAAAAGGAGAAGAATTATTGACGAAACGCCTGCGACAAGAGTTTTCATCTCGGTTTTCTGAAGCTCCTGCATACGGTAATTTGAATCATATTCATAATCCGCCGCACGGAAAAAAGCTTCAATTTCTTCTTCGATTTCGGGGGTCATTTCTTCAACCGTGTTTATATCAATGAATTCATAACGAAGCGGACAACCGAATGCCGAGATTCCCTGATTTGTGGTTAGAAACATCGGCAATCTGTTCCAAAAACCGTTATTTGTGTTGTTTGAAATAATTGCACCGATTTTCACCTCTCGGTCATATCTTTCGTATTCATAGTCATAGGCTTTTTCGTGTTCAAGAGTTTTGTTTTCTTTTTTGTCAAAATTAAACAGCATACTGAGCATTACCGTGTCACCTGCTTTGAACGGCATTTTTTCGCGGAGTATTTCCGTATATCCCGAGCTGTAGTTTGCATAATATCCGTCGGTTATATAATCATGACCGTAGCTTGCGTATGAACCGTCGGAATTGTATTTAATGCTGTAGGAAATTTCCTCGGGTGCAACAAGAATAACCTCTTCGCCCGAATTCAGCTTTTCGATATTAATTTCGCCGTCAAGAAGATATTGATTGAGAGAAAGAAGCGACTCTTCGCTCTGGGTCTGAATACGTGTTCCGAAAGGCTCGGCTTCATAATTCACCGTTTTTTTTAATTCAAGGTATTCATCTGAATAATCAGGTCCGTTTTCATAATATTCAACAATTTCTTCGGGTTTCAGATTTTCACCCTCACCGAAACCGTACTCATATTTATCATAGTTTACGGCTCTGTTAAATTCGGCAAGCTTGAGAAATTCGGGATATTCTCCGTCAACAAGCCAGTTTACTGCGTATTCAAGTCTTCCCGTTGCATTTATAACATGACGGTTTGACGAAATATCATCAACATCGTTTTCCTTCAGCATTGAATCAAAATCATAGAAGAAATTTGCAAAAGCATATTCAGGAACACCGTATGAATAAACCCTGTAGTCATACTCATACTCGGATTTTTCCGTGTAAAATTCAAGAAGCGAAACACAGAAACAGCTGACAATGATTGTTGCAATCAGAATAAAACTCACGCTCACCTGTCTGAAGCGGTGGAAAACAAGGCTTCTTTTGGCAATGAGCTTTTGTGAGTTGAAGACCTTTACGGACTTTATTTTTTTGTTTTTCATTTTTCTTCCGAGCTCGGTATTTCTGATAGCCTGCATGGGAGTTACTCTTGCAGCATAAAAAAGAGGGATAAGTGCCGCTGCCATAACAAAGCAGATTCCGAGAACACCGAAGCCGATTACCACATACCACTCGGGATTGAAAACGTATATTTCACCCATTAAATACGAGAAAATCCAGACTGTAAAATAGCCGAGAGCAACGCTTAAAGGTGCGCAGATAAGGCTGATTAAAAGTGCCTCTCTGCCGAAAACCCTGATTATCTGCAGCTTTGTTGCACCGACTGCACGGAGCATACCTATCTGCTTTCTTCTTTCCTGAAGATTTGTGTTGAATGCGTTGATCACTCCGAAACAAGACGCAACCGCAAGTACTGCGGCAAGGACAGTTCCGAGAGAGGTTATCTGCTTCATATCAGCCAAAGCCCAGTCGTTCATGGTGTTTTCGCCGCCGGTATTTATAAAATATCCGCCTTCAAAATATTCATCATAATTAACCGAGTTCTGATTTGAAAGTATCTGTGACTGATAGGTTTTTAAACCGCTTTGCCTGATATATTCTTTATAGCTGTCATAAAGAGGTGTAATGCTTGTTTTCCCGTCAATGTTAAAATCAACAAGACCTGTTATCCAAGGTCTGCCGCCGATTTCGACCTCTGCGCCGTCATATACTATTGCGGCGGGATATTCGGGACACTCTTGACTGAAATTCAGCATATACCATTGCTCATAGGTATATCTTCTGTCTTTAATAATGCCGACAAGGGTATATGTTTTCTGAGTTTCTTTTTCAAGAAATCCGTCGCCGTTTGCCGCACGGAGATTGAGGGTTATTTCATCGCCGATTTTTGCGTCATATAAATTCATACGGTAAAGAGCATCACTCTCAATTGCGATTTCGTTTTCGGTTTCGGGATATCTGCCGTCAAGAAAATAAAAATACGAAAGCTCTCTTGATTTATCGTTATGCACAGCAATACCCATGCCGTCGTCAAAATCGTCATCGGGCGAATAGCCGTAAGCAATAACCTCGAAGGTTGCATAGTCAATAACAGAGCCATCCTGTTTGAAGCGTTCAAGGTCAAAACCGTCGCATTTTTTGAGAATAAAATCTTGCTTGCCGAGAGAAATCCATTTTCTTTGTTCTCTTGAATCTTCGTTACATACCGCAAAAAACATTGATGCACTTGTAAAAACCATGGCAAGAATTATGCCGATAATCATTAATGTATATTGCTTTCTTCTTGCTTTTAAATTGCCGAAAGCCAATTTATTTACGGTTAAATTTTTGTGTTTCATTTTATCCTCCTTTCATCGGAGTAAACATTATAATTCTCTGATATTCTCAACAATGCTGTATTTCATCTGCTTTTTAACTTTGGAATAAAGATTAACAAAACAAACCACAAGCAGAGCAATGCAGATGAGTGCAGCCTGCCAGATTTCATAATTGTAATCAAGAGTTCTGTCAGATGACTTTGCGGCAAAATACATAAGAATCCAGATGAAAGTATATAAGCCAAAACCAGCACCGCAGCCCCAGCCAAACATTGAAAGTAGCTGTCTGAAATAAGATTGCGTGAGCTCTCTTGCGCTTGCACCGACTGCACGCAGAGTTCCGATTTCTCTTTTGCCGTCACGAATCTGTGCAGTCAATGAATTGTTGATAACGCTTGCACAGATTGAGAAGAAAAGGATAACAACCGAAAGAAGAGCGATAAGTAAGCCTCTGTAGGTGTTTTTGTTTTCCTCATTGCGCTCAAATTGAGAACGCAGATAATGATTTGAGCCTGAAACATACTGATTGAGGAATTGCATCATTTCACCGTCAATTTCAGATGTGCATTCTTCTTTCAAGGTGATGTCCAGATCAAGATAAGGATAATTATCAACAAAAGAAGAAAAGCCTTCAACGGTTGTGTAAAAATCCAGATAATCATTATGATGTATCGAAGAAGGCGATTCTTTGATTATCGCACCGATTCGGAATTCCTTATCTTTTCTTGTTGTATCAGCGGGAACTGAATTCGGCACATAATTCTCTTCGGATATTCCGCTTCTGAGAACACTCAAGGTTACGGTATCGCCGACTTTATATTCATTTTTGGCTCTTGCTTTCAAAGCAGCAAGCCTTTCTTCAGTTTCATCGCCGTCAATGCTGCCGCTGCCCCTGCTGCCTTGTTCGGTATCAATAAAGAAACCGATTTCATCGCAGACATATAGAATTATTTCTTCACCCGAATTGAGCTTATCAATATTTATTTCACCTTCAATTTTGTCTTTGTCAATTTCGGATATGATTTCATTACAATCCAATGCGTGAATCGAAACGGGGAAAAGCTCCTGAGTGTATATGAGTTTTTCTTTGACAGCGGAGTATTCGGGACTGATATTATCATCGTATTTTTCTTTATATTCTTCAAAGGGAATTGATAAACGGTCAACTGAATCATCATACCGCGCAGAACCGCCGTAATCGAGCACGGTCATATATTCGGAATATTCATCAACAAGCAGATTTGCATTGCATCTTTTTACGCCTTCAACACTGCCGACGTAAGGATGGGAAAGAATTTCCTGCCTGTCATTTTCACTGAATCCGCTTGTGAAATAGTTGAAATTCAGGTTAATAAGATTGGAGTTCATCGAGCCGCCAGAACAAACAATTTCATAATCCTCGGACTCATTGATATAATTTTCAGACCATTCAAGCTCACTTGTAATCCATGGAAAACCGAAGCACGACACAATGATTGTTGCCGCAAGAACAACACTTACTCCGATATGCTTAAAACGGTAGAACATAAGATTTCTGCCTGCAAGAATCTTCGGTGCATTGAAGTTTTTCTTTGAACGGATTTGTTTGTTCTTCATTTTTCTTGAAAGGTCTGTGTTGCGGATAGCCTGCATCGGCGGTGTTCTTGATGCCCTTAACAGAGGAATCATTGCCGAAGCCATAACGCAAATAACGCTGAACGCTCCGCACGCAATCAGAACAAAAAAGTTAGGAATAAAAATGAAGTTTTCGCCCATAAGCGAGATAATGCCTTTTGAAGCAAAATAGGAAATCACCAGACTTAAAGGCACGGTCATAAGGCTGATTATGAGAGCTTCTCTGCCGAAAACGGTTATTATCTGCCTTCTTGTTGCGCCGACCGCACGCATAAGACCGATTTGTTTTCTGCGTTCCTGCAAGTTGGAATTAAACGCATTGACTATTCCAGTGCAGGAAGCGATCATCAGTACACCTGCAAGAATAAGCGCAAAAATCATTGTTAAAGTAATATCGCTTTTTTCATCTGTACCAGAGTAAAAAATGTGCTGATTTGCAAATGTAAAATAATACAGATCGTTATCGGCATTTCCGTATTTATCTTTGAAGCCTTGATTTTTAAATTCTTCTCTGAATTTTTCCAAACCGTTTGTTTTCGAATAGAATTTGACATACGCAGAAAGGTTTTCTTTTCCGCCAAGTTCAACATTTTCGCTGTCGCAGACAAATGCGGCGGGATAGTTGTTTCCTGAATACGCAGCTTCAAGATTGCATCTTTTATCGGCAAGAATTCCGACAAGCTTATATGTTTTTTCAACGGTTTCGGGGAGATAACCTTCGCCGTCAGCAATTTTCATTGTGACGGTTATTTCGTCGCCGACTTTTGCACCGAGCAATTTCAATCTTAAAAGTGCATCTTTTTCAAGTGCAATTTCACCGATGTTTTCGGGATACTTTCCTTCTTTTACGGTGAGATATGAAATTTCTTTTGCCTTGTCATCAAGTTTTGCAAGCGGTGTGCCGCCGCCCTCGTCATCATTTGTGTAAATGAACCCGATTGAAGCTGCAATACCGTATTCGGATATCACTTTATTATTCTTTGCGGCATCAAAATCAAATTCTTCCGCATTGTGAAGAAATATGTTCTGTGTGCCGTAAGATATATTTGTTATCTCCTGTAATGATGAAAGCATTGTAAATCCGAAAAACATAACTCCCGACGAAAAAATCATCGCAAGAACAATGCCGATTATCATTAAGGTGTACTGCTTTTTTCTTGCTTTGAGATTACCCATCGCAAGACGGTTGACGGTAAGTTTTTTCTTGTTCATTGCTTAAACTCCCGCCTTTGTGTCACGAACGATTTTTCCGTCTTCAATTGAGATAATTCTCTCCGCCTGCTCTGCAACATTGAGGTCGTGGGTTACAAGAATAAGTGTGATTCCGAATTCTTTGCTGACATATTTGAGAAGTGAAAGAACCTCACGTCCGCTTTTGCCGTCAAGATTACCCGTAGGCTCATCAGCAAAAAGGATTGACGGCTTGTTCGCAAGTGCACGGGCAATGGCGATTCTCTGCTGTTGACCGCCCGAAAGTGCCGACGGAAGATGTTCAAGTCTGTCCCCGATTCCGAGAACGTCAATAACCTTATTGATATAAGCTTCGTCAACCTTTTTCTTGTCAAGCATAACTGGTAGAACTATGTTTTCATATCCCGTCAATTCCTGAACGAGGTTATATGCCTGAAATACGAATCCGAAACGTCTGCGGCGAAGAACGGAAAGCTGATTATCGTTATAACCCGAAAGCTTTTTGCCGTTATAGATAACATCGCCGCTTGTGGGGTTTTCAAGACTGCTCAGAACGTGGAGAAGTGTTGATTTACCCGAGCCGCTCGGTCCCGTTATTGCACAGAATTCGCCCTGTTCAAAAGCAACGGTTATTCCGTCAACGGCATTAACAATATTTTCGCCGCTTAAGTATTCTTTTCTTAAATCTACGCATTCGATGATATTCATAAAATCGCTCCTTTTCATCTTTGATGAGTTCATTATAAACCCCTATTCTTTCAAAATCGTGACAATAACCTTACAATTTCGTAAGATAAGAAAAAATCCGAAGAAAATCTTCGGACTTTACATTTTTAAATTTGCGTTTATCAACGGAAAACACGCTGTAATTTTCAAGCCGTCTTTGCCGTTTTCGGCGGTAACGGTTGCGTGATGTTTTTCAAAAATCGCCTTTGAAATCGCAAGACCTATACCCGCACTTTCGGGTGCAGCATTATCCGCATGGTAAAAACGGTTGAACAAAAGCGGGAGTTGTTCTTTCGGCACTCCGCCGCCGTTATCTTCAATAACGAGCGTGACAGAGCCTTCGTTTTGTGAAACAGAAACAGTAATTCTGCCGTCAGTTCCGGTATGTTCACACGCATTTTTGATGATATTTCCGATTGCCTCAATCATCCATTCCTTATCAAAACGAAAAACTGCCTTGCCGCTTATAATGAATTCTTTTTCTGGGAACAACGGTTTGAAGTTTCCGATAATTTCACCAACGATTTCATCAAGACTTTGCTCGACAAATTTCATTTCGTATGCATCGCTTTTAATTTTCTCAAGCCTTAAAAGATTGAAAACAAGACTCTCCATTTTCGCAATCAGTTGAAGCTCTTTTTCTGTGTACGCGGTCGGTGTTGAACTCTGCTCCATTTCGCAGTAAAGGCGAAGTCCTGCAAGCGGAGTTTTGAGCTGATGCGAAATGTCTGCAACAAAATCTGCGTTGCTTTTTGCCTGCGATGCCGAGTTGCTTTTTTCAAGAAGCAACAGATTTTCAAGCTCAGCAACAGCATTCTGAAGGCGTGCGAAATTGCTGTCGGCTGTGCTGTATTCAGTCTTTTCTCCGCCTTCAATAAAGCTCTCGATATTTTCTTTGAGATTATTTATCTGTTTGTTTTTTCTTGCGTTCAATATGATAAAAATGGTTGTTGCTACAATTAAAACAGCGATTGCGCAAATCAAGAAAGGAATCATTTTGAATCCTCCCATCTGTAACCGATACCTCTTACGGTAACAATGTGACCGCTTCCGATTTTATCACGCAGGCGGCTCATATGAACAGAAAGAGTGTTGTCATCGATGTAGTTTCCGTCGCTGTCCCAGATGTTATGCAGAAGCTGTGAACGGGTAACGATAATTCCGCTGTTGCGGATAAGCACGGAAAGAATCTGAAATTCCGTGGGAGTCACAAAAATATTTTCTCCGTTTTTTCTGACAGACATATTGAGAGTGTCGATTGTTATATCATCACTGTTGTAAACCGTAACAGCCGATGTTCTGCGGAGTAATGCACGGATTCTTGAAAGAAGTTCACGAAGCTTGAACGGTTTTGTGACATAATCATCCGCGCCTGCATCAAGTCCACGCACAATCTGAATTTCATCATCGCAGGCTGTAAGAAACAAAACAGGAACATTATTGCCCGCCGCACGAAGCTCGGTGCAAAGTTCAAGACCGTTGCCGTCAGGGAGCATAACATCAAACATAATTAAATTGAAAGAGAAAAACTTCATCAGCTCACGGGCTTTCATGCAGTTATCTGAACTGATAACCTCATAACCTTCGCCCTGCAAAACCTCCGTCAATCCGTCACGCAGAAACGAATCATCCTCAACAAGCAAGATTCTCTGTTTCATATTTTATCATCCTTCGGCGGTTACTTGAAATTATATTTTCATTATAAAGGTAAGCAGTTATTTTTTCAACCAAAAGAATCTTACGATTTCGTAAGATTAAGTGGGTAATATCTATATCTTTCATAAATATTTGTGCATAGTTATACAGAAAAAAACAATAAATTTAATTGTAAACTTTCTGTTAACAATCAACTTGTGCCCAACACTATCCTTGACAAAAAAGTTGGTCAGAATTATAATTTTATCAGACGAACAATTGTTCTTTTGATAAAACAAAGATTTTAATTTTTTATAAAAACATAAGCTTCAGAGAAGCGCCGCTTGAAATATTTTTGCAAAAAATATTTCAATTCCGGGGATTGGGGTTATCCCCAACAAGCGGCAAAAAGAGTGGTGCAAAAATTTGATTTTTCAAATTTGGGTACCCACTTGCCCTGCTTGCAAAGTTAGTGAATGGTTGAAAACCCGAACGGTTTTGCAAGCAGAATTTGCAAGAGTGTACTTACACTTGCCCTGCTTGCAAAGTTAGTGAACGGTTGAAAATCGGAACAACTCGCAAGCAAAATTCGGTAAGTTTGTGTC
>SVOC01000001.1 GCA_015066625.1 Oscillospiraceae bacterium
TATTCCGAAATGGCGGAATACTCAATCCTCACAAAGTATCTCGGCAAGGACAGAATTGAAGAAATCAACATAAACGCTTGGAACGATATTGCGATTACCTACACAAACGGTAAAACAGAAAAGGCAAAGGAACATTTCTATTCACCGAGCCACGCAGTGGATATTGTAAAGCGTTTGCTTCACCACTCGGGAATGATTATCGACAATTCCACACCTATGTCGCAGGGACACTTACCCAACAATAACCAACATAAAACTTCCTGATGAATTGCGTGAAGAATTAAAAAATGCACACAAAGAACTTAGGGATAATTTAAAAACTGACGATATCACATCAACAATCCTTGTTGATTCATTCTTGCAAGGTAGCTATGCCAGAGCAACATGCATTAAGCCCCAAAAAGGAGACAAGGTTGATGTTGATGTAATTGCAGTCACAAACATTAATCACAATTTAGTTTCTGCAGAAGATGCGTTTCAAAAAATATTACCTTTTGTTGAAAAATATTATGAAGACTTTAGACCTCAGAAAAGGTCTGTTGGAATTTCGTTGGATAATGTTGATGTTGATTTGGTTATTACTGCAGCGCCTAGCGAAGAAGTGATGAGAGAAATTACAAGTGCAAGATTGAATGAAGGATTTACAATAGATAACATTCTTGAGGTTGGTTCAATTAACTATAGAAACGATTCCTTGAGTTGCTTCTTCAATTCTGATGAAAGCGAAAAAATGTGGAGAAAAGAGCCATTGTTAATACCTGATTCAGAGGAAAACAATTGGTTTAGAACACATCCGCTTGAACAAATTAGATGGACTAAAGAAAAAAATCGACTTTGTAACGATAACTATGTAAATGTTGTTAAAGCTTTAAAATGGTGGAAAACAAAAGCGATGCCTGATGCTAAACACCCTAAAAGCTACCCTCTCGAACATTTTATAGGTGACTGTTGTCCAAATGGAATAGAAAGTGTTGCCGAAGGCATTGTGAAAACCTTAGAAAAAATGCTTTGTTATCCTTCAAAGCCGATTTTAAATGACCGAGGGGTGCCAGAACACGATGTTTTTGAAAGTCTTTCTACTGAAGACTACAATAAATTTTATAACACAATAAAAAAATATGCAGTAATTGCACGAAGGGCATATGACTGTGAGGAATCAAATATCGAAGAGTGTGTTTGCTTGTGGAGGGAGTTTTTTGGTAATTGCCCTGAATTTCCGCCATTTAGAGGGCCGTCTGGAGGATTTACTCCTCGCACACAAAAAACTGAAACATTGCCATCAGGAAGGTTTGGATAATTATGATATACCCAAGCGATGATTTGCGTGCTGCTAGGAGACGACTTGAAGAAATCAAAGAAATTTCAATTTTAGATGATTTGACTTGGGATGACAAAACAAAAGTATTTTACATACGAATTTCAATTTATCTTGATAAAGAATATGACTTCATCCCGCAAAATACCGAGTGGTATATAACGGTTAAATCATCATACCCTTTTGGGGAAATTGCTTTTTATCCAAGCAAGATCAATGGTATTACCGATACATTTCCTCATCAGTCAAATAATTTTTCTGATAAGTATTATGATTTATGGCGGACAGGAAAGCTGTGTTTGGATTACTATTCTAATTCTCTTGGAATTAATTCGTCCGAGACAGAACCGTCATCCGCTTTTGATAGATTATATTGGCATGCAACCCGTGCTATCTCTTGGCTATATGATGCCGCTAATTGTTCACTTGTTAAAAACGGAGATCCTTATGAATTACCGTCGTATGAATCAACAAGCACCGATTTGTTTGTATTCAATGAAGATTTGTGCTCTTTGACAATATGGGAAGATATCCAATATAAATATGGTATCGCAAAAATTAATGTTAAGTGTTTATCAGATGAGCAAAAAGTTAATTATGTTACACGTTTTTTCTCTTTTGATGGTAAAGAAAACATATACTCTCCTTTTTGGAATGAGAATTTTAAAGGCGAAAACATTGATACAGACGTTGAGGCTCTTTGGGTTATGATTGATAGTCCTCTTGTTGTAAACCATTGGCAGGCTCCAATGACTTATTCCGAATTGTTTGATGCTTGTAAAAGGCAAAATATAGATTTAATAAATCTTATTAAGAATTTTGCACGTAAGGCTAGAGATGCTAAAAATCATCTTGTTATTTTCGGCTTTCCTGCGCCTAAACAATTCGGAGGCGAACCATATGAAATTGTTTGGCAAGCACTTGAACTTCCTATATTGTCATTTAAAAAACAGGATTTTAACAGTTGTGTTAAAGCCAAATCAAAAAATAATTTTCGTTCTTACCCCGGATTTCGTCCAGGAGAAAAAGGTTGGTGGCAAAACGATAGAATGAATATTCTAAAATCCGATAAACAATTGTGTTGGATAGATAGTGAAAATTGGAGTTCTGACACCATCCAAGCAAGAGGCTCTTTGCCTAACTCAATTTCAGGAAAGAGAATTGCTGTTATAGGTGCAGGTAGTTTAGGGTCAACTATATCTGAAATTCTTGTTAGAGCAGGTGTTAGAAATATAACTTTTATTGATAACGAAATTTTAGAAGCTGGAAATCTATGCCGTCACACTTTGTCGCTGTCAAACATCGGCCAAAACAAAAGTGAAGCTCTTGCTTCTAAACTATACAACATAAACACACAAAATACGGTTAAAGCAATCACTGAAAAAGTCAGATTAACTGAATCAAGCGTTGCCGCCGCCTGTGGCGGATGAAGGCAATGCTTGATTAGGAAGAAACACAGAGCAGTGCGATGCGCTCCAAGCGAGCAATGCGACAATGTTTCTGACCGAGCGTGTCACAGGTTCGTGTCCTGTTTGACGCGCCGGGATAAAACCAATCGATTCGTTCGGTTGGTTTTATTTTTTGTACTGACTTTGTTACAAACAACACAAAGCCCCTGCGTGATGATACACGGCAGGGGCTTTGTGTTTGGGTCGTGTTTAAATTTTCTATATATTACCACATATCCCTTTATATGTCAATAGGTTTTTGCGAAAAATGTGACGGAATATCACATTTAGAGTGCGAGTTACCTTCAAAGGGGATTTTTTGAACAGTTTACGGCATCCCCCTGGTCAACAAACAATTTAAAAATGTGGTTGGCAGGGGTGATTCGCAAATTGCCCGCAAAAACCACTTGCAATTTATAAAATTTTGAAGTATAATCGGTTCAAATCTTAATTGGAGGAAACGGGTATGTTTTTTATCTCTGTTCGACGCAGACGAAGATAGCTTGTATCTTATTCGGGTACAGGCTTTGAATGCTGTGTGCCTGACGGAGTGACAGAGGAAAATGCCTTTTGATTTACTGTTAACGGCGCATGGCTGTTAACAGTATTTTTTATATTTCGGAGGTTATTTAAAAATGAACAGTAACAAATATTCATCATTAGTAAAAGAGATTTTTAAGCAGATAAACCTACCCCATAATGCGGTCGTTGCGGATTTGGGCTGTCGTGATGCTGGTTTTCTTTTGAAATTGCAGCAGGCGTTTCCCGATAAAATCAAATATGCCGTCGGTGTTGATATAAATGACAAGGGTTTTAAAAATATTAAATACAAAAAGCCTGTAAGGCTTGAAGTTATGAATTGCTCAAAGAAACTTGAATTTGACGATAATACATTTGATTTTGTGTTTACAAAAGATATGTTTGAGTGTGTGACGGATAAGGATTTTCTTGTCAGTGAGATTCACAGGATTTTAAAGCCGGGCGGAGTGGTGATTTGCGTAAACTGCGATTGGGACAGCATTGCTTATAATGGCGAAGACAAGGAACTGATTTCAAAAGCAATCCACGCTTATGCAGTAACAAAGCAGCCTTGGATGGCTGACCTTGACAGTTGGATTGGCAGGAGGATGTATGGGATTTTCAAGATGAGCAAGTTGTTTGAAAGTTCTGTCAGCATTCATAATGTGGTCGAAACCGAATATATAGAAGGTACCTTCGGCTATGAATTAAGCAGGGATATTGCCTGGCTACATAAGGAAAACACGGGTGCATTGAGCAAAAAAGAGTATGGCAAGTTCATTTCGGAATTAGAAACGGCATATCGGAACGGAAGTTATATATTCTCCAAGCCTTACTATATATATAAAGGTATAAAATAAGGTTCAACACCCGATAGAATCAAATCATTTGCCCAATTATTAAATTACGCAAAATTTGTGTGTAGTATTATGGTAAAACACGGCACGGAGGTTTTGTATGAATCATTCAATGGGGGCAAACATTAGAAGAACCCGTCTTGAACGTAACCGAGAGCAATTCTGCATATCCTGAAAAAGTAAAAAGAATAAAGGATATCCTTTTTAATGATGAGGATTAAAAAAGCGGCACACTTCATTGCGAAGTGTGCCGTACTGCTTTTGATTATTCTTCAATATTGCCTGCGTTAGGCTTTTCGATTTTGCCTGTAACATTTCTGATGTTGTCACGGGCGGTCTGAATCTGAACAAGGCTTGCTGCAACTGCGTCGTTGGCGGTCTTCATAATATCCTCAATAAAATCGCCTGCGGCAATTCTGATTTCTGCTGACCACTTGTTAGCCTTGTCAATAGCTTCGTCAGAGGTTCTTCTTGCTTCGTCAATCATTCTTTCAGCCTGCTCCGTTGCGGCATTAACAATATTTTCAGCCTGAGCTTTTGCACCTGCAAGAGTTGAAGCGGCTTCGTCCTGAGCGTTCTTTGCGATTGATTCTGCGGCAGCCTTTGCCTGAACAACAATTTCACTGCTGTCTACCATTGCGGCAGCTTCAAGCTGAGCATTTGCTCTGATGATTTTTGCATCTTCAGTAGCTGTATCTCTGATCTGCTTTGCCTGAGCTTCAGCTTCTGCAACCTTATTCTTTGAATAATCCTCTGTTTTGAGAACGAGAGCTCTTACCTTATCCTCAGCGGATGAAATGAGTGCTCTTGATTTTTCCTGAGCACCGGTAACGCAGTTAACTGCTTCATCTTTTGCTTTGATGAGGATGTTGTTTCTGTCGGCAACGATTGCTCTTGCCTGAGTTATTTCGCCGGGAAGATTGAGTCTGATATCTTCAATAGCTGTTCTTATTGCGGCGGCATCAACGCCGATTTTGCTTGACAGGGGAACCTTTGAACCCGAATCAATAATATCTTCAATCTGGTCAAGTAAGCTTTCAATGTTCATTTTGTAATCCTGTTCCTTTCTTTTATTCGTCTGATTATATCTTCGCATACCTCTGAGGGGACAAATTCGCTTATATCTCCGCCGAACTCACAAACCTGCTTTACAACGCTTGATGAGAGATACATATTCTCTGCATTTGCGGTGAGGAACACGGTTTCAAGCTCGGGATTGAGTTTTTTGTTGGTCAGTGCCTGCTGGAATTCATATTCAAAGTCAGATACCGCACGCAAGCCTTTTACTACCGCACAGGCACCTTTCGCTTTTGCATATTCCGCAAGCAGACCGCTGTTTGTTTCGATTTCAACATTGTTTATATCCGTCAGACTGCGTTTAAGTAAATCCACACGCTCATCAACGGTGAAGTAGCCGTCGGGCTTATGGTAATTAATCATTACCACCACAATAACCTTATCGAAAAGCTTTGCGGCACGGCGGATAACGTCGATATGACCTATTGTAACCGGGTCGAAGCTTCCGGGACAAATTGCGGTTTTCATTGGTCATCCTTCCTTCCGGTAAACGGTTACAGCCGTTTTGCTGTATTTATATTCTTTTGTCTTTATAAGTGAGCCGTATCTTTCTTCAAGCTCTTCTTTGAAGGGATGCTCGCAGATAACCGCGCCTCCCTCGGAAATAAGGCTGTCTATTTTTGAAAGTGCCTTCTGAAGCAGACCCTTTTCGTAAGGCGGGTCAAGAAAAGCAAGGTCAAAAACTCTGTCTGTCATTGAAAGAAAAGCGATTGAATCGGTCTGAACGACAGTTGCACGGGAATCAAGCTTTGTTTTTGCAAGATTTTCTTTGACGATTTTAACCGCATTTTTATCCGCATCAACAAATACCGCACTTTCAGCACCCCTGCTCAGTGCTTCTATTCCCAGCTGACCCGAACCTGCAAACAAATCAAGAATCCGTCTGCCTTCGATTTCAAACTGAAAAGCACTGAAAACAGCTTCCTTTACCTTATCGGTGGTAGGACGAACATCGTTGCCTTCAAGAGTTCTGAGAACCATTCCTCTCGCTGTTCCGGTAATTACTCTCATTATAATTCCTCCGCGGAGTATTATCACTCTATTATCGCATTAAATATAATCGTATGTCAAGATTAAATACATAACAAATGGTAAAAAAGTTGTAAAATTAATCCTCATCTGTATTATTTTGACCGTGAAAAGCTTCAAAAACCGCCTTCGCCGCATTTTTATTCATACCTTTTACGGCGGCAAGCTCGTCAATGCTTGCTTCGGAAACAGCTTTCACAGTTCTGAAATGTCTGAGAAGTGCTTTACATCTGCTTTCGCCTATGCCCTCGATTGAGGTAAGGGTTGAAGAAAGGGCGGAGTTTTTTCTGCGGCTGCGGTGATATTCAACGGAATATCTGTGCACTTCCTCCTGAATTGTGGAAACAAGAGTAAATGCGCTGCGTTTTGAAGTCAGTGACAGCTCGTCACCCGAAAGTGCAATGGCACGGGTTTTATGGTGAGAATCTTTGACCATGCCGAAAAGGGGAATATCAAGATTGTATTTATCGAGAATGGGTTTTACTGCATTTACCTGCCCGCTTCCGCCGTCAAGCAGAATAAGGTCAGGCAGTCTGCCAAAGCCTTCGCCGCTGTCTTTTTCTTCAAAATAGCGAAGAATTCTGCGCTCAATAACCTCTGCCATTGAAGCATAGTCATCCTGACCCGTAAAGCCCTTAATTTTAAAACGGCGGTATGCCTTTTTATACGGTATTCCGTCTTTGAAAACAACCATGCCTGCAACGTTTTCGGTGCCTGCGGTGTGGGAAATATCGTAGGATTCAATGAATTTCGGGGGAGCTTTCAGCCCAAGCAGTGTTCCCAGTTCATCAAGTGCGGCAGTGGATTTACCGGTTTTGCCAAGGTAAACCGCAAGCTTCTGTGCCGCATTTGAACGGCACATTTCAACAAGCGAATGTTGCTCGCCTCTTTGGGGCACAGCAATGCTTACCTTGCGTTTTGCAAGAGAAGAGAGCCATTCGCTGAGCAAATCACTGCCCTCAACTTCGCCGTCAACGGCAATGCGTCGAGGCACAAAATCCCTCATGGAATAGTAACTGCGGATAAGTTCGTAGCGGGCTTCGGGCATATCTTCGGGCAAATCAATAATGAAATGCTCGCTGTCATAAAGTCTTGAATCCTTGAAGCGTAAAACCGAAAGACATGCTTTAGAGTCTGAACATACGGTTGCAAAAACATCCTGCTCCTCAACGGAAGCAGCAACAACCTTTTGCTTCTCGGTAATTTTTTTTATGGCGTTTATTTTATCGCGGATTTTTGCCGCCTTTTCAAATTCAAGGTTTTCAGATGCTTCAAGCATTTTTTGCGTAAGCTTTTCAATTGCCTGACCCGAGCCGTTTATAATGAAATCTATTGCCTGGTCAACGGCTTCAGAATGGGCTTCCTCGCTCATTTTGCCTGCACAGGGTGCGGCACACTGACCGATGAAATGGTTAAGGCAGGGTCTGCTTTTCTTGAAATCACGGGGAAAAACCTTGTTGCACTGAGGAAGCATAAATATCTTTTTTGCGGCATCGATAGCGTTTGTTATGCCGTAGGAATTGTTATAGGGTCCGATGTATTCTGCGCCGTCGTCAAGACGTTGCTTGACGGCAGAGAAATTTTTCCACCCGTTTTTGGTGATTTTGATGTAGTGATAACCCTTGTCATCTTTGAGAAGAATATTGTATTTTGGGCTGTGCTGCTTTATGAGTGAGCATTCAAGAATAAGCGCTTCAAATTCACTGTCGCAGAGAATATAATCAAAATCCTCAACGTTTTCAACCATACGGCGCACCTTAATCCAAAGGCTGTTCTGAGAGCCGAAATAGGTGCTGACCCTGTTTTTGAGTGCTTTTGCCTTGCCCACATATATGATTTCGCCCTTTTTGTTTTTCATCAGGTATACACCGGGAGTCAGGGGCAGACTCATTGATTTTTTTCTCAGATAAGGCAGCCTTTCGTTTATAATGCTCACCTCCAAGGTTTCGCGCTGCGAAACAGTTATATAAATTCCTGCGGAATTTGTGATATATTCTGCGAATGTGAAAATTTCGGCTGTGCCGAAAGTATACGCCATACGGCGTGTTTCGGATTGGCTCCGCCTATGACCGTTTGTTATATTATATCCTTATATAATATTTTGTGCAAGTGTAAAGTTATTTCAAAAAAGCCTTGACAAGCTCGTATAATTCTGTTAAAATAATAAACCGCTGTGAAAGAACAGCAGGATTAAAACAAATTTTATTCCTTGCCACGGATGCACCGTGGCCAAAGACCAGAAGGAGGTGCTTTAAGAATGTCAGCAAACATCAGCTATGAGACAATGATGGTTTTTTCAGTTGCCAAGGGCGAAGAAGCTGTTCAGCCTCTCATGGAGAAATTCAAGGCTATGATCGAAGCTAACGGCACTCTTGAGAGCGTTGATGAATGGGGCAAGCGCAAGCTCGCTTACCTTATCAACGACGAGGCAGAGGGTTACTACGTTCTCTTCAATTATCAGGCTGCTCCCGAATTTCCCGCAGAGCTTGACCGTGTTGTAAAGATTACAGACGGCGTGCTTCGTTCACTCATTGTCAAGAAGAACTAAGGAGGTCGCAAAATGTTAAACAATGCCGTAATTATGGGCAGACTTGTTGCAGACCCCGAGCTTCGCACTACAGGAAGCGGAATTTCCGTATCATCGTTCACGGTAGCCGTTGACAGACGCTTCAACCGTCAGGGTGAAGACCGTCAGGCAGATTTCATTGATATTATTGCTTGGAGACAGACTGCAGAATTCGTCTGCAAATATTTCCGCAAAGGTTCAATGATTGCTGTTCAGGGCTACATCCAGACAAGAATGTATGAGGATAAGAACGGCAACAAGAGAAAGGCTGTTGAAATTGTAGCAGATAATGTCAGCTTCTGCGGTTCAAAGGCAGAAAGCGGCACAGGCTCTTATTCAAGAGAGGACAGCTACGCAGCAGCTCAGCCCGCACCCTCATATTCAACTGCGGATGAGGGCGATTTCAAAGAAATTCCCGAAGACGACCTTCCGTTTTAAGGTCGCACAAACTGAAACTGAAAAGGAGGTTTAATCCATGGCTTACGATAGAAGCGAAAGAAGACCCAACAAAAAGGGCCGCAGAAAGGTTTGCGCTTTCTGTGTTGAAAAGGTTGAATGCATCGATTACAAGGATGTAAACAAGCTTAACAAGTTCACTTCAGACAGAGCAAAGATCCTTCCCCGCCGTGTGACAGGTACTTGCGCTAAGCATCAGCGTGAGCTGACAACCGCTATCAAGCGTGCACGTCAGATTGCTCTTCTTCCCTACACAAGTGACTGATTATAAAAAAATCACCCGTTGTACTCCGGTACAACGGGATTTTTTGTAGTGAAAAGGTAAGAGTGAACAGTGAAGAGTTAAGGGTGGGCGTTGCCCACACCCATTTTATTCGGTCATAGGCGGAGCCTATCCGAAACTTTTCACTTTTAACTGTTCATTATTCACTGAAAAAGCGGAGCGACTGCGCCGCTTTTATCAATTTTTAAGGCTCTGCATGGGGGCAGGTATTCTGCCGCCTCTGCCGATGAATTTTGCAGGGGAGTAGGTTGAAAGAGGCATTACGGGGCCGCTTCCCAGAAGTCCGCCGAAGCTTAATTCTTCGCCTACCTGCTTGCCGATTGCAGGGATGACTCTTACTGCGGTTGTTTTTGAGTTGACCATACCGATTGCCGCTTCGTCTGCAATGATTGCGGAGATAACCTCAGCAGGTGTATCGCCGGGAATGTTTATCATATCAAGACCTACCGAGCAAACAGCGGTCATTGCTTCGAGCTTGTTGAGGGTGAGTGCACCGCAGCGTGCGGCATCAATCATGCCTGCATCCTCGGTAACGGGGATGAACGCACCCGAAAGTCCGCCAACATGTGATGAAGCCATTACGCCGCCTTTTTTGACTGCATCGTTAAGAAGGGCAAGTGCGGCGGTTGTGCCATGGCATCCGCAGCACTCAAGACCCATTTCTTCAAGAATATGTGCAACAGAGTCGCCGATTGCAGGTGTGGGAGCAAGCGAAAGGTCAACAATGCCGAAGGGCACGCCAAGTCTGCGTGAAGCTTCCGTTGCAACAAGCTGACCCATACGGGTGATTTTGAATGCGGTTTTCTTTATAAGGTCTGCAACGGCTGTAAGGTCGCAGTCGCCTGCTTTTGCAAGTGCCGCTCTTACAACACCGGGACCTGAAACGCCTACATTGATAACGCAGTCGGGCTCGCCTGCACCGTGGAATGCACCTGCCATGAAGGGGTTATCCTCGGGTGCGTTGCAGAATACAACAAGCTTTGCGGGGCCGATGCAATCTCTGTCTGCGGTAAGCTCTGCACTTCTTCTTACAACCTTGCCCATAAGTGCAACTGCATCCATATTGATGCCTGCCTTTGTTGAGCCGATGTTGACAGATGAACAGATGTGGTCGGTTACGCTGAGTGCCTCGGGAATAGCCTCGATAAGCTCCTTGTCGCCGGGACCGAAGCCCTTCTGCACAAGTGCCGAAAATCCGCCCAGGAAGTTGACACCGCAGGTAACGGCGGCTCTTTCGAGGGTTTTTGCAAGCTTTACCGCATCCTTATCGTCGCAGGATGCGAGAATCATAGCTGCAGGTGTAACGGAAATACGCTTATTGATAATGGGGATGCCCAGCTCTTTTTCAATCTGCTCGCCTGTGCGGACAAGGTCTTTGGCATAGCGTGTGATTTTGTCATATACTCTTTGGCACATAACGTCAACATCGCTGTGACAGCAATCAAGCAGGGAGATACCCATTGTGATTGTGCGCACGTCAAGATGCTCATCCTGAATCATTGTTATGGTTTCGAGAATATCTCTTGCATTAAGCATTTAAGTCACCTCATATTGTGTGCATGGCGTTGAAAATATCCTCATGCATAACGTGGATTGAAAGACCCATTTCATTACCCATTTTGCCAAGCATATCCGAAAACTCGGTGAAGGGGATGTCTGATTTTGAAAAATCAACCATCATAATCATGGCAAAAAGATCCTGAAGGATGGACTGTGTAACTTCAAGTACATTTATATTGTGGTTTGAACATTCGGTTGAAACCTTTGCAAGAATACCAACCATATCCTTACCGATAACAGTAATAACAGCTCTCATAATTTTCTCCTTATGCATCGTATCCGTTGGGATTCTGCGACTGCCAGCGCCATGAATCCTCACACATTTCGTCAATACCTCTTGTTGCAACCCAGCCAAGCTCTTCTTTTGCCTTTGAGGGGTCTGAATAGCAGGTCGCGATGTCGCCGGGTCTGCGGGGTGCGATTTCATATTTGACGGGCTTGCCGCAAGCTTTTTCAAATGCCTTCACAACTTCAAGCACGCTGTAGCCGTTGCCGGTGCCGAGATTATATGTGAAGCAGCCTTTTTCGCCCAGAACTTTTTCAACTGCTTTAAGGTGACCCAGTGCAAGGTCAACAACGTGAATATAGTCGCGCACGCCCGTGCCGTCGGGTGTGGGATAATCGTTGCCGTTTACGTTAAGGTGGTCAAGCTTGCCGATGGCAACCTGTGTTATATAGGGAACAAGGTTGTTGGGAATACCGTTGGGGTCTTCGCCGATTCTGCCGCTTTTGTGTGCGCCGATAGGGTTGAAATAGCGGAGAAGGCAGGCACTCCATTCGCCGTCGGAGATGCAGGTGTCTTTGAGCACACGCTCAATGTAGAGCTTTGTTGTGCCGTAGGGGTTTGTTGTTTTGCCTTCGGGCATATCCTCTTTGAGAGGTGAGGGATTTTCACTGCCGTAAACCGTTGCGGATGAACTGAAAACAATTTTTTTGCAGCCTGCCGCAGCCATAGCTTCGCAAAGGATAACGGTGCCGCCGATATTGTTGTCGTAATATTTGAGAGGCTGGCTTATGCTTTCGGGTACGCATTTGAGACCTGCAAAGTGAATAACAGCCTCAATGTTATTTTCTGCAAAAATTTTGTCAAGACCTTCACGGTCTCGGATATCGCATTCGTAGAACTTAACATCCTTACCCGTAATTTCTTTAATACGTTTTACACTTTCGCTCTTGCTGTTGCAGAGATTATCAAGTATAATGGTATCATAACCGGCATTGAGAAGTTCAACGCAGGTGTGTGAACCGATAAATCCTGCACCGCCTGTAACAAGAATTGACATTGCAACATTCCTCCACTATAATCAAATTATAATTCCATATACAATTATAAATATATTTTTGAAAAAATCAACGGAACTGTAAACAATATTTCGTGAAAAGGTTGTGTGTTTTTTGTTAAGTTACGAAAATTTGAAGAATGACAGTGAAATTATAAGCTATGTAAAGGCGGCAAACGATGTTCTGGGTGCCATAGGCTACACGGAGCACGGCCTTGCACACGCAGTCAAAACGGGCACGGATGCAAGCAGGATTCTTGAAACACTGGGCTATTCCGAAAGGGAGTGTGAGCTTGCAAAAATAGCAGGTCTGCTTCATGATACGGGAAATGCAATCAACCGTACAGATCACGCTCAGAGCGGTGCATTTCTTGCCTTTGAACTTCTCAGAGCAAGAAAATTTCCCGTTGAAGAGGTTATTGCCGTAACAACTGCCATAGGTCATCACGACGAAAAGACGGCGGCACCGGTAACGCCCATTGCGGCGGCACTTATCCTTGCAGATAAAAGTGACGTGCGCACAACAAGAGTCCGCAACAAAAGCACCGTTTACACCGATATTCACGACAGAGTCAATTATGCTGTTTTCGGTTCGAAAATCGAAGTCAAAAAAGATAAAAAGCTGATAATCCTTGCTTTGAGCATCGATACGCTTATCTGCCCCGTTATGGAGTATTTTGAAATATTTCTTGACAGAATGGTGCTTTGTAAAAAATCCGCCGCATTTCTCGGCTGCGATTTTGAGCTTATTATTAACGATACGAGGTTACTGTAATGTATAATTTGACCGACATAGGAACAATAAAGGATATTCTCGGCAGGCACGGCTTTCATTTTTCAAAGGCGCTGGGTCAGAATTTCATTGTCAACCCTTACGTTTGCCCCCGAATGGCGGAGGAAAGCGGGATTGACGAAACCTGCGGAGTAATCGAAATCGGCGCAGGCATAGGCGTTCTTACCGCAGAGCTTGCAAAAAGAGCAAAAAAGGTAGTGTGTGTTGAACTTGATACAAGACTTCTGCCTATTCTTGCGGAAACCCTTGCGGATTTTGATAACATTGAAATAATCAATCAGGATGTGCTGAAAACCGACCTTGCCGCACTGATTGAAGAAAAGTTTGAAGGTATGCCCGTCTATGTATGCGCAAACCTGCCTTACTACATCACTTCTCCCGTGATCATGACCCTGCTCGAAAGCAGGCTTCCCATAGAATCGATTACCGTTATGGTGCAGAAAGAGGCGGCACAAAGGCTTTGTGCGCCTGTTGGAAGCAGACTTTCGGGTGCTGTTACGGTTGCGGTTGATTATTATGCCGAGGCACAGAAGCTTTTTGATGTTTCTGCAGGCTCATTTATGCCTGCACCCAAGGTTGACAGTGCGGTTATCAGAATGGATATCCGTAAAAATCCCGAAATTGAAATTACGGATGAGGCACTGTTTTTCAGAATGGTGCACGCCGCCTTCGGTCAGCGCAGAAAAACCGCCGCAAACTCCATCAGCGCAGGTTCGGGAATTCCCAAGGATGTGGTAATAAAAGCCATTGAAGAATGCGGTTTTGAACCGTCAGTCCGTGCAGAGGGGCTGACAATGCAGGAATTGTCGCAACTCAGCGAAAAAATAGGCAGTTTGTTAAAAAACAGTTGATTTTTCTTGACAAAAAACCGGTATTAAGTTAATATCAAAGAGATAGAGGTGCAGAAGTCAAGAGTAATTCTCACACACAGGGCACAGATGAGAATGAAAGGGGCTTTTGCCGAAGTGAATGCAGGCTTGCCCGAGGCGGCATTTGCTGGTACGTTATAAAACATATAACGTACTGTCACGGTTGTGGAGCGCTATCGGAAAATCTTTGATATTGCATTGATTTTTTGCTTCGATATGCAGCCGTGTATATCGGAGCTTAATTTTTGGAGGTTTTCAGATGACACGCAAATCAAAGCTTTTTGCACTCATTATGGCTGTTGCATTGATCGGCTCGCTTTTCTGTTCATTCGGTTTTGCAACAGAAGCAGACACTGCAGCAACAGGCGAAGCTGTGCTCCTTATGGCAGAGGATGCTCAGGCGGCAGGCACATTTACCGTTGATGTTGACGGCGAGGCTGTTGAATATGACCTTGCAGACGGTGAATCTGCACACGCTTATGTTGACGCTTATGCGGACAACCTTACAAACGACCCCGATTTCAAAACAAATATCAACACTGCTATTGCAAAGGTGCGTGAGAGCATAGGCTCATACGCTTCAATCCTTGCACTTCTTCCTCCCGTAATTGCAATCGTTCTTGCACTTATCACAAAGGAAGTTTATTCATCTCTTATTATCGGTATTGTAGTGGGCGGCTTCATTTTTGCAGGCGGCAATTTTGAAACCGCAATCAACCACGTTCTGTTTGACGGCTTTGTTTCAAGCCTTTCAGACAGCTATAATATGGGTATCATCGTATTCCTTGTTCTTCTCGGTGCACTTGTTTCAATGATGAACAAGGCAGGCGGCTCGGCAGCTTTCGGCAGATGGGCTTCAAAGCACATCAAGTCAAGAGTGGGCGCTCAGCTTGCAACCATTCTTCTCGGCTGCCTTATTTTTGTTGACGACTATTTTAACTGCCTTACGGTGGGTTCGGTTATGCGCCCCGTATGCGACGAAAAGAAGGTTTCAAGAGCAAAGCTTTCATATCTTATTGATGCTACCGCAGCTCCCGTCTGCATTATTGCTCCCATTTCATCCTGGGCAGCAGCTGTTGCAGGCTTTGCAAGAGGTGCAGGCGCAGAAAGCGGCATCAGCCTTTTCGTTCAGGCAATTCCCTTTAACTTCTATGCACTTTTCACCATTCTTATGATGGTTGTTCTTGCAGTTACAAAGCTTGATTACGGCCCCATGAGACTTCATGAAAAGAACGCACTTGAAAAGGGCGACCTCTTCACAACAGGTGACCGTGTTGTAACCGAAGAAGTTGAAGCAAACTCAAAGGGTAAGGTTATTGACCTTATTCTTCCCGTTGTTGTTCTTATTATCGCTTGTGTATTCGGTATGATTTATTCGGGCGGCTTCTTCGACGGAGAAAGCTTCATTGACGCATTCTCAAATTCGGACGCTTCCGTAGGTCTTGTTATCGGTTCGGCGATTGCAATTGTTTTCACTGTTATTTATCTTCTCCTCAGAAGAGTTATCAGCTTCAAGGATGCAATGGGTTCACTTCCCGAAGGCTTCAAGGCAATGGTTCCTGCTATCCTTATTCTTACCTGTGCATGGACTCTCAAGGCTATGACAGACAGCCTCGGTGCAAAGATTTACATTTCACAGCTTGTTGAAGGCAGTGCAGGTGCATTCCAGGCACTTCTTCCTGCAATCATCTTCCTTATTGCCGTAGGTCTTTCATTTGCAACAGGCACATCATGGGGCACATTCGGTATTCTTATCCCCATCGTACTCAGCGTATTTGAAGCAACAAACCCCCTTACAATCGTTGCAATTTCAGCTTGTATGGCAGGTGCCGTATGCGGTGACCACTGCTCACCCATTTCGGATACAACCATTATGGCATCCGCAGGCGCACAGTGCAACCACATCAACCATGTTTCAACTCAGCTTCCCTACGCTCTTACGGTTGCAGGCGTTTCGTTCGTAACATACGTTATTTCAGGTGCTCTTGCAAGCAAGGGTCTTGCCATTGTTGCGCTGCCCATCGGTGCGGTGCTTATGATTGCAACACTTGTTGTTATCAAGGCTGTTACAAAGAAAAAGGCATAAATAACAGAAAGGGCAGCTTGCGGGCTGCCCTTGATTTTTTTGAAGAGGTGATTTTATGGCAAAGCTTGAAGCTCAGCTTCACGGAAATTTTGATGAAGTACTTGATGAAATAAGCAGTGCGATTCTTAACCGGAGTGCAACTGCAAGCCTTGAAGAAAAAAGTGATTTTGCAGGACTGAACGCCCGATGCGCCGTGCGTGTATATGAAAGATACAGTTATACCGGTCAGAACAGAGTGAGTATGAATGTGACACTGTTTGAAACAGAGGGCAGACTTTTTGTTTCGGCGGTTACATCAGGCGGCAGTCAGGCAATGCTTTTTAAGATAAACACCTTCGGAGAAGAAGCTTTTCTTGACCTTATCAGAGATGTGATTGATAAATACAGAGCATAAAAATAACGGTCAGTTCAATGTGAACTGACCGTATTTTTGCGTCTTGAATTAACCGAAGATCTTACCGATAAGGTTGCGTGCAGGTGAAAGAATCCAGTCAACAAGGCTGCCGCCGCCGATGGTATCAACAAGGAATTTGCTGGTGCCTTCAAGAGCGTCGCCAAAGAATTTTTCAATGCCTGTGGGCTCTTCGGGATATGTATACATACCGTATTTTGCAAGAACTGCGTTGAGCGCATCTTCTGCTTCTTTGATTTTTTCCTGATCAACTACTGTTAATTTGAGAACTTCTTCGCCCTTTGCAATAGCAGCTTCAAGCTCTGCAATCTGCTCAGGAGTGAGTTCAAATTCATCTTCTTCGTTTGTGAGAAGACCCTGTGCATCGGGAATTCTCCAACGGCGGATGTACTTTGTGTTGCAGGAATAATTGAACTGAGGATAGTTTGCGGGATTGTCGTTGACATTTGCAACCTTGCCCTCGATGATAGCCTGAACAAGGTTAAGGACAACATCGTTATTACCAACTTCGTGGTGCTGTTCAAGGAAAATCCAGGTGTTTTCGGGCAGTACCGCAGTTGAAACGTCAACCATATTGTCGGGTGAAATGTGGTTGTGCGCAGAGTTTGTGCACTTTGTGTTCTTTTCGTAATCAACATCTGCAAGGGTCTGATCGCCTGCTGCACCGGTTGCACCGATGGTTGTTGAGGGAAGGTTGATGATGCCGTCTGAGTTGTGTTCTTTTGCGGAAGCAACGATAGCAAAGAAGGTGTAATCCTGCTCACCGAAATCAAGGTTTGAAGCGGCAATTGAGTTGACTCTTACACCGTCTTCAACAGCATCAAGAATGTTCTTTTCAAGGTTAAGACGTGCATCCTGGAAGCGGTCTGTCTTTTCTTTGAGAACCTTCTTTGCAGGGTCATTAAGATATCTTTCAGCAAGTGCATCGTATCTGTATGAGGGAATCATTGCCCATATCTGGGGGCAGTTAATCATCATTGAATCAAGAATTGCGCTGATTGCACCGGTGAGAATTGAATCAACACCTGAACGGGGAATGATGTGAAGAACAATGTTGATAAGGTAGCCGAGAGTTGCATCGTCGCCGAGAATGGGAGGAATGAATTCGTGGTAGAAGTATTCATCAGCAAGGTTCCATTTTCTGTCCATCATATCCGCAACGATGTCAGTACCGTTGAGGCAGGCAACAACATTGATAATCTGGTCAAGGTCGCCGTGACCGTATTCGTTAAGGTATGCGGTGAGTATTGTGCCGCCCAGTGAAACGGGAAGAAGCGTAACCTTGTCGTGACCTGTCTGCTCTTTAACCATATCAATGTATTCGTCAAGCTCAGCCGCTGACTGAATGGGATCGCCTACAAGGTTGAAGGTGAACATATAGATGTGGTCGCCGCCGATGGCTTCTTCAACTCTCTGAAGGGGAATCATTCTGTAAAGCCAGTCCTTGTCGTCCTCAGTCATTTCGGAAATGGGGTGATTCCATCTCTGAGTCTGAAGGTTGTTGACGAAATTGCCGTCGTTGTCACATTCCTGAACCCAGAAAGCTGCCTTTGCGGCATTGTATGCAGCCTGCTCAAGGCCAATGCTGTGCTGGAGCATAATCGTGCCAAGAAGGCTGAGAACAAGTGCGGGGATTTTGCCCCAGAGCTTGCTCAGTTCAAGAATAAGCAGTGTGCCGCCTACGTGTCCGCCGTCAGCATCGAGGTAGGGCTCGTCGTTTTCATCATAAAGGTATGTGGGTGAATGGTTGATGCCGGGAAGAATAACTACGGGCGAAATATCGCAGTCGCCGCCGCACTCTGTTTTTGTTGCAGCCGAAGCACCGATGGCACCTATCGAAACAAGCATTGCCGCACACAGAATGATTGAAATCACTCTTTTGAATCCGTTTTTCATTTTAACACTCTCCTTTTGAAAGTTGCGGTATACACCATATATTAACACGGATTCCGTATAATTTCAATAACGTATCAGTAATTTTCATATATATAACAATCTTAATTTTACTTGACCGCACAAGGGTCAAGGTGATATTATTATACGGGAAAGGGGGATTGACCTTGATTAAAAACATAATTTTTGATATGGGCGGAGTGCTCATAGACTATAATCCCGAAAAAACTTTGTATGCAATGTTTGAAAAAGAAACCGCCGATATACTTCTGAACGAAATATTCAGAAATCCCGTCTGGTCTGATAAGGACAGAGGAATAATTTTCCCCGACGATATAATGAGAATGAAAAAATACCTTATTCCTGAAGCGCATCTTGAAAAGGTGACGGAGCTTGTGGAGAATTTCTTTCCCTACATGCCTCCTTTTGAAAAGATGTATGACCTTGTAAAGGAGCTTAAAGAAAAGGGCTACGGAATATATTTGCTTTCAAATGCATCCTCGGATTTTCACGAAAGAAGGCAGGGCATACCTGCACTTTCTTTTTTTGACGGAGTTATTGTTTCGGCGGATTATAAGCTTCTTAAACCCGAAAAAGAGATTTATCTCACCCTTTTCAATGAATTTTCTCTTAACCCTGAAGAATGTTATTTCATCGACGATGTTCAGAAGAATATTGACGGTGCAAGGGCTGCGGGAATGGACGGTCACTGCTATTACCACGGTGATGTTGAAATTCTTAAGGCTGATATGAGAGGAAAAGGAATCAATATATAAAACGACACAATTTTCTTGACGGTATCGCATATAAAATGCTATCATTTAATCACTACATAATCAAAGGCAATCAATATGAATTTTTACAGTGAAACCGCAAAAAGAATACCGGAATTTATTTCCCTTGCGAATACTATCCGCAAAACCCGTCTGCCTGCCGGCGTGACGGGTCTTTCGCACATACATAAGGCACACGTTATTGCATCGATGTGCCAATGCCTTGAGAGAAAGGCGCTTGTAATTGCACCCGATGAGGCTCAGGCAACAAGACTCAGGCAGGATATGGAAGCTTTCGGTATAAACTCACTCCATTTTCCTGCAAGAGATTTTTCATTCCGTACCATGGAAACCGTGTCAAGAGAATACGAGCACGCACGGCTTAAAGTGCTTGATAAAATGCTGACGGGTGATTTTGATGCGGTTGTTGTTTCAGCGGAAGCGGCATCCCAGCTTACAGTACCCCCTTCAATGCTTATGAACAGCAGTCTTTCCGTTGAATCGGGTGAAGATTATGATGTTGATGAACTGGTTTTCAATCTTGTGCGCTGCGGATACACACGGAGCGAGCAGGTTGACGGACCGGGTCAGTTTGCCCTGCGCGGCGGAATACTTGATTTCTACCCTCCTGATTCCAAGCTTCCCTGCCGTGTTGAATTCTGGGGTGACAGTGTTGACAGTATTTCTCTTTTCGATCCTGAAACTCAGCGCCGAGAAGATACGGTGAATGAAATCCGAATAACACCTGCAAGAGAAATTCTCTGCACCGATGAACTGCTTTGTGCACTTATCGAAAAGCACATTGCGGATAAAAAAATAAAAGGCGATGCACTGAAAAAGCTTAACGAAGATATTGAAGCTCTTCGCGGCGGCATTCGTCTGTCATCTCTTGATAAATATATGCCCCTTATCTATCCTCAGAGTGCGGGAATTTTTGATTACGCAGAGGGCTGTATGCTCTTTGTGTGCGAAAGCTTTGCAGTCAAGGATAAATTTTCCGCATCCTGCCAGCTTATGAATGAAACCGTCAAGGGACTTTTTCAGGACGGTGTGCTGTGTAAAGGTCTTGATGAATATATAATTCAGCCCTATGAGCTTTTTGCAAAATACGAAAAAACAGGTGCTGTTTATCTTGATAATCTTCCCAGAGGCAGCTTTGATACTCCCGTTAAGGAGCTTATTACTTTCACCGCAAAGCAGATTGCACCCTGGAACGGTACTTTTTCAACCGTTGTTGACGATATAAGTGCTGTGAGGAGCAAGTTGGGTCACGCCTGCGTTGTTCTTGCAGGTACGGATAAAGCGGCAAAAACTCTGGCGGAAGATTTAGAATTTGAAGGTATACCTGCCGTTTTCTGCCCCGTGCCTCCTGCGGATATTCCGCAGAAAACGGTTTGCGTTCTTCCGGGCGGCGTATCCTACGGAATGGAGTATCCGTCGGCAAAATTCACACTTATCACATACCGCAACCGGGTTGTTACCAAAAACAGGGTCGTTTCAACCAAGAAGGGCAAAAATGCCTTCAATAACCTTGACGAGCTTCACAGAGGAGAATATGTTGTTCACGCCGCACACGGTATCGGTATTTTTGAAGGCATACAGACTCTGGAAGCTTCTGGCACCACAAAGGATTACATTAAAATCAGATATGATAAAGGCGATAATCTTTATGTGCCTGTTACTCAGCTTGACCAGGTATCAAAATATATCGGACCGAAAAATGACGATAAGCCGCTGAAGCTCAGTAAGCTCGGCGGCAAGGATTGGCAGAAAACACGTTCAAAGGTCAAGAGTGCCGTCAAGGATATGGCGAAGGAGCTTATTGAACTTTATTCAAAAAGAATCAAGGTCAAGGGTCACGCTTTCTCATATGATATTGATATGCAGAGCGATTTTGAAAGACGGTTTGAATTTGTTGAAACCGATGACCAGCTTCGCTGTATCCGCGAAATCAAAAAGGATATGGAAAAGCCTTATCCTATGGACAGACTTCTTTGCGGCGATGTAGGCTTCGGCAAAACAGAGGTTGCGCTGAGGGCTGTGTTCAAGTGTATTGCTGACGGCAAGCAGTGTGCCATTATGGTCCCCACAACAATTCTTGCCTTGCAGCACTATCAGACAATACTCAGGCGCTTTGAAGGCTTTCCCATTGAAGCAGGTATGCTTTCCAGGTTCTGCACAAGAAAGGAAATCGAAAAAACCCTGAACGGTCTTCGCCGCGGCTCTGTTGATGTTGTTGTAGGCACTCACAGAGTCATCTCAAAGGATGTGCAGTTCAGGGATTTAGGTCTTATCATCATTGACGAAGAACAGCGCTTCGGCGTTGCACAAAAAGAAAAATTAAAATCTCTTTTCCCTGCGGTGGATGTGCTTACCCTTACCGCAACGCCCATTCCCAGAACACTGAATATGGCGATGACGGGTATCAGGGATATGTCCGTGCTTGAAGAGGCACCTCAGGACAGACTTCCCGTTCAGACCTATGTTATCGAGCATAACATGCCCGTGCTTGTTCAGGCTATGGAGCAGGAGCTTCGCAGGGGCGGTCAGGTTTATTATCTCTACAACAGAGTTGAGGATATTGAGAAAAAGGCGGCCGAAATCAAAAGTCTTCTGCCCGATGCCAATGTAGGCATAGGTCACGGAAAAATGAGCGAGGATGAGCTCAGTGAGGTGTGGCGCAGGCTTCTTGAAGGCGAGATAGATATTCTTGTGTGCACAACCATTATTGAAACCGGCGTTGATGTACCCAATGCAAACACCCTCATTATTGAAAATGCGGACAGAATGGGCCTTGCACAGCTTCATCAGATAAGAGGAAGAGTAGGCCGTTCGTCACGAAGGGCAAGTGCATATTTCACATTCACAAGAGGAAAACAGCTTTCCGAAATTGCCACACGCAGACTTGATTCAATAAGAGAATTCACGGAATTCGGCTCCGGATTTCACATTGCAATGCGTGACCTTGAACTCAGAGGTGCAGGCAATGTGCTGGGTTCGTCACAGCATGGTCATATGGAATCCGTAGGCTATGAAATGTATGTGAAGCTTCTTGAACAGGCAATATGCGAAGAAAAAGGCGAAGCACCCTCCGAGCCCGAAAAGGATTGCGTTGTTGACCTGCCCATTGATGCTCATATTCCCGATGAATATATTGAAAGCGTGCCTCAGAGACTTCAGATTTACCGCAGAATTGCAGACATCAAAACAAACGAAGATGCATCGGATGTTATTGATGAGCTTTGCGACCGTTTCGGCGATCCGCCAGAAAGCGTTGAGGGTCTTATAAAAATTGCCCTGCTCAGAGGCAAGGCGGCAAGACACGATATTTATGAAATCACCAATCAGGCAGACAGGCTCATTTTTAAAATCAGTAAGCTTGATATGGAAAAAATCGCAAAGGCTTCGGCACATTTCAAGGGCAGATTTGTTGTCAGTGCAGGAGGAGGCAAGCCTCATATTGCAGTAAAAATGCTCAGAGGCGAAAACAAGCTGAATCTTATTGACCGCGTGCTGGATTATATGGATGAACAATAAAAACCGACCGTATTTTGCAAGGCTCGGACTGTGAAATTGCAAAATACGGTCTTTTTACATAAAAGAAATTATTTTTATGCAGTATATTGACAATGCAACTTTCATAATATATAATATAACCAACATATTTAATTAAGGAGGCAACCGCTATGAAAAACCACGATTTACCGTTACTTCTTCTCGATAACGCAGCTATGAGCACCGTTATAAACGAGGGTGAATTCAAAAGTGAAATGATGACCTTTGAAGAAACAAAGGCAATTATTGAGATGTATGAAGAAAAGGATGTTCTTCGTTGCTTTACGGGAGACCTTCTTGAAGAAATTATCTATAAGTATCTTGATATTCAGGGTCAGCATTTTGAGTATAAGAAGATATCGGATATGAGAGCAGGTCAGCATGCAATCGTATTCAAGGTATACATAACTCCTTCGGAAACACAGCCCGTAATCAACACAAAATATGATTCTGAGGCAAAGAAAATTCAGAATGTTTACGTATACTGTCAGCATATAGTGAAAATGGCATAGGATACGGCAAAAATATAACAGGGATGTCTTGATATACAAGGCATCCCTGCTTTTTATTCGGGAATAACGAGAAACTGTACGGCTTCATCCTGATTTATGAGTTTGCAGAGAATATCCGAAATTTCTTCTGCTGATTCAACCATTCCGTTGTCAAACCACATTCTGAAAACTCCGATTATCGCACTGACATAAAACTGAATGGCGTATCTGCCTGCAATGTCGTTATTGACTACGGGGAAATAGCTCTGAATTCTTTCGGCAAGCAAATTGGTTATTGAATGAACAAGCCCTGCGTCAAAAACAGCTTTGATAACCTTTACGTTTTCCTGAAAAAACTCGGCTATGTAGCATATCATTCCTTTAACTGTTTGTGCGTGACCGCCGTGAAGCTCTTTTATGAGTCTGCTTTCCTGTTCAAGCAGGTAGTTTATAAGAATATCGTCCTTGGTTTTATAGTTACGGTAGTATGCCATTCTGGAAACGCCTGCCAGATTTGTGATGTCCGTTATGGTGATGCTTGAATAGCTTTTGACCTCCATGAGTCTGAGCAGGGCGGTGACTATGCATTCTTTTGTCAGAATGTTGGTTTCGCTGACTCTTTCCATTACAAATCTGCCCCCGATGTAACATTTTTTTGAAAAAAAGGAATTTGTTGATGATTTGTTCATAAACTAATGATAAAATCATACTGTTACAAGTGTAACACTGCAAATTTGCTTTGTCAAGGGGATTTTTTATGCTGAAACTTAAAGACATAGTTAAGGAATATCCCACGGGGGATACCAAAGTAACTGCTCTTAAAGGTATTAATATTGAATTCCGCAGAAATGAGTTTGTTTCCATTCTCGGTCACTCGGGCTGCGGCAAAACCACACTGCTGAATATTATCGGCGGTCTTGATCAATATACCACGGGCGACCTTATTATCGAAGGTAAGTCCACAAAGGATTTCAAGGACGGCGACTGGGATTCATACAGAAACCATTCCGTGGGCTTTGTTTTCCAGAACTATAACCTCATTCCTCATCAGAGCGTGCTTTCAAATGTTGAGCTTGCTTTGACTCTTTCGGGCGTATCAAAGGCTGAAAGAAAGAAAAGAGCGGTCGAGGCTCTTGAAAAAGTGGGTCTGGGCGACCAGATAAACAAAAAGCCCAACCAGATGTCAGGCGGTCAGATGCAGAGAGTTGCAATTGCACGTGCTCTTGTCAACAACCCCGAAATCCTGCTTGCCGATGAGCCTACCGGTGCGCTTGACAGCGAAACAAGCGTTCAGATTATGGATCTTCTCAAAGAGATTTCACAGGAAAAGCTTGTTGTTATGGTTACTCATAACCCTGAGCTTGCCGATGAATATTCAACAAGAATCATCCGCCTTGTAGACGGTAATATTGTTGACGATACAAATCCTTACACAACCGAGGATGTTGAAAGAAAAGAAAAAACAAAAGCAGAGAAGAAGTCCGAAAAGAAGGCGGCAAAGCAGATGCCCAAAAAGCCTTCAATGTCCTTCTTCACCGCACTTTCACTTTCGCTCAACAATCTTATGACAAAGAAGATGAGAACCTTCCTCACTTCCTTTGCAGGTTCAATCGGTATAATCGGTATTGCTCTTATTCTTGCTCTTTCAAGCGGTTTTCAGGCATATATCGATTCAATCCAGCAGGAAACACTGACTTCATACCCCATGATGGTTGAAAGCACAACAATGGATATGAATGCAATGATGACGGGTATGAGCGGCGTTAACCCCGGCGAGGTTAAGCATCCTCTTGATAAGGTTTACTCAAACACAATGGCAGCGAGCATGATGGAGTCATTCTCATCGGAAATCTGGCAGAATGACCTTAAATCTTTCAAGGAGTATCTTGAAAGCGATGCAAGCATAATCAAGGATTATGCAAGCAGTGTGCAGTATACCTACGGAGGTAAGCTCAATATATTCTCCGCGGATATGACAAACGGCATAAATCAGGTTTACCCCAGCCCTGCTGTTTCGATGATGGAATCAATGATGGGCGGCGTTGACCTTGGCGGAATGCAGATTGACACCTCAATGATGTCAAGCATGACCAAAATGATGAACTCCTGGCAGGAGCTTATTGACAACAAAGCATTGCTTGAAGAGCAGTATGAGGTTGTATCGGGCAAATGGCCCGAGGCTTACAACGAGGTTGTTCTTATTGTAGACAAAAACAATGAAATAAGCGATATCGCCATTCAGGGTCTGGGTCTTATGACACAGCAGGATATGATGCAGGCATTTATGGCGATGCAGAACGGCGAGGAATATAAGGCGACATCCCACGAAATCGAGTATTCCGATGTTCTTGATCTTACATTCAGGGTTGTCCTTGAACCCGAATATTTCAGCTACAACGAAGAAACAAAAACCTGGGACGATATGCGCGGCGACGAGCAGTATGTTGCAAAGCTTATCGAAAAAGGTGAAGAAATAAAGGTTGTAGGTATCATCAGACCTTCCGAAGAATCGGTTATGGTTGCAACGACCGGTGCGGTAGGCTATACATCCGCACTTACTGAGCACATTATCACGAAAACAAACGAGTGTGAAATTGTAAAACAGCAGATGGCAGCCCCCGAAACAGATGTTTTCACGGGTATTCCTTTTGCTAAAGCACAGGAACAGCAGACGCAGCAGCTTCGCCCCGTTGCACCTGCTCCCTCAGATGTATCTCTTGACCCTCAGGTCAATACACCTGCTCTTGCAGAAGGCATGGCACCCAAGGCAAGCGCAATGAAATTTGACGGCAATGCACCCGAAGCAAGCTTTACGGCGGCGGGAATGATGGATTTCAGCAGCTTCCCTGCTGTTACGGAGGAAGAAGTTTATGCTTCCATTGATGAAACCTTCAGCGGTGCGGAAGCTGAAAAAATGAAGCGCACCGTTGAGCTTATGCTTAAAACAACCCTTTCAATCAGCGAAAGACGCGAGCTTTCGGGCTATCTTGATGAAATGCTCGCAGGTCAGGAAATTGAAGGAATGGGTCAGATAAGCGGCAGTCAGGCTCTTTCTTTCCTTCAGATGATGGATAAGGAAACAAAGCTTAAAATGCTCAACGCCATTATGACGGGCCAGTTCGGCAACTACGCTCCTCCTGCGAACAACGAAAATCCCGAGGAGCCTTCAGAAGAACAGACAGAAACACCTGTTGAACCCGAACCCGAGCCGGAACCCGAGCCTATGCCGCTTGCTTCAAGCTATGAAGAAGCACTGACAATGCTTGGTGTTGCAGATATCAGCACACCCCAGTCAATCTATATTTATCCCAAGGATTTTGAATCCAAGGATATTATTTCGGATGAAATCGCAAAATACAACGAGGCAAAAACTGCTGAGGGTAAGGAAGAAAGCTCAATCAAATACACCGATTATATCGGGCTTCTTCTTTCGTCGGTTTCAACCATAATCGATATCATTTCGTATGTTCTTATTGCATTCGTTGCAATTTCACTTGTGGTTTCTTCAATTATGATTGGAATTATCACGTATATCTCTGTTCTTGAAAGAACCAAGGAAATCGGTATTCTCCGTGCAATCGGTGCATCGAAGAAGGATATTTCAAGAGTGTTCAACGCAGAAACGCTTATCGTGGGCTTTGTTTCGGGTGCATTGGGTATCGGTTCAACAATATTGCTGACAATACCCATCAATGCGATTATTTCTCACCTTACCTCACTTCCCGAGGTTGCAAAGCTTCCTGCTGACGGAGCAATAATCCTTGTTGTAATCAGTATGGTACTGACTCTGATTTCAGGTCTTATTCCTTCAAAAATTGCGTCAAGAAAAGACCCTGTTGAAGCACTCAGAACAGAATAAAAAGAAATGGCTTGCATCGGTAACTGCACCTTTGCAAGCCATTTGATTTTACTCAATAAAACTTTTTGATTATCCTGTCGATAATACTCTTTTCTTCAACCGTAAAAGAGGAGATATATTCATCTGTTTCAGCCTCTGCTTTGTCGGCATAAAGGTCGCTTATACATACGGAACGGTAATTCGCATAAACGCTTTCGCCTTTTTCACGGAGATTTTCTTTCCACACAATAAAAATACATTCGTCATATGTGATAACCTGAACCGTTCCGTCTTTCTGGGCTGCAACTTTTTCAAAAAAGCCTACGGGATAGCCTTCTGCACCTTTTTTGAGAAGCACGGAATCCGAAAGGCTGTATCCTGCCGCCTGTGCCGCTTCACCGAACTTTTCGATGTCGGTGCCTGCATTTTCCGCCAGCAGATTTATTGATTCAACAAGCTTGTTCTTTTCAAGCTGGGTAAGGGGCGTTGAACCGTCGGCAGAGGTGAAATATGCACATACATTGCGGAAACTGATGTAGTTATCATAAAAATAATTCTGAAGAACCGCTTCTTCTTTGGCATTTGCGGTGCCTTTGTCGTATTTTGCGGCGAAAACAGCTTCCTCATATGCCTTGGCGGTAAGTATTTTTGTCAGAGTCTGTTTTGAAACACCGATACTGTTATAATGATTTTCAAATCTTACCCAGTAGTCATTTACGGTCTGAGCGATTTCAACCTTTTCCGAAGATGTCAGCGAAAGCCCCATATCTCTGAATGATGTGTTGGCGGCAAGATATTTTTTGCACTGAACGATAGCTGCTTCTTTCAGCTCAGCTTTCTTGGGGTTTTCGGGTAAATCATATTCAATGGGTCTGCCCATAACCTTATCAAGGTAATAAGTAAAAATTTCGCTGTCTGTTTCAGTGCCGGAAATAACAAGCGCGGTTTTCTTTGAATTACCGCAGGCGGCAAGTGAGGATATAAGCAAAACGGCAAGGAGAATCGCCGTGAATTTTTTCATAAAATCAATCCTTTCGCAGTCATTATATCATATTAAACTCCGTTTATAAAGCTATCTTCAAAATTTTTTAAAAAATGTCTTTATTAGTTCATTTTTTTGTTGTATAATCGGAGTGTAACAATATTGACCGAGGTGAAAACCATGGAGAAAATCAGACTTTTAATCGCAGGCGAAGAATACAACATCGGTACCGATGACGACCTTGATTACGTTGCAGAGCTGGGCGCAGAGCTTGACAAAAAAATCAGCGGCCTTATGAGCAGCAACATAAGAATTTCCGTTACTCAGGCGGCTATTGTAACAGCTCTCGAATATGCGGATATGGCAAAGAAAAGCGAAATTACTTCCGAAAATCTCAGAGGTCAGATTCAGGAATATCTTGAAGATGCCGCAAGAGCAAGAACAGACGCTGAAGTTACAAAGCGTGAGCTCGAAAGAGTAACAAAAGAGCTTGCAGCTCTCAAGGCTTCAAAATAATGGGAGCTGAAATTCTTGCACCTGCAGGCAGTATCGAATCCCTCAAGGCTGCGGTGCGTTGCGGAGCAAATGCTGTTTATCTTGGCGGTAAAGCACTTAACGCACGGAGAAATGCATCCAATTTTTCCGAAGCGGAGCTTGCCGAGGCGGTTGAATATTGTCACGCAAGAAATGTTAAGGTTTATCTTACCCTTAATACTCTTGTGAGCGACAGTGAATTTGAAACCGCATACGATGCGGTGAAGTGTGCCTGCAGAGCGAATGCAGACGCACTCATATTACAGGATTTAGGGCTCGCCGCAGCAGTGCGGCGGGTCTGTCCGTCTATGCCTGTGCACGCATCCACACAGATGTCGGTGCAAAGCATAGAAGGCATAAGAAAACTTGAAGAGCTGGGATTTTCAAGAGCTGTTCTTCCCCGTGAACTTTCAGAAAGAGAAATAATCGCCATATCCTCTCAGACTAATATGGAGCTTGAGTATTTTGTTCACGGCGCACTGTGTATGTGCGTTTCGGGCCAGTGCCTTATGAGCTCGGTTCTTGGCGGAAGAAGCGGTAACAGAGGTCTTTGCGCCCAGCCCTGCAGGCTTCCCTTCGGAGTTAACGGCAAAGGCGGAAACAATCTGAGCCTTAAGGATTTGTCTCTTACCGATGAACTTCACAGACTTGAAAAAGCAGGTGTTTGTTCCTTCAAAATTGAAGGCAGAATGAAGCGCCCCGAATATGTTGCGGCGGCAGTTACCGCCTGTAAAAACAGCCTTGAAAACAAAAAAGACGAAGAAATAAATCAATCTCTGAAGGCAGTATTTTCACGCTCGGGTTTTACCAAAGGTTATTTTGAAGGTAAGCTTGGCAGTGAAATGTTCGGAACAAGGCGCAAAGAGGATGTTGAGGGTGCAGGCGGTGTGCTTTCGGGTCTGCAAAGGCTTTACGATAACGAAAATCCTCTTATTCCCGTTGAACTGAACCTTATATTCAAAGAAAATGAACCTGTGAAGCTTGAAGCTTCCGCACTCGGAATTTCGGTTTGTGCCGTCAGCGAAACATATCCCGAAAAGGCTCGCAATAAGCCTCTTGACCGTGACGGGTTGACACAGAGAATTTCGAAATGCGGCGGTACGCAGTTTTATGCAGATAAAATAAACATTGAATTTACAGAGGGTCTGATTGCTTCGGCAGGTACAATAAACGGACTCAGAAGAACTGCTCTGGAATTGCTTGAAAAAGAGATAATCCGCAGAGAAAAAATTCCTGTTTTCGAACCTGAACACACCTTCAAACCCTATAGCAGTGAGCTGAAATCAACTCACGCAAGATTTTTCAGAGAAGAACAGATTCCCGAAAATCTTGACGGTATATCAAGAGTGATTCTTCCCGTTGAGGTCAGCGGCGAAACCGTTGAAAAGCTTTGCGGAATGGGAATTGAAACCGCGGTTGAGATTCCGTCGGCGGTTTTCTCAAACAGTGATAAATATATTGAAAAGTTAAAAGAGCTGAAAAAACGCGGTGTATCCCTTGCCTGGGTATGCACTCTTGACGGTGTGGGAATTGCAGAAAAAGCCGGCCTGCCTTTTGCTTCCGGCTTCGGCATGAATATCTACAACAGTCTGTCCGTCGAAGAAATAAAGCGTATGGGAGGAAAGGATTGTCTGCTTTCCTGCGAAATATCGCTTTCCGATGCATCAAGATTGGGAGGAGATTTGCCACGAGGTATTATGACTTACGGAAGGATTCCGCTGATGCTTACCCGTAATTGTCCCGTTAAGAACAAGCTTACCTGCGGTGAGTGCGGCGGAAAAAGCGTATTGACGGACAGAATGGGTATTGATTTCCCCGTTGTGTGCAAAAACGGGGCAAGCTTTGTTCTGAATTCAGTGCCTCTCTGGCTTGCGGATAAGAAAAACGAGCTTCGCAACATCGATTTTGACCTGCTGTATTTCACAAATGAGTCAAAGGATGAATGCGACGGAATAATCATCGCCTATAATAATAATGAAAAGGCAGGCGTCGGGTTTACAAGAGGATTGTATTTCAGAAAAGTTTTATAAAATACTTGCATATTGAAAAAAATAGCTGTATACTTTTTTATCGTAAAAAGGGGATGTATGATTATGAGTATAAGAATCGGAATTTTCGGCTACGGCAATATCGGCAAAGGTATTGAATGCGCCGTAAAGCAGAATAGTGATATGGAGCTTGTTGCGGTGTTTACACGCAGAGACCCTGCAACGGTGAAAACCGTTTTCGGTGAAGCTCCTGTTATTTCTTCAAGCGAAGTTGAAAATTATGTTGATAAAATTGATGTTATGATTATGTGCGGCGGCAGTGCAACGGATTTGCCTGTGCAGACCCCCGCAATGGCAAAGCTTTTCAATGTTATTGACAGCTTTGATACCCACGCACGCATTGCAGAGCATCAGGCGAATGTTGATAAAACCGCAAAGGAAGGCGGCAAAACCGCTATTATTTCCGTCGGTTGGGATCCCGGTCTTTTTTCGCTCAACAGACTTTATGCGGATGCAATCCTTCCCGAGGGTGAGAATTACACCTTCTGGGGCAAGGGCATAAGCCAGGGTCATTCCGATGCAATCAGACGCATTGACGGTGTTGCGGATGCAAGACAGTATACCGTGCCCGTGCCCGAAGCGGTTGAGGCGGTAAGAAGCGGTGCAAATCCTCAGCTTACAACCCGTATGAAGCATACAAGAGAATGCTATGTTGTTGCTGAGGAGGGCGCAGATAAGGCAAGAATTGAGCAGGAAATAAAAACAATGCCCAATTACTTCGCGGATTACGATACAACCGTTACCTTTGTTACTCAGCAGGAGCTTGACGAAGATCACGGCGGTTTGCCCCATCAGGGAATTGTTATCCGCTCAGGTGTGACAGGAGCAAACAAAGAGCATAACCATATTATTGAATATAAGCTTAAGCTTGACTCAAATCCCGAGTTCACTTCAAGTGCGCTTGTTGCCTATGCAAGAGCCGCTTACAAGCTCAACAAGGCAGGGGATACAGGCTGCAAAACAGTTCTTGACATTGCTCCCTCAATGCTTTCACCCAAGAGTACGGCAGATATAGTGCAGTATCTGTAAGTGCCATACTATATATAATGTAATAATATATATCCCAAAAATAAATCAAAAAATCAGAAAAAAGTGCTTGACTGCAAGGGTAGAATGTGATATTATAGTTCTACCTCTGCAGGAGGGTTCTTTTTTTGTGCCCGAAAATAAATTGTAAAAATTGTTAAGCAGAGGGAGGCCTGGCTCTGTTTCAGGTTGCCTGATAGACCCGTTTCAGGGCTAATTATTCCAAAAATGGAGGTGCCGCACATGGCTGCTAACGGTAAAAGAGTAAAAATCACACTTTCTTGCACCGAATGCAAACAGCGCAATTACAACACAATGAAAAACAAGCAGAACACACCCGACAGGATGGAGATGAACAAGTACTGCCGTTTTTGCAGGAAGCATACTCTCCACAAAGAAACAAAGTAAGCGGGAGGTTTTAACCTATGGCTAAGAAAGAAAAAGCTGCAGAAAAGGTTGTCGCCGCTGACAAGAAAGAAAAGAAGCCTGCTAACCCCAACGGAAATATTTTCGTGAGAGCCGGCAAGGCAATCAAAAAGTTCTGCAAAGATCTCAAGGGCGAAATCAAGAAGATTGTTTGGCCCGATGCAAAAACCGTTCTTAAATCAACTGCGGTTGTTCTCGTAGTTGTTGCAATCTGCGGTCTTGCTATTTTTGCTGTTGATCAGCTCCTTTCACTTGGCCTTTCAGGTCTTAAGGATGTTGCTCAGAGCATAGGCGATTCCGCTAACACAACAACAACCGCCGCAAACACCGGTATGATTGGCCTCGGTAATTTCTTTATCGGCTGATAAAGGAGGCTGAATACTATGGCGATTGACGCAAGATGGTACGTTGTTCATACCTATTCAGGCTATGAAAAGAAGGTTGCAACCAATATCGAAAAGATGGTTGAAAACCGCAAAATGCAGGATCAGATTCTTGAAGTTACCATTCCCGTTGAAACCGTTACCGATATCGAAAAGAACAAAACTGTTGAGCGTCTGCTCTTCCCCGGTTATGTTCTCGTTAAGGTAGCAGTTACACCCGATAGGGACAACCGTCCCGCAATGAGCGATGAAACATGGCTTCTCATCCGCAACACAAGAGGTGTAACAGGTTTTGTCGGTCCCGAAAACAAGGCAATCCCCCTTACCGACGAAGAAGTTATCAGGCTCGGAGTCGAGAAGAGAGTTGTTGAGGTTTCATATAAGGTTGGCGATACAGTCAACATCATCGATGAAATCTTCGATGGCTTTACGGGAGTTGTTGAGGAACTCGACGTTGACAATAATATGGTTAAAGTTTCGGTATCCGCACTCTTTGGCAAACAGACAACCGTTGAGCTTGAGCTTGACCAGGTTGAGCTTGCCGAATAATCACGGTAATTTGAGGGTTAATCCCTTTCAAATTTAGCGCTTTTAACAGCGCAGTCCGCCTAAAGGCGCGGCTTCGTGGGAGGAGCATAAAAAGCTCCGCAATTTACCACATTATATGGAGGTTTTTAATTATGGCACAGAAAGTTGTAGGCTTAATTAAGTTACAGATCCCCGCAGGCAAGGCTACCCCCGCACCCCCTGTAGGTCCTGCACTCGGTCAGCACGGCGTTAACATCATGTCCTTCACAAAGGAATTCAACGAGCGTACAAAGAACGATATGGGTCTTATCATCCCCGTTGTTATCACAGTTTACGCTGACCGTACATTCAGCTTCATCACAAAGACACCGCCCGCAGCAGTTCTTATCAAGAAGGCTTGCGGCATTGAAAGCGGTTCGGGCGTTCCCAACAAGACCAAGGTTGCAACAATCACACAGGATCAGATCCGCAAGATTGCTGAGACAAAGATGCCTGACCTCAACGCAGCTTCAGTTGAAGCAGCAATGAGCATGATCGCAGGTACAGCTCGCAGCATGGGCGTTACAGTTACTGATTGATGCACACTGTGGGAGGAAAAATCCGATTTAACCACATGATTGGGAGGAATTATTAACATGAAACACGGAAAGAAATATAACGAGAGTGTAAAGCTTATCGACAAAGCAGCACTCTATGATACCGGCGCAGCTCTTGACCTCGCTGTTAAGACTGCAAGCGCAAAGTTTGACGAAACTGTTGAAGTTCACATCCGTCTGGGTGTTGACTCACGTCACGCTGACCAGCAGGTCAGAGGTGCTGTTGTTCTTCCTAACGGTACAGGCCGTTCAGTAAGAGTTGCAGTTTTCGCAAAGGGTGCCGATGCCGATGCAGCTGCAGCAGCAGGCGCAGAAATCGTTGGCGCAGAAGATCTCGTTGCAAAGATCCAGGGCGAAGGCTTTATGGATTTCGACGTATGTATCGCAGCACCTAACATGATGGGCCTTGTTGGTCGTCTTGGTAAGGTTCTCGGTCCCCGCGGTCTTATGCCCAGCCCCAAGGCAGGTACTGTTACACCTGATGTTGCCAAGGCTGTTACAGAAGCTAAGGCAGGTAAGATTGAGTACCGTCTTGACAAGACAAACATCATCCACTGTCCCATTGGCAAGGCTTCATTCGGCGTTGAGAAGCTTGAAGAAAACTTCAACACTCTCCTTGACGCTGTTATCAAGGCAAAGCCCGCAGCTGCTAAGGGTCAGTATATCCGCTCATGCGTTGTAGCTTCAACAATGGGCCCCGGCATCAAGGTTAACCCCAACAAGGTTGGCACTGTTGCAACAGAAGCATAAAAAATAATGCTTGACAAGCACAGATAATTGTGCTATCATATCTAAGCTGTTCTTTTTGAAGACAGCAGGTGCTTTTCGCATAAAGGTTATTTTAACCGCCTGCCGAGAGAGGAAGCATACAATTCAGATTATACACTGTAAGTATGTTATGCCCTTTCTGCGGTTTGCGGAAAGGGCTTTTAATTTTGTATTTATTCCATATGGAGGTGAAAATACACATGCCTAGCGCAAAAGTTTTGGAACAGAAAAAGCAGATCGTTGCTGACCTTACCGATATGCTTCAGAATTCAGTAGCAGGTGTTGTTGTTGATTATAAGGGCATCAACGTTGCTGATGATACAAAGCTCCGTAAAGAGCTTCGTGAAGCAGGCGTTAAGTATTCAGTAGTAAAGAACACACTTCTCGGCCTTGCAGCTAAGAACGTTGGTCTTGACGATATCTGCGGCGTTCTCGAAGGCACAACAGCTATCGCTATCAGCCCCGAGGATCACACCGCAGCAGCAAGAATCCTTTCAAAGTTTGCCGATACTCACAAGAACTTCTCAGTAAAGAGCGGTTACCTTGACGGCAAGGTTGTTGACACAGCAACCATCGATTCACTTGCAAAACTTCCCACAAGAGACATCCTTCTTGCAACAGTTTGCAACGCATTCAATGCACCTATCTCAGCATTTGCACGTGCTATTCAGGCTATTGTTGATAAGGGCGGCGCTGATGTAGCAGCAGCAGAAGCTGCTCCCGCAGAGGAAGCACCCGCAGCAGAAGAAGCACCTGCAGCAGAATAATTCAAATCTAAACTAAAAATTCATTAATTGGAGGAAAATAAAATGGCATCAGAAAAGATTGCAGCAATGATTGAAACAATCAAAGAACTTACAGTACTTGAGCTTTCAGAGCTCGTTCACGCAGTTGAAGAAGAATTCGGCGTATCAGCAGCAGCAGCAGTTGCAGTAGCAGCTCCCGCAGAAGCAGCTGCAGCAGCAGAAGAGAAGACAGAGTTTGACGTTGTTCTCGCTGAAGTTGGCGCAGAAAAGATCAAGGTTATCAAGGTTGTTCGTGAAATCACAGGTCTCGGCCTTGCAGAAGCAAAGGCAGTTGTTGACGGCGCTCCCAAGGCTATCAAGGAAGGCATCAGCAAGGAAGACGCAGAAGCAGCTAAGGCTAAGCTTGAAGAAGTTGGCGCAAAGGTTGAACTTAAATAAGTTAATTTTCACCAAAAACATAACCGCCGTGCAGAAATGTACGGCGGTTTTTGTATCAGTTTTTAATCATTGATTCTATAAGGTCAATGATTATTTTTTTATCCCGTTCAGAGAGTCGGGAAAATTTTTCGGCAATCTCATCTTTAAGATAATTGTTCTGTTTTGTTGCAGTGCCGGCAACAAGATAACTCATTTCGCCGTTAAGAACAGCGCAGATTTCGCTGAGAGTATCAAGGCTGATTTTGGTTATTCCCCGTTCTATCTGACTGATATATCCGACAGAAACATCAATTTGTTCTGCAAGCCATTCCTGTGTTTTTCCTGCTTCTTTTCTCGTTTCTTTGATTCGGGCACCGATAAGCCCAAAATCTATACTCATAACTTTCACCTCAATTATATTGTGATAGTTATAACTAAATATTTACAGACATGAATAACTAAATATTTAGTTATTCATGTTGACAGGCGCAAACTTTTGTGATATTATGACGTTGCAGGTTATTACAGTTAATTATTGACAAATTCTGCAGGCGGTGATAATATGTAAATAACAGGTAATCGGATTTTGCCAAACATTTAAAAAGGGGGAGTTATAATGAAACTTATATCATTTTTTATATCTGTAATTGTCTTTCTTTCGGGAACATTTCCTGTACTGTTTGACGGGAAGGTTTACATTAATCCTTACGGTGATGAAGTTCATATATGTGAATACTATTATTTTCCCGAAACGAAAGTTTTTTCTGAAAGGGAAACATTTAGCAAGTATGGCGGCAATGGGTGTATGGTTTATGAACCACCTGAGGAGTATAATTCGGAATATTTCGAAAACAAATCTCTTGTGTGTTTTTCGGTTATGGAAACACAGGATTTCAGGGTTTGGATAAAATCCATTACCGAAGATGGTGATACATTAAACGTTGAATATTGTGTAATAAAGGATACAAAGCTGCACGCACAGCTTTACACTGTGTATTCCTGTGAAATTTTCATAGAAGTCAGTAAAAACATAAAAAATATTAACCTGATTTCTTCCGAAAAAACAATACCCTTTGATGTTGAAAAATTACCCTTTGAACACCCCGAAAGATTTTAAAAAACAAGGAGAGATTTGATTATGGTATCTGTTTTAATAAAAGTATCTTCATTTTTTATGTCTGTAATCGCATTTGTTTCCGGAGTGTTTCCCGCACTGTTTGACGGGAAGGTTTACATTGACCCCAACGGAGATAAGGTAACGGTTGTTGACGGTGTGGATATCGGCGATGATGCTTTGGTAATCAAGGATTATGAAAGCTTCAAAGCACTCGGAGATATTGGCGTAAGCTACGATGAAGAATTCTTTGAAACAAATAATCTTGCAATATTTACAAAGGAATATCATTATCAGTATGACTTCCATCTTGTTTCGGTAAGCATCAGGGATGACAAATATGTAGATGTAAAATATTATATTGATCACAGAGATTTTATTGCGTTATTCTATTCTCCCACATTCAGAACTGTTATCATTGAGACATCAAAGAACACTCTTTCGATCAGCCCTTCAGCCGTTGAACAAATAAATTTTATAAAGCTTTACAGGGATATTTTTGAAAACTGAATTTCTGAATGAAAAAGCCGCTTGGAGAAATCCAAGCGGCAATTTTTTATGTTTATTATTCGTCGTCTGCTTCAACCTTAGCTTCTGCGATAACCTTCTGAGCAACGTTTTCGGGAGCTGCTTCATAGTGGTCAAACTCAAATGAGAACCAGCCTCTGCCGATTGTTACGGAACGGAGAACTGTTGCAAAGTCGCCCATTTCAGCCATGGGAACTTCTGCTACAAGCTCCTGCATCTTGGGGTTATCCTCGCAGGGACCCATGCCGAGAACACGGCCGCGTCTCTTTGTAATATCGCCCATGATATCACCAAGGTTGTCGCCGGGCATATAAGCCTTCAGTGAGCCGTAGGGTTCAAGAAGCTTGGGGTTAGCCTGAGGCATACCGTTCTTATATGCAATCTTGGCAGCCATCTTGAATGCCATTTCGTTTGAGTCAACGGGATGTGATGAACCGTCATAAAGAGTAGCTCTCAGACCTACAACGGGGTAGCCTGCAAGAGGTCCTTTAAGGATTGCTTCGCGAAGACCCTTTTCAACTGCGGGGAAGAAGTTCTTGGGAACCGAACCGCCTACAACTCTCTCTGCGAATTCGAAATCTTCTGTGGGAATGGGCTCAAATTCAACCCATACATCACCGAACTGACCGCTGCCGCCTGACTGCTTTTTATGACGACCCTGAACAGCAACCTTTTTGCCGATTGTTTCTCTGTAGGCAACCTTGGGAACTGTAAGCTCAACTTCAACGCCGAACTTATTCTTAAGCTTTGTAACAAGTGAATCAAGATGCTGCTCGCCGAGACCTGCAACAATCTGTTCCTTGGTTTCTGTATTGGTGTAGTAGCTGATGGTAAGGTCTTCTTCAGCAAGTCTGTTAAGACCTGCGGCAATCTTATCTTCCTCGCCCTTCTTCTTAGCCTTTACAGCCATGGGAAGGCAGGGCTTGGGGAAGCTTACGCCCTTAAGCTTGATTTCTGATTTGGGAGCACAGAGTGTGTCGCCCGTCTTGAAGCTTGAAAGCTTGGTAATGATACCGATATCGCCTGCAAGGATTGCAGAGGCTTCTTCCTGCTTGCCGCCCTTGGGGAAGAGAAGCTTACCCATTCTCTCGGTTTCGCCTGTGCGCTCGTTATAAGCAGGTGTATCGGGAGTGATTTTACCTGAAATAACCTTGAAATATGACATCTTACCAACGAAGGGGTCGGCAACTGTCTTGAAGCAGATAGCTGCAAGAGGTGCGTTTTCATCGCAGGTAACATCAGCTTCTGAAGCAACGGATGCTGCGTCGGGAGCAGACTGAACAATACTGTTGTTGATAAGGTCAACAGCTTCTACCATGTAGCCCGAGCAAGCATATACGGGGCAGATTTCGCCGGCGAGAATACCTGCTTTAAGACCCTTGTCGATTTCTTCGTCTGTAAGGGGAGTGCCCTCAAAGAATTTTTCCATAAGCTCATCATCGGTGCAGGCAACTGCTTCGATGAAAGCGTCTCTCATTCTGTTTGTTCTCTCGTCATTTTCGGGCATGGGAGCGTCTGAACGCTTGCCGTCTTTGTATGAGAAAGCTTCGTTACGTGAAAAGTCAACGTATGAAATAACCTTGTCGCCTTCAACATAAGGAACAACAACGGGGCAGATTTTGTTGCCGTATTCTTCCTGGAGTGACTCGAAGGTTTTGTAGAAATGAGCATTTTCACCGTCACACTTTGTGATTGCAAACATCTTGTTGATGCCTCTTTCGGTAGCGGCGTTGAATGCCTTTTCTGCACCAACATCAAGAAGATGGCCTGAAGCGAGAACGATAAGCACTGCGCCTGCCGCACGGATACCTTCGCTCATACCGCCTGCGAAGTCAAAAAGACCCGGAGTGTCGATTATGTTAATTTTTGTGTTTTTCCATTCATATGAGGCAATAGCCGAAGCGATTGAACACTTACGTCTTTTTTCTTCTGCATCAAAGTCCATAACAGTGTTGCCGTCTGCAACTCTGCCAAGTCTGTCAGTTGCGTTTGATACGTAGAGCATAGCTTCCGCAAGGGTAGTTTTACCTCTGCCGCCGTGACCGGCGAGAACGATGTTTCTGATGTCTTTTGCGCTGTAAGATTTCACGATATATCCTCCTTTATTTGCATACTGCACAATTATGCAGCAGGAAAATCTTATTTTGCCAAAATAAAATTTTGCACCGTATTGTATAGGATTATATCACAAAAGTTTTCCCATTTCAATGATTTTTTTGTTATTTTTTATGAATAAGAAAAGGTTTTTTAAAACTTTTTTGTTGCTTTGAAATAAGCTTTCATCGTATTTCACGAAAAAGAATATGTATTTTTGTAACATTATACAAAAAGCCCCGCTCAGAGAGCAGGGCAGGGGTTTATGAAATTTTTGTTTTGTTGCGACCCCAGAGGTGAACAATTCCTTCGTCGTTGAGGGCTTTCACAAGGAAGAAGGTAATGGGAAGAGTGAAGATTCCCATAACGCCGAAAAGCTGAACACCAAGATACATTCCCATAAGAGTGATAACGGGATGCATACCCACATTCATCGAAACAAGCTTGGGTTCAAGTATCTGACGAATAACGGTTACTGTGGCATAAAGCACAAGAAGCCCGATGCCGAGACCGAAATTACCCGAGAAAAAGCTGATTATTGCCCAGGGTACCATTACCGTCCCCGTGCCGAGAACGGGGAAAATATCAACAAATGCGGTTACAATGGAAATTGCGATAATGTATCCGCCGTCATAGACGCCGATAAATTTCAGCACATTAAGACCGATGGCAACTTCGCAGAAGGTTATGAGTATAATGGTTGCATAGGACTTAACCATTTTGCCCAGGATGTCACCGAAAAGCTTTTTTGTTCTGACCAGTGATGCCTCGTGGGATTCCGAAACAGCAGATTTAATCATTTTGGTGAAGTTATCGTAATCGCAGGTCAGGAAGAAGCAGGCGATTATACTTATGAGGACTGCGGCGAAGAAAGCGGGGATTTGTTTTGCAGTTGAAAGCAGACCGCCCAGGGGAGTTGCAAGAGCAGATAAATCTATTCCGCTTGCGGCTGTCTGACCGAAGGTGTTTTTCTGCTCAACAACAAGCAAAAGAAGTCTGTCTGCAAAGTCATTTATTGCCTCAACGGCTGTTGTTTCAACGGAGTCGGGCAAAAATTCAAGGTGACCTATGAGCCAGGCTTCAACGGTCCGGATGAGATTGGGTAAATCGTTGAGCTTCGCCATAAGGTATTGACCCAGACCGCGGAATTCAACAAAAATTCTGTATCCCACAAGCACAACAAGGCTTGCGAGTATTGCGATTATCAGAATAAGTGCAACTGCGGCAATAATATTTTTTTTAATTTTCGTTTTCTTTGAGATTGCCCTGACGGGTTTCTGAAGAAACATTGCAATAAGAAAAGCAACCCCGAACGGTGCTACCAGCCAGAAGGCAAATTTCATAAAAAGAAAGTAGCCGGCAATGAGCAATGCATAAAATGTAAAATTAATCAGCATTGAACGCCTTTTTTCAACAATATTCATCTTTTATCCTCCTGAAAACGGTGTGAAAAACCGTCTTGCAGAAGTATTTTACACTATTTTACCCGCAATAGCAATGAATGAGGAAAAAAATACATAAAAATTTAATAAATTTGAAAATAAGGCTTTATTATTTTTAAATTATATGATATTATATACAGTAATTATTAAGTAAAATAACCTTCCCGAAAGGAGCGCTTTGTATGTATGTTGCTATAATGGGCTATGGTGTGGTTGGTTCGGGCGTTGCAAGCCTGCTCAATAAAAATCACGAGCATATCCTTAAAAAAAGTATGCAGAGCGAAATGGAGCTCAAGTACATTCTTGACCGCCGAACATTCCCCGGCGACCCCTATGAAAATCTTGTAATCTCCGATTTTTCAAAAATCGCTGAGGATAATGAGGTTAAAATTGTTGTAGAAACCATGGGCGGTCTTAACCCTGCCTATGACTATGTTGTAGCCTGCCTCAAAGCCGGCAAGCACGTTGTTACTTCCAACAAAGAGCTTGTTGCCGCAAAGGGCTGTGAGCTGCTTCAGATAGCGGATGAGAACAATGTCAACTTCCTCTTTGAGGCAAGCGTAGGCGGCGGTATTCCCATTATCAGACCCATCAGCCAGTGCCTTGCCGCAAACGATATTGATGAAATTGCAGGTATCCTTAACGGTACAACAAACTTCATCCTTACCAAAATGATAACGGACGGTATGACCTTTGAAGAGGCTCTTCTTCTTGCCCAGAAAAACGGCTATGCGGAGAGAGACCCTTCTGCCGATGTTGACGGTCACGACGCTTGCAGAAAAATCTGTATCCTTGCCGCACTTTGCTTCGGCAAGCACGTATATCCCGATTTTGTTCATACGGAAGGTATCCGCAAAATTTCACTTTCCGATGTTGAGTATGCCCGTGCCTGGGGCGGCGTAATCAAGCTTATCGCAAAGGCAAAAAAGCTTGAAGACGGCAGAGTCTCCGTTCTTGTTTCACCTGCATTTATTCAGAATCACAGTCAGCTTGCTTCCGTTGATGATGTATTCAACGCAATCCTCGTAAGAGGCGATGCTATCGGCGATGTTGTATTCTACGGCAGAGGCGCAGGCAAAATGCCTACCGCAAGTGCTGTTGTGGCTGATGTTATCGACTGTGCAAGAAATATGAACCGCAAGCGCTTTATCGCATGGCAGGATTGCACAGACGGCTATGTTGCCGATTATCTTGAAAATGTTACCGCATTTTACATAAGAGCAACAACCGAAAATGCAGCGGCTGCCGTTGCAAAAATAAACGGTCTTTTCAGCGGAGTAACCACTCTTGCCCGTCAGGATGCTCCCGAAGGCGAGATTGCTTTTGTAACTGCTCCCGTTTCCGAGAAGGAGCTTAACGAAAAGCTTGCTCTTATTGACGAGGCAAATATTGAATCGGTAATCCGCATTACAAATTATTGATTCGCAGTTTATTAGGAGGATAATATGTCTTTAATTGTTCAGAAGTTCGGCGGCAGCTCAGTTGCAAATGCCGAAAGAGTAATGAATGTTGCAAGAATTGTCACAGATACCTACAAGGCAGGCAACGATGTTGTGGTTGTTGTTTCTGCTCAGGGTGATACAACCGATGACCTTATTGAAAAGGCTCAGGAAATCAATCCCAAGGCATCCAAGAGAGAAATGGATATGCTTCTTGCATCAGGCGAGCAGATTTCAATTGCACTGCTTGCAATGGCTATTGAAAGCCTTGGTTATCCCGTTTGCTCCCTTCTCGGCTGGCAGGCAGGATTTTCAACAAATTCCGTTTACGGCTCCGCAAGAATCAAGAAGGTTTCCGCAGAGCGCATCAAAATGGAAATTGCAAAGAAAAACATCGTTGTTGTTGCAGGCTTCCAGGGTCTTAATAAGTATGACGATATAACAACTCTCGGCAGAGGCGGTTCAGACACAAGCGCGGTTGCAATTGCCGCTTCAATGCACGCAGACCGTTGCCAGATTTATACCGATGTTGAAGGCGTTTACACTGCTGACCCCAGAAAAGTAAAGGGCGCGGTAAAGCTCAATGAAATCACATACGATGAGATGCTTGAACTTGCAACTCTCGGCGCACAGGTTCTCAATAACCGTTCAGTAGAAATGGCTAAAAAATATAATGTTAAGCTTGAGGTGCTTTCAAGCCTTGTGCGTGCACCCGGTACCATTGTCAAGGAGGTAGCAGATATGGAAAAAATGCTTGTTAGAGGTGTAACAAAGGATACGGATGTTGCCCGTGTTTCAATAGTAGGTGTTCCCAATGTTCCCGGAATCGCTTATAAAATTTTCGGTAAGCTTGCCGCTAGAAATGTTAATGTTGATATCATTCTTCAGTCGGTAGGCAGAGGCGATACAAAGGATATCACCTTCACAACCGCAAAGTCACACCTTAACGATACACTTGAAGTTCTCCGTGAGCTTGACCTTGTTGCAGGTCTTGAAATCCTTACAGATACAGATGTTGCAAAGGTTTCTGTTGTAGGCGCAGGCATGGAATCACATCCCGGCATTGCCGCAAAGATGTTTGAAGCACTCTTTGAGAGCGATATCAATATTCAGATGATTGCTACAAGCGAAATCAAGATTTCTGTTCTCATTGATGTTAAGGATGCGGATAAGGCTGTTTCAGCAATCCACGAAGCATTTATTCCTGAACTTAGCTGATTGAATATAATGAAAAGGGACTTCTCACGAAGTCCCTTGATTTTTTATGTATTATTTTTTGTCTGCGGATGCATTCTGTTGAGGAAAAGGTTTGAGATGATAACAAGTACAAGCATAAGCACCGTTACCGAAATGGGGGAGTTGATTCCGTAGAAGGGTGCACAGATTAGTTCAAATAGAACATCGAAAATTTCTGTTGCGCCCAGTGCGGAGGTCATCATTGTGAGAACGGCTACCGCAAGACCTGCGGCGGAGTAAATGCTGACTATTCTTATCCACAGTGCTTCGCCAAGCTTGAAAGCAACCGCTATGGAGGCGATTACGAGCACCGCATAACCTGAAGCTGCAAGAATTTCGGCAGCATTGGGGATTGTTTTGAGAATTTCGGGTACAAGCTTTATGAGCTTGATTATGTAGGGTGCTCCGAGAAGCAGACCGCATACAACATAAAAGGTGAGCCTGACATTTTTCTTATCCATTTTCAACAGCCTTTCTTAATGCTTTTGCAAGCTGGTCGGGGCAGGATGTGCTTTTGAATCCGCAGCGGATTCCTTCCAGTCTTGCTATAACTTCCTTTGCGTCCATTCCTTCAACCATTGCGCTCATACCTTTAAGGTTGCCGTCGCATCCGCCGTGGAAACGGACATTTTTCACCTTGCCGTTTTCGATTTCAAAATCAATCGAGCGGGAGCAGGTGCCGCTTGTTTTATACTGATGTTTCATATCAATCACTCCTGTTATCCTATATTTTACACTATTTCTTCGGCTATTTCAAGCTACATAAGAATATATAACAGTGAAAAAACAAGAAAAAAATCGCATTTTTCAGCCATAAGTAAAATTGCGATGGGGAAAATCAGCGAAAAATCGGAATCGTTTTTCATTTGTTATCACCGCCCATAAGTCCGCTTAAAGCAGGCAGAATTTCAAAAAGCTTCATCATTTGCATAGCCTCATCTGCCCGTTTTCTTCTTTTTTCGCTGAGCAGAGGTTTCAGTGCTTCAATCAGACGGGTGCGGTCATCGCTTTTGTTCATTGCGCCCATAAGCGAGCTTATTTTTGCAATCATACGGGCGTTGCCGAGAATATCGGTAAAATCAGGTATACCGCCGCCGCTTTTTTCACCGCCTTCATCAGATGAAAACAGTGAATCTGCGGCAGCTCTCAGGTTTTCCATATCCTCCTCTGTGAGGGATGATAAAATATCGTTTATGCTGTCCATAACCGTCACCCGTAAAGCTTATTTTTTGAATCTGCGTAAAAGCTGCTGAGCCTGCTCGCTTTTGAGAAGTTCTTCAAGTGCTTTTTTATCGCCCAATATTTTTTTGATCTCATTTATTTTATCGGCAGAAACCTTGTTTTGCATCGCACCCAGAATATCCTGAGGATTATTGCTTTTTGATGCCTGAGCCATACGCATCAGTTCCTCGATTGAGAGATTATCTTTGCTTATTGCAATCACCGCCTTTTAATTGTATAATAAGATATGTTGCAAAGGAGAATATTATGAGAATTATTGTTTTTTCGGATTCCCACGGTTCAACAGGCTGTATGCAGGCTGCTTTGCTTGACCATCCAGAAGCGGATATGATTATTCATCTCGGGGACGGCGAAAAAGATCTTGAAAAGCTGAGTCATCTTACGGCAGGCAAAAAAATCATTCAGGTTTGCGGCAACTGTGATTTATATTCTTTCCTGCCTGCCAATGAAATTGTTGATGTTGCAGGTGTAAGGATTTTTTGCACCCACGGGCACACCGAGCTTGTAAAGCACGGCACGGAGCAGCTTGTTGAAAAAGCAAAAAGCCTTAATGCCTCTGTAGCATTATATGGCCATACCCATCAGACCGTTACTTGGTATGATGACGGACTTTATGTTTTGAATCCCGGCAGCATAAGAGGCGGAGAATACGGAATGATTGATATTACACCTTCGGGAATAATGGTTTTGCAGGCAGATGTGTAATAATTAATCACCGCACTGAATATATTTCTTTCAGGCGGTGAGATTATGTTTGTTTATTCTGTTAAAACTTCAAAAGCGAAAATAGGAGCACTTCTTCTTGCCATAGGTGCGGTTGTGATTGCGGTAGCAATGACTCTGACGGGCAGTAAGACTCCTGCGGCAAATGACGGCGCGGTTAACGTGAAGGCTGAAAATTCTGCCGAAAGAACAGCTTTTCTTTCTCAATACGGCTGGAATGTATCCGAAGATCCCGTTGAGGTGAGCGAGGTTATCATTCCCGAGGATTTCGATGCGGGCTACCGTGAATATGCGTCAATGAACAAGGCTGTCGGTTTTGACCTTGAGCCTTATAGGGGTATGCGTGCCAAAAGATGGACGTACGATGTGCTCAATTACCCGGGATTTGAAAATATGAAGGGTATTGTTCAGGCAAATCTTCTTGTTTTTGAGGGGAGAGTCATCGGCGGAGATGTGTGTTCGCTTGAAGCGGGCGGATTTATACACTGTTTTGAAATGCCCGAAAATGCCGTGCCGCAGACCACTGCACAGCCTTTGAGTGCGGTTGAAGTTACTTCAGCGGTTCAGAATTAAGCAAATTATAAATAATATCTGTTGTAATTTATAAAAAAAGGTGTTACAATTCTAATGTTAATGCAACAATTTTGAGCTTTTTCGACACTTATTATATGGGAAGTCAGAAAAATGGAGGGGTTAAAAAATGCAAAAGGATACGAAAAGCCTTATCTTTCATACTTTTATAGAATTGCTTGAGAAAAAGCCTTTTGATAAAATTACCGTTAAAGATATTGTTGAAACCTGTGAAATAAACCGTAATACGTTCTATTATTATTACAGCGATATCTACGATTTACTTGAAGAAATGTTTCTTAAGGAGCTTAATGAGATTTCGGAAGCTCACAAAGAAGGCAAATCGTGGGTCGAAGCCTTTATAAAAATTGCCAATGTTGCATACAGCCATAAGAAACTGATAAACAATATATGCTCGTCACGCAGTTACAACTATCTTGAAAATTATATGTATAAAGCGTGCAAATTTATTGTTGTTGATGCGGTACAGTCTATGGCTGAGGGTATGCTTGTCCCGGATGAGGATATTGAATTTATAGCATCGTTTTATGAGTATGCATATTTCGGCATTGCTTCCGAATGGTTCAGAACAGGTATGCGCGAAGATCCCCTGAAACTGGCAACCCAGATATGGCTTGTTTCCGACCATATAAGATACGCACTCAGAAAGAGTGAAAAAAGAGCGAAGAACAGGATTGAAAATGGAGATTCTATTTCAGGATAAAAATATTGCTGTGTGTTTTAAGCCTGCAGGGATTATAAGTCAAAGCACAGACGGCGGCGAAGATATGATTTCGCTTCTGAATGAAGTTTTTGAAAAGAACGGTGAAAATGCAAAGGCATATCCCGTTCACAGGCTTGACAGAGAAACCGCAGGTGTTATGGTGTATGCAAAGAACTCAAAAGCGGCGGCGCTTCTTTCAAAGCAGGCGGAGCAGAACACTATAAAGAAGCGATATTATGCGGTTATCCGCGGAGTGCCTGATGAAAAAAGAGGTGTACTCAAAGATTTCCTTTTCAGAGATAAGCAAAAAAATAAGACCTATACGGTCAGAAGAATGCGCAAGGGTGTTCGTGAAGCATCCCTTGAATATAATGTAATAGGGGATAACGGTGAACTGAGCCTTCTTGATGTTCTTCTTCATACGGGAAGAACCCATCAGATAAGGGTGCAGTTTGCAAGCAGGAAAATGCCTCTTTACGGGGACGGGAGATACGGCGGCGGAAGCGGAAAGCTTGCACTTTTTGCCCATACCCTTGAATTTGAGCATCCCGTTAGTGGCGAAAAGATGACTTTCTGCGCAAAGCCCGATAAAAATGAATATCCGTGGAATGAATTTGAATTTTAACAGACGGTTTTTGCCGTCTGTTTTTTTGTGCAAAAACGGCCCGGTTCCGAAGAACCGAGCCGTTAATTTTATTTAAGATTAGTCAGCTTTGGGAGCATAGAGGTCCTTAAGGCGAAGAAGGTGATCGTATCTCTCAACTGCTGTCTTCTCAGCAAGAGCGAAGAGTTCTTCTGCTCTTTCGGGGAATGAGCGTGTGAGTGATGAGTAACGAGCTTCGTTGAGAAGGAATTCTCTGTAGCTGCCTGTTGCAGGCTTGCTGTCGATGGTGAAGGGATTCTTGCCTTCAGCCTTGAGTGCGGGGTTGTAACGGAACATGTTCCAGTAACCGCAGTCAACAGCCTTCTTCATTTCAGCCTGGCAGTTAACCATACCGCCCTTGATTGAGTGCATTTCGCAAGGTGCGTATGCAATGATGATTGAAGGACCGTTGTAAGCTTCTGCTTCTGCAATAGCCTTGATTGTCTGGTTCTGGTCTGCACCCATAGCAATCTGTGCAACGTAAACATAGCCGTAGCTCATTGCGATTTCAGCAAGTGACTTCTTAGCGATGCCCTTACCTGCTGCAGCAAACTGTGCAACCTGACCGATGTTTGAAGCCTTTGAAGCCTGACCGCCGGTGTTGGAGTAAACTTCGGTATCGAATACCATGATGTTTACATCTTCACCTGCTGCAAGAACGTGGTCAACACCGCCGAAGCCGATGTCGTATGCCCAACCGTCGCCGCCGAAGATCCATACGGACTTCTTGGCAAGGTATTCTTTGCTTGCGAGGATTTCCTTGCAAGTTGCGCAATCGCAACCTTCAAGAGCTGCTACAAGAGCATCTGTTGCAGCGCCGTTCTTTGCACCGTCGTTAACTGTATCAAGGTAAGCTGCTGCAGCTGCCTTGATTTCTTCTGTAGCGCAATCTGCTGCTGCAACTTCCTTAACCTTAGCGATAAGGCTGTTGCGGATAGCATTCTGACCAAGGTACATACCGTAACCGTGCTCAGCGTTATCCTCGAAGAGTGAGTTTGCCCAGGCAGGACCGTAGCCCTTCTTGTTAACGGTGTAGGGTGATGTAGCTGCGGGACCGCCCCAGATTGATGAACAGCCTGTTGCGTTTGAAATGTACATTCTGTCGCCGAAGAGCTGAGTGATAAGGCGTGCATAAGCTGTTTCGGCACAGCCTGCGCATGAGCCTGAGAACTCAAGGAGAGGAGTCTTGTACTGGCTGCCGATAACAGTGTTGTCAACAACATCTTCCTTAACTGTTACATTTTCAACCATGTAGTCGAATACGGGCTGCATAGCATCCTGGCTCTCTCTTGAAACCATCTTGAGTGAGTTTGTGGGACATACGCCTACGCAAACGCCGCAACCCATACAGTCGAGGGGAGAAACAGCGAGTGTGTACTTGTAAACACCCTTGCCTTTACCTGCTTTCTTGTCAACGATGATTGCGTTTTCGGGAGCAGCAGCAGCTTCTTCAGCTGTGAGGCAGTAGGGTCTGATTGTTGCGTGGGGACATACATATGAGCACTTGTTACACTGAGCACAGGTTGTGCCGTCCCATTCGGGAACGAGAACTGCAACGCCTCTCTTTTCGTAAGCGGAAGCACCCTGCTCGAATGTACCGTCAGCATGGTCAACGAATGCTGAAACGGGAAGTGAGTCACCGTCCATAAGTGCAACGGGCTTCATGATGCCGTCAACCATCTTAACGAGCTTTGCAGCGCCCTTTGAAGCTTCTGCAGCTGCGTCATCTGTTGCGTCTGCCCATTCTGCGGGAACGTTGATCTTAACGTAAGCTGATGCACCTGCATCGATAGCTTTTTCGTTCATTTCAACGATTTCCTTACCCTTCTTCATGAACTTCTGAGCCTTCTCTTTCATATAGCCGATTGCTTCCTCAGCGGGAAGAACCTTTGAAAGTGAGAAGAATGCAGACTGAAGAACGGTGTTTGTTCTCTTGCCGAGACCGATCTGTGCGGCAAGGTCAATAGCATTAACGGTGTAAAGCTGAACGTTGTTCTTTGCAATGTATCTCTTTGCTTCTGCGGGAAGTTTTTCAGCGAGTTCAGCTTCGTCCCACTGGCAGTTGATAAGGTAAACGCCGCCGGGCTTAACATCGTTAACCATCTTGTAGCCTTTTTCAACGTATGAGGGGTTGTGGCAGGCTACGAAGTCAGCCTTGTTGATGTAGTAGGGGGACTTGATGGGGCTGTCGCCGAAACGAAGGTGAGAAATTGTGATACCGCCGGTCTTCTTTGAGTCATACTGGAAGTAAGCCTGAACATACTTGTCGGTATGGTCGCCGATGATTTTGATTGAGTCTTTGTTTGCACCAACTGTGCCGTCGCCGCCGAGACCCCAGAACTTGCACTCGATTGTGCCTTCTGCTGCGGTGTTGGGAGCTTCTTTCTCTTCGAGTGAAAGGTTTGTAACGTCGTCGGTGATACCGAGAGTGAACTGGGCTTTGGGTGCATCCTTTGCAAGCTCATCGTATACTGCGAAGATGCTTGAGGGAGGTGTATCCTTTGAACCGAGACCGTAACGGCCGCCGATTACCTGGATGCCTGTCTTACCTGTAGCTGCAAGAGCTGCAACAACATCGAGGAAGAGGGGCTCGCCGAGTGAGCCGGGTTCCTTTGTTCTGTCGAGAACAGCAATCTTCTTTGCTGTTGCGGGGATAGCTTCAACAAGCTTCTCTGCTGAGAAGGGTCTGTAAAGACGAACCTTAACAAGACCAACCTTCTCACCCTTAGCGGTAAGATAATCGATAACTTCTTCTGCTACGTCACAGATTGAACCCATTGCAACGATAACCTTCTCTGCATCGGGAGCGCCGTAGTAGTTGAAGAGCTTGTAGTTTGTGCCGAGCTTTGCGTTAACCTTATCCATGTATTCCTCAACGATAGCGGGAAGTGCATCGTAGTATGAGTTACATGCTTCTCTGTGCTGGAAGAAGATGTCGCCGTTTTCGTGTGAACCGCGCATAACGGGTCTTTCGGGGTTGAGAGCTCTCTTTCTGAAAGCTTCAACAGCGTCCATATCGCACATTTCCTTAAGGTCTTCGAAATCCCAAACTTCAATCTTCTGAAGCTCGTGTGAAGTACGGAAACCGTCAAAGAAATTGATGAAGGGAACTCTGCCCTTGATTGATGCAAGGTGTGCAACAGCACCGAGGTCCATAACTTCCTGAGTATTTGTTTCAGCGAGCATTGCAAAACCTGTCTGACGGCAGGCGTAAACGTCTGAATGGTCGCCGAAAATGTTAAGAGCGTGTGAAGCTACGCAGCGTGCCGAAACATGGAAAACGCTGGGAAGGAGCTCACCTGCGATTTTATACATATTGGGAATCATAAGAAGAAGACCCTGTGATGCAGTGTAGGTTGTTGTGAGAGCGCCTGCTGCAAGTGAACCGTGAACGGTACCTGCTGCACCTGCTTCTGACTGCATTTCAGCAACTCTTACGGTTGTGCCGAAGATGTTCTTCATACCCTGAGCTGACCACTGGTCAACATAGTCTGCCATGGGGCTTGACGGAGTGATGGGGTAAATGCCTGCAACTTCTGTGAAAGCATATGACACCCATGCAGCGGCGTTGTTACCGTCCATGGTCTTCATTTTTCTGGCCATAATCTTTTCCTCCTGAGAATTAATTATTATAAGTGAAATAATAACACATCATTGATAATACTAACACTTTTCTCGCGGTTTGTAAATACTTTAATTATTCCAAAAAGTGTGTGTTTTTCACAAAATATTTGTATAAATTTTCAGCAATATGTAAAAATATAAGTTTGATACTCCGATTTGTTGACAATTCACCTTTTTAGTGGTAATCTAATAGAGTATATTTGTGTCAGGAGGAGTATAAGTATGACATTGATTCAGCAGATTTCGTTCAAAATTTTTACGCTCATTATCACAATCATGTATTCGTTTAACGGCGGTGTTGTTGCCCCTTCAACGGCAGACCCCATCAAGGCGAAGGACCCTGCAAATGTCAAAATGGTATTTGCGGCAGTAGCAGACCCTCAGGTTTCAAATTATATGTTCGGCAGATATCAGTCCTTCCAGGAAGCTTGCATTGACCTTGAAAATGCAGAGTGCGAATTCGATGCAATCGTAGGTATCGGTGATATCGCAGAAAACGGTCTTCTTGAAGAATATCAGCTTGTTTATGATGAAATCAACGGTTTGAGTAAGCGTTTTATCATGGCAGAGGGCAACCACGATATCAGACTCCGTGCATACAGCCAGAGTTATGATCGCTTTTCGAACTTTACAAACTCGCTGAACAGAGATGAGAGTATGATCGAAAATGCATATGCAGAGGGTAAGTTTGCATATTCTGAAATTCTCAACGGCTACAAGTTCATTGTTATGGGCTCGGATAAAACGGAATTCGAAGAGTCATACATCAGCCCTGAACAGCTTGAATGGCTTGATAAGGAGCTTGCAACAGAAAAGGGCAAGCCCGTATTCGTTGTTCTTCATCAGCCTCTGAAGCTTACACACAACCTGCCTACAACCTGGGGTAACGGCACAAACAAGGAAGCCGGCTCCGTAGGCGACCAGAATGATGAAATCAAGGCTGTTCTTGCAAAGCACGCAGACGACAGCACCGTTATCCTCATCACGGGCCACCTTCATGCAGGTTTCAGCCAGTACAGCTACGAGCAGATTGAAGGCTTCCATTCATTCAATGTTCCCTCTTTCACCATTGAAAACAAAGACGGTGAGGAAGGCGGAAACGGTGCAGGTCTTACATACATCGTTGAGGTTTACAATGACGAAGTTCTTTTCAGAGCAAGAAACTGCAAGACAGGCGAGTGGCTTTCCAAGTGGGATGTAAGCGTTCCCGTTAAATAAGGTACTGACGGCGCAAAGTCGTTATGATATTGAAAAGTCATTATGAAAGGAAAAGAAATATGAAGAAGAATTTTCTCAGAGTTCTCAGTGTTGTGCTTTGCTTTGCAATGCTCTCAACCTGCCTTGTTTTCCCCGTATCCGCAGAGGAAGCAACAGCTCCCGGCACAACACCTACCCGTATTTCCGTTGCAGTTAACGGGGATCCCTCAACTCAGAAGGGTATCACATGGTACACCAACGAAAACACATCAAGCGTAGTTGAAATCGTTGATGAGCTGGGTGCACCCGTTAATGCTCAGATTACATATGAAGATGTTTTCGAGTGGGAAGGCAAGTTCGTTCACAAGGCCCTTGTTTCGGGTCTTGAGGCGGGCAAAACCTACTATTATGATGTAGGCGATGAGATTGTTCGCAGTGCTGCGGGCACTTTCACAACAGACAACGACGACGACAAGTTCAGCTTTGTTGCCATTGCTGATATTCAGGCAGGCAATCAGGAAAACTTTATGAAGGGTGCAAAGGTTGCACAGGCAGCTTTTGAAACAGCTCCCACAGCAGAATTTATGGTAAACCTTGGTGACTTCACAGACGACAGCACCAACGAAGAATGGGATTACTACGATACAGCTATGAAGGCTATCAACCTCAGCACAACAATTGTACCCGTAGCAGGCAATCACGACGGTCTCGGCGTTGAGCATTGGTTCAATAATATGTTCAACCTTGACACAAGCGAAAGCGTTCAGATTAAGGACGGCGTCAACTATTCATTCGACTACGGCAATGCTCATTTCGCAGTGCTTAACACCAATGACATTCTTTCAATTTCAATCGCACAGCTTAACTGGCTTGAAAATGACCTTAACAGCACAGATAAGGATTGGAAAATCGTATTCCTTCACAAGTCACCCTACTCACTCGGCAAGGACGCAAAGTGGCCTGATGCTCTCTATTTGCAGAAGTCCCTTACAAGAGTTCTTGACAAGTGCAATGTTGACCTTGTAATGAGCGGTCATGACCATCAGTACCTCAGAACAAAGGCACTCAAAAACAACAAGGTGAATGAAGACGGCACCGTTTATGTTCTTTCGGGCACAGCAGGCACAAAGAGATATGAAATCCGTGAATTCCTTGCAAATAACTTTATGAAGACGGAATGGATTAATGCTCTTACCATCCAGAAAGGCGGCTACGGCAACTACTGGGACGGTCAGGATTGGGATCAGGTCAATCAGGCTTATATCGGCGGTATCTTCAATACAATTTCAATTGACGGCGGCACTCTGACTTTTGATTCATATGTTCTTTCCGATATCCCCACCGATGAAAACGGCAAGGAAATCGAAGGCGCAGAGCAGATTATCACACGTCACGATACATTTACTCTTGAAAAGAAAACAGGCGAAAATAAAATTACATTTACCGGCGATAACACCACAAGCGAAGCCGAATACAACGCACTTGTTGTTCCCAGCTTCTTAGGTCTTGCAGCATATGCATTTATGGAATGGCTTCCCAAGTTCCTTATCATGGTTCCCGCACTTCTCAAGAGTGTAATCGTTGACGATGTATTTTAATTAACCGAAAAATCCCCCTGCTTCACAGTGAAGCGGGGGGATTTCTGCATATTTATTATTTATCTTTCTTGATTGTCTGCAAGAACTGATTTGCAAGACCGATTGCATCGCCTGCCCCAAGCTTTGAAGCTACGGTGCTGACGGATTTCAGAGGAATTTTGCCGATGTATCTGAGAGCGGGATGGTCAATTTCTTTGCCCGTGTGGTTTCTGATAAGGTTCTGCACCTCCGAATTGAACAATATATCGCCTACTGTATCGTTGAGTGAAAGTCTGTCGGGGTCAATATTCTCATTCGAGTCGAACCAGTTGCGGACAAAGGACTGTGCACCATCGGGAAGCGTGTAATCGGGGTTGGGAATATCCGTGCCGTTAACGGTAATTTTATGGGTAAGCTTTCCCGATTTTGCGGTGATAACATTTTCTCCTTCCTTGATGACGGCATCAAAAACAAATATTTTATCGCCTTCAAGCTCGGTTGCTTCGCCGTTCACGGTAAGCTTTACTTTATCGCAGTTCGAATAAACTTTTATCTTCTGTTCGCCTGTGGGTCTGTCAACGAATCTTTCGCCTGCAATGTGAACGAATTTTTCGTCTGACCAGTGTGCTTTATAAACGTAGAATGAATCTTTTCTGATTTTTCTGTCAAATGTAACAAGGCCTTTGTTATTGCGTCCTCTTACACCGCCCTCGTTGCGCATTGCGGAGCCGAAATCAAACATATTCCACACATATGAGCCCCAGAGCCATTCTCTTTCATTAATTGCTTTTACATAGTGCTCGTGGTAATATGCCTGATATTCTTCGGTGTAGTCACCCTGCACGGGGTTTGCGGAATGCAGTGCGGTGTTTGCCTCTGCACCGTATTCGGAAATGCAGAGCTTGATTTCCGGCTTCTTTGCGTGGAAATCGTCCAGCCACTTGTCAATCTGTTCAACGGTCTGAACATACCAGCCGAAATACTGATTGTAGCCCAGGATATCGGGGATACCGTTCAGCTTGGAGTTAACGGAGCTGAATGTAACCTGAGCCGTTGCGGTAGGTCTTGTGGAGTCAAGGGCGTGGGCGATATCGTTAAGCTCTTTTATGCCGTCATAAACGCTTGAACCTGCACCGCCGATTGAAATTTCATTGGCAACGCTCCAACAGAAAATTGAGGGATGGTTGAAATTCTGCCTGATAAGTTCTTCAAGCATGAATTTCGCCTGGTCCTGCTTCTTTCTGCTGAATCTTGAAATAACGGGGATTTCAGCCCATACAAGGAAGCCTGCCTCATCGCAGAGATCGTAGAACTTTTCGTCGTGCTGATAATGGGCAAGACGGATTGAATTTGCACCGACTTCTTTAATGAGGTCAATATCCTTTTTGTGTTCATTATAAGTGAGGGCGTTGCCGATGTCTTCCCAATCCTGATGCCTTGAAACGCCTTTCATTTTAACACTTTCGCCGTTGAGGAAAAAGCCTTTTTCACTGTCAAAATAAAATTCACGGACACCGAATCTGTCGCTTACTTCATCAATGATTTTGTCACCGTCTTTAAGTCTTGCGGTCATTGTGTAAAGATAGGGATTTTTTGTTCCGTTCCAGAGAACGGGTTCATCAATGAAAAGCTTGACGGCATCAACATCTGCCGCAACCTCTCTTTTTGCAACCTCATTACCCCGGGCATCGGTGATAATAAATTCCTTTGTCAGACCCTTGCAGCTGCCTTCAATAAGCGATTTCACAAAAACTCTGCCGTCTGCTTTGGGCGTGATATACATACCGCAAAGGCTCATGTCAAGCAGTGAAAAATGTGATTTCGCAATCTGGCTGATGATATTCACATCACGGTAAAGACCGCCGTAAAATGTGAAATCCGCCATTTCGGGGTAGAGAAATTCATTGGGACTGTTGTCAACAATAATTCTGATTTCATTGTCACCGTCTTTAAGGAAATCGGTAATTTCAAAGCGGAACATTGCATAACCGTTTTCGTGGCTGCCGATATAAATTCCGTTGATAAAAACCTCGGCAACGGTATTTGCACCGTTGATTTCAAGGTATACTCTTCCTTCAAAAAAGGGGATTGTCTTTTCATAAACACATCTGCATCTGTCATAGGTTTCCGCGCCGCCCTGACCGTCAAGGTTATTCCAGGTATGGGGAAGGTTGATTGCCCGGGTAATGCCGTCTTTGGTGAAGGACCAGCCCTCGTTGATGTTTGTTATTTTTCTCATTCTTATTTACCTCAATATCCGTTTATTTCTTTCCTTTGCATCGCGCCCAGAATCTTACTTCTCACGTCGCCGTATTTCTTTTCAAGGGCACTGAGCATTTCTTTGACCTCCTGCCTTTCGGTTGTACCGTCGGCGGGGCAGTTGCTTTTGACGGTGGGAAGATTTTCTTTGCGTACGACCCTTGCACAGTCGCTTTCCCTTGCAAAAATCATAGGTCTTATCATATATATATCTTTTCGTGAAAGATAGGTGACGGGCATAAAACAATCCAGTGTGCCGCCGTTGAAAAGATTCATAACAAAGGTTTCGGCAACATCGTCAAGATGGTGACCCAACGCGATTTTATTGCATCCGTTTTCTTTTGCGGCATCGTGAAGTGCACCCCGGCGCATTCTTGCACACAGGCTGCAGGGGTTGCTTTCTTTCCGAATGTCGAATATAACCTCCGCAAGCTGAGTGCGTTTGATTATGTACTCAATATCAAGTTTTTTGCATAAAGCTTCAATTTCTGAAAAATCGCCGTCAACACCGCCGAAACGGGGGTCGAGAGTTATTGCCGCAATATCAAATTTTTCGGGATAAAATCTGCGGAGATTCGCCATGCCTGCAAGCAGTGCAACTGAGTCCTTTCCGCCCGAAACGCCGATTGCGATTCTGTCGCCCTCTTTTATCATTTCATATTGCTGGCAGGCGGCGCGCATATGACTGAGAAGTTTCTGCATTTCAATTCCTCATTCTATGGTCACGGGCTCAATGCTTATTGCCTTGCCCGTCTTATTGTCGATTTCAAAAATACAGCCGTTCATCATACATTCACCTTCGGCTGTGTCAAAGCGTGCAGGCATACCGGTTTTAAGCCATTCAATTGATATTTCGGGCTTTACACCGAGAACGGAATATTTGGGACCGGTCATACCGATATCTGTAATGTATGCGGTGCCTTGGGGGAGTACAGCTGCATCGGCGGTCATAACGTGGGTGTGTGTACCGAAAACGGCGGACACCTTGCCGTCAAGATAAAATCCCATTGCCTTCTTTTCAGCGGTTGCCTCTGCGTGAAAATCAACCAGCTTTATTCTGCAATCCGAAAGCTCGGGAATAATTTCATCTGCGGCAGTAAAGGGGTTGCTGCATCTGTCCATATAAACCATACCCGAAAGGTTGATTATTCCAACCTTCACACTTCCCATATCCACAACCGAATACCCCTTGCCGGGATTTGTTTTGCAGAAATTTGCGGGGCGGATTATATCATCTCTTTCATCAAGCATCTCATAGAATTCTCTGCGGCGGTAAACATGATTGCCGGTTGTGATAAAATCAACACCGCTGTCAAAAAGATACTGTGCGGAGAAAGGAGTTATGCCGTTGCCTACTGCCGAATTTTCACCGTTGGCGATGCAAAGGTCGATTTTTTTCAGCCTTTTGTATGCGGGTAGTACGCTGCGAAGAAATTCACAACCCTTTGCCGAAACAACATCGCCGATAACAAGAATATTCATTTGCTTATCATCCTAACAAATAAGGGCTGCGCAAGGCAGCCCCCAAAATAAATTACTTTGCGTAGTCGATAGTTCTGCTTTCTCTGATAAGGTTAACCTTAATCTGACCGGGATATTCCATGCTTTCTTCAATCTTCTTTGCGATATCCCTTGCAAGAAGAACCATCTTATCGTCATTGACAACTTCGGGCTTAACCATAATTCTGACCTCACGGCCTGCCTGAATGGCGAATGAACGGTCAACACCGTCAAACGAAGTTGCGATTTCTTCAAGCTTCTGAAGGCGCTTGATGTAGTTCTGAACATCTTCGCGTCTTGCGCCGGGTCTTGCGGCCGAGATAGCATCGGCAGCCTGAACAAGAACTGCGGTGATGGTCTTTGCCTCAACCTCACCGTGGTGAGCCTTGATTGCGTGAAGAATGTTATCGTTTTCTTTGAATTTCTTAGCGAATTCAACGCCCAGGTCAACGTGTGAGCCTTCCATTTCATGGTCGAGTGCCTTACCGATATCGTGAAGAAGACCGGCTCTTTTTGCAGTCTTAACGTCGGTGCCAAGTTCCGATGCCATAAGACCTGCAATATAGGAAACTTCAAGCGAATGCTTAAGAACATTCTGACCGTAGCTTGTGCGGTATCTGAGCTTACCGATAAGCTTGACAATTTCGGGGTGAACATTATTGACACCTGCGTCGATAAGTGCGTGTTCACCTGTCTGCTTGATTGTTGCCTCAACCTCGCGCTTTGCCTTTTCGTACATTTCCTCAATTCTTGAAGGATGTATTCTGCCGTCGGCAATAAGCTTTTCGAGAGTAAGCCTTGCGATTTCTCTGCGTACGGGGTCAAAACTTGAAACCGTAATAGCTTCGGGAGTATCGTCAATGATAAGGTCAACACCGGTTATCATCTCGAGAGTTCTTACGTTTCTGCCTTCACGGCCGATGATTCTGCCCTTCATTTCATCGTTGGGCAGAGCAACAACGGAAACGGTAGCCTCCGCAACGTGGTCAGCGGCACAGCGCTGAATGGCAGTTGTGATAATTTCTCTTGCGAGGGAGTCGGATTCATCCTTTGTTTTCTGCTCAAATTCCTGAATCTTGACAGCCTTTTCATGGTTAAGGTCTTCATCAAGAACGCTGAGGATATATTCCTTAGCCTGCTCTTTTGTAAAGCCCGAGATTCTTTCCAGCATTTCAAACTGGCTCTTTTTGATGCTTTCGATTTCTTCAAGACGTTCGTCTGCTGCCTTGATTTTTTCGTCAAGCACTTCGTTTTTCTTTTCAAGGTTTTCACTCTTCTTATCAAGAGTTTCTTCCTTCTGAGTGATTCTGCGTTCAAGTCTCTGAACTTCGTTGCGCCTTTCACGGAGTTCTTTTTCTGTTTCTGTTCTCTGTTTGTGAATTTCATCCTTGGCTTCAAGGATGGCTTCCTTTTTCTTTGCTTCGGCTGTTGAAATGGCATCGCTGATGATTTTGTTTGCTTCCTGCTCAGCTGAACCGATTGCAGCTTCCGCAACCTTCTTCCTATGTAAACCGCCCAGAACAAAACCGAGAACAAGTCCGATTATAAGTGCTGCGACGGCAATAAGAATTGCAATCCAGATTTTCAAGTCTGTGTTTTCCTCCTTTGTAAATGAATTTTTTTGACTTTCCTGAAAAAGTCATATAGAAAAAGATTAATGAAAATCAACCAATGGTGTTTCGGAACGTAAAAACGCTCATCTTGGCACAATATAACACCATTGTATTAATAGTATACTTTTAAAAGTATAATGTCAAGTTTTTTATTTACTTTTCATTAAAAAATATATTGACTTTGATGTGCGGTAGTGCTAATATTAAGACAATATCAAAATCGTTGAAGCAGAAGGCTGTTTGCAACGGCATTTTTTCAGAGAGCCGCCTCACGGGCTGAAAGGGCGGTAAAATGCAGCAAGCCGCTACCGCCTGCCGAGTGCCGCCGTATTCAAGGCGTGCCGTATGAGCTGCGTTAAAGCTGCCAGAGAGCCGATTTATGTCGGAATTACGGGTGGAACCGTGGAGTATATTATGCTTCATCCTGTTTTTACAGGGTGAAGTTTTTTTATTTGTAAATCGCAGAAAGGATATGATAAACATGATTAATGTAACACTTAAAGGCGGTGTCGTTAAGGAGTTCGAAAACGGCACAACCGCTATGGATGTTTGCAAAAGCCTTGGCATGGGTCTTTACAAAGCCGCTTGTGCATGTAAAATTGACGGTGTTGTATGCGACCTGAGAACCGCTCTTGATAAGGACTGCCAGCTTGAAATTCTCACATTCGACGATGCAGACGGCAAGTGGGCACTCCGCCATACAGCATCGCACATTCTTGCTCAGGCAGTTAAAAGACTTTACCCCGATGCAAAGCTTGCAATCGGCCCCGCTATCGATAACGGCTTTTATTACGATTTTGATGTTGACGTACCCTTCACTCCCGAAGTGCTTGAAAAGATTGAAGCTGAGATGAAGAAAATCGTCAAGGAAGGTCTTCCTCTTGAAAAATATGAGCTTGACCCCGAAGATGCAATAAAAATGATGGAAGAGAGAGGCGAAACCTTTAAGGTTGAGCTTATCAAAGAACATTCCGATAAGGGCGAAAAGATTTCATTCTACAAGCAGGGCGAGTTTGACGAGCTTTGCGCAGGTCCGCATATTCCCGATACAGGCAGAGTAAAGGCATTCAAGCTGACCTCCTGCACGGGTGCATATTGGAGAGGTGACTCAAACAACAAGATGCTTCAGAGAGTTTACGGCACCGCTTTCACAAAGAAAGAGGATCTTGAAGCACATCTTGAAGCAATCGAAGAGGCAAAGAAGCGTGACCATAACAAAATCGGCAGAGAGCTTGGCTATTTCACAACCGTTGAATCGATCGGTCAGGGTCTTCCCATCCTTATGCCCAAGGGTGCAAGAGTTGTTCAGCTTCTTCAGCGTTGGGTTGAAGATGTTGAGCAGGCAAACGGCTATCTTCTTACCAAAACTCCTCTTATGGCCAAGAGAGATCTCTACAGAATTTCAGGACACTGGGATCACTACCGTGACGGTATGTTCATCCTCGGCGATCCTGACGATGAAGAAAAGGAATGCCTTGCACTCCGTCCCATGACCTGCCCCTTCCAGTATCAGGTTTATCTTAACAGTGCAAGAAGCTACCGTGACCTTCCCATGCGTCTGGGTGAAACATCAACTCTTTTCCGTAATGAAGATTCAGGCGAAATGCACGGCCTCATCCGTGTCCGCCAGTTCACAATTTCAGAGGGTCACCTTGTTATCAGACCCGACCAGCTTGAAGAAGAATTCAAGGGCTGTCTGAGCCTTTGCAAATACTTCCTCGGAACAGTAGGTATGCTCGATAAGTGCACCTTCCGTTTCTCACAGTGGGATCCCTCCAATACAGCTAAGTACGAGGGCACTCCCGAACAGTGGAATGCTGCTCAGGAGGCAATGGGTAAAATTCTTGACAACCTTGGCGTTGATTACGAAATCGGTATAGATGAAGCGGCTTTCTACGGTCCCAAGCTTGATATTCAGTATAAGAATGTTTTCGGCAAGGAAGATACAATCGTTACCATTCAGATCGATATGCTTCTTGCAGAGAAGTTTGGTATGTATTACGTTGATACAGACGGACAGAAGAAGCTTCCCTATATCATTCACAGAACAAGCCTTGGCTGCTACGAAAGAACACTTGCATATATTCTTGAAACCTTTGCAGGTGCCCTTCCTCTCTGGCTTTCACCCGAGCAGGTAAGACTTCTTCCCATCGCAGACCGTCACCACGCTTATGCAAAGGAAGTTGCGGCAAAGCTTGAAAGCATGGGTATGAGAGTTACCGTTGACGACAGAAGCGAGAAAATCGGCTATAAAATCCGTGAAGCTCAGCTTGAAAAGCTTCCCTATATGCTTCTTGTGGGCGATAAGGAAATCGAAGACGGTGCAGTTTCCGTGCGTAAGAGAGGCGAAGGCGATATCGGAGCAAAGAGCGTTGATGAATTCATCGCATCCGCACTGGCAGACATCGCATCAAAGAAGATCTGGTAATTTTATCGGCAGGTGCACACACCGTGTGTGCCTGCCATATTTTTTTGATTTATATATGGATTTTATCGGCAGTTAGTGGTATAATTAACAAAATAACCGACAGGAGCTTAATTTATGATACTTTCAGATAAAACACTGATGAAAATGCTTGATGAAGGAACTCTGGTTGCACAGCCCATTGAGCCTGCACAGATTCAGCCTGCAAGCATCGACATCAGACTGGGAAATACTTTCAGTATTGTTAAGGATTCTTCAACGGGAATTATAAACCTTGAAGACAAAATCGAATATGAAACCATTGAAACGGATACATATGTTTTGCTTCCCGGTCAGTTTGTGCTTGCTACCACTATGGAATATTTTGAATTGCCTGATGACCTGACAGCCTTTGTTGAGGGCAGAAGCTCTCTGGGCAGAATGGGTCTTTTTATTCAGAATGCAGGCTGGGTTGACCCCGGCTTCAAAGGCGAAATCACTCTTGAACTTTTCAATGCAAACCGCTGTGCAATTCAGCTTAAAGCAGGTCGCAGAGTGGGTCAGCTTGTTTTTGCAAAGATGGATGAAAAAGCACTCAATCCCTATAACGGCAAATATCAGGGACAGCGCGGTGCAACGGGTTCAAGAGTTTTTCAGGATAAGGAGATAAAATGAGAAAATTTGAGCTGTTGAGAGCTTTTTCCGAAATGTTTGACTTCAAAACCGTAACGGATGAAAACGGCAATGAATATGTAATTTATGCCAATTCGGTTTTGAATGAAATCGGTTCTGAACTCAAAGATAAAACACAGTTCGAAGCAGTTGAAAATCATATTCATTTGATTGATAATGTGAAAAAATATGATTTTGATGAATTGATTGAGATTGGCAAGGTTTTAGGTGAAACACAGATGAGTGCGCTCAAATCGAAATACCCCGACAAGGAATTCTGTGTGTTTGTTACGGTTGACATTGGTGAATCAATGATAATAAGATTTCATCAGGTTTGGGAAAATGAGCCTGTTTATTATAATCCCGATGATTTTAATTCGGAAAAAACAAGAGTATTGATGTTCAGAAAATAAATCTTTCACGGAAGGATGATATATATGAAATATGCAGTAGTGCTTTATGACGGCATGGCGGATTATCCCGTACCTGCACTTGACGGCAAAACCCCTATGGAGCTTGCAAAAAAGCCCAATTTTGATGCCCTTGCTCAGAAGGGCAGAGTAGGTCTTGTTAAAACCGTTGCCGACGGTCTCAAGCCCGGCAGTGACGTTGCAAACCTCAGTGTTCTCGGTTATGACCCCAAGATTTGCTATACGGGCCGTTCACCCCTTGAAGCTGTCAGCATCGGCGTTAAAATGAAGGATACGGATGTTGCTCTCCGCTGCAATGTTGTAACCCTCAGCGATGAGGAAAACTATGAGGATAAAACAATGATTGATTATTCCGCAGGCGATATTTCAAGCGAGGATGCGGCGGAAATTATCAAAACCGTTCAGGAGCATTTCGGCAACGATGAGTTCAGATATTATAACGGCGTCAGCTACCGTCACTGCCTTATTTGGAATAACGGAACCGTTGACCTTGGCAAAATGACTCCTCCTCACGATATTTCGGGCAGAGTTGTGGGCGAATATCTTTCAACCGCACCCAATGCAGAAAAGCTTATAGCAATGATGAAAGAAAGCTATGAGCTTCTCAAGAACCATCCCGTTAACAAAAAGAGGATTGCAGAGGGCAAGGCTCCTGCGAATTCAATCTGGCTCTGGGGTGAAGGCAGTAAGCCTGCACTCAGCGATTTTGAAGAAACCTACGGAGTAAAGGGCAGTATCGTATCGGCGGTTGACCTGCTTAAAGGTATTGCAATCTGCGCAGGTATGGGCGTGCCCGAGGTTGAGGGCGCAACAGGCTACATAGACACCAATTTCGAGGGCAAGGCTCAGGCTGCCGTCAACGAATGGAAAAACGGCAAGGACCTTGTTTATATCCATATCGAAGCTCCCGATGAGTGCGGACACAGAAACGAGCCCGAAAATAAGATAAGAGCAATCGAGCTTATTGATGAGCGCGTATTGCCCATAATTCTTGATTATCTCAACGGCTGCGGTGAGGATTACAAAGTTATGATTCTTCCCGACCATCCCACACCCATTGTTACGAAAACCCACGCAAGTGACCCGGTACCCTTTATGATTTATCACAAAAACGGCGAGGTTGAGGGCGTTGATACAATAAATGAAATTACCGCAAAGGCAACAGGCGACTTTGTTGAGGTTGGCTGCGGACTTATGAAAGAATTCTTGGAGGCATAAAAAATGAGCTATAAAATTAACACAAAATGTATTTTAAGCGGATATTCACCCAAAAACGGCGAGCCCAGACAGGTGCCTATTTCACAGAGCACAACCTTCAAATATGATTCAAGCGTTGAAATGGGCAAGCTTTTCGACCTTGAGGCATCGGGCTATTTCTACACCCGTCTTGCAAACCCCACCAACGATGCGGTTGCCGCAAAGATTGCTGACCTTGAAGGCGGTGTAGGCGCAATGCTTACCTCATCGGGTCAGGCTGCATCATTCTATTCAATTTTCAACATTGCCGGTGCAGGCGACCATGTTATCAGTGCATCCACAATTTACGGCGGCACCTTCAACCTTTTCAATGTTACAATGAGAAAGCTTGGCATTGATTTCACTTTCGTAAGCCCTCAGGCAACTGAGGAGGAGCTTAACGCTGCTTTCAGACCCAACACAAAGGCTGTTTTTGCCGAGTCACTTTCAAATCCTGCACTTGAAGTGCTTGATTTTGATAAGTTTGTCAATGCGGCACATTCACACGGCGTGCCCCTTATCATCGATAATACTTTCCCCACACCCGTTAACTGCCGTCCCTTTGAGCTTGGTGCGGATATCGTTATCCATTCAACAACAAAGTATATGGACGGCCACGCAACAAGCGTAGGCGGTGTTGTTATTGACGGCGGTAAGTTTGACTGGACTCAGAATGATAAATTCCCCGGTCTTACAACTCCCGATGCATCATATCACGGCATCACATATACGGAGCGTTTCGGCAATGCGGCATACATCACAAAGTGTATGGCACAGCTTATGCGCGACCTTGGCTCAATTCCTTCGCCCTTCAATGCATTTCTCCTTAACCTGGGTCTTGAAACCCTTCCTCTCAGAATTGAAAGACACTGCTCAAACGCACTCAAAGTTGCTGAATTCATTCGTGACAGCGGCTGTGCGATTGAGGTTACATACCCCGGTATGGAGGGCAGCAAGGGCTATGAGCTTGCAAAGAAATATATGCCGGGCGGTACAAGCGGCGTAATTTCATTCAGAATCAAGGGCGGCAGAGACGCTGCAACAAAGTTTATGGACAGCTTGCAGATTGCAGAAATCGCAACTCATGTTGCCGACGCACGCACCTGCTGTCTGCACCCTGCAAGCACAACTCACCGTCAGCTTACCGCACAGGAGCTTATTGACTGCGGTATTTCCGATGATCTCATCCGTCTTTCCGTAGGTATTGAGCATGTTGACGATATTATTGCCGACGTTAAGCAGGCACTTGAAGCCTCGCAAAAATAAGAGATAAAGAAAGAGGAGAAGGCAGAATGATGGCAGAAAAAGAAAAACCGACAAAACTCCGTTCGGTCAGGCATCATATTGCTGCCGCAGTTTTCCTTGAAACATCCGTAAATCTTCTTTTTTCCTTTTTGTTTCACGGATTTATTAAGTTCTTTTATTCGGATTATGCTCATCTTACCGTATGGGGCGATGTGGTGTCCATTGCTGCGGTAGTGATTTCATTTATAATTTATGACAGCTTTGCCCACGCCGCATACCATAACCGCAGGGACAGACTGATGTTTCTCGGTGTGGTCTATGTTGCATCAAAGGCAGCAAGCATTGTGCATTATATTGCAGGAATTCTGGCGGGGATTTTTCCCGTATTTACGGGCGATACGGCACAGACGGTGCTTGCTGTATTCCTTGCACTGTTTGAAATTGCGGTGGATGTGGTTGTCGCCGTATGGCTTATGAGTTATTTCGATAAAAGGTTCAAAAAAGAAGAAGTATAAAATTAACGGGTCGCGAGAGCGACCCGTTTTGTTATTCTTCAATAGCTTCAATAAGCTTATCCATTGCATCTTCAAGCAGTTCAAACTGAATGTTGAGAGGGGGAAGAAGGCGCACCTTTGTTTTTGCGCTGAGAACAAGAACACCCTTTTCCATTGCGGATGCAATGATTTCCTTTGCAGGCTTTTCACATTCGATACCCAGCATAAAGCCCTTGCCTGAAATGCTCTTTACCTTATCGCAGGCTGAAAGCCTTGAAATGATATATTCGCTTTTCTTTGTGACATCGGTCATCAGGTTGTCGTCAAGCCTTGAAAGAACGCTGATTGCACCTGCACAGCAAATGGGATTTCCGCCGAATGTTGAACCGTGGCTGCCGGGAGTAAGGATATCCTGAACCTTTTCGCCAAGCATTGTGCAGCCCAGGGGCAGACCGCCTGCAAGACCCTTTGCGGTTGAAACGATATCGGGCATTACACCGTAGTGCATATAGCTGTAAAGCTTACCCGTTCTGCCGTTACCTGTCTGAACCTCGTCGATGATAACAAGCATATTTTTCTCTTTTGCAAGCTCAAACACGCCTTTTACAAATTCATCGGTCAGGGGCAGTACGCCGCCTTCGCCCTGAATTGTTTCCATCATAATTGCGGCACAGCCGTTTGCCTCCGCAAGCTCCTTTACGGAATCAAGGTTGTTTGCCTCTGCATAAACAAAGCCCTCAGTGAAAGGACCGAAATCGGTGTGGAAATTATCCTGACCCGTTGCGGCAAGTGTTGTTATTGTTCTGCCGTGAAAGCTGTTTTTGAGTGTGATTATGGTTGAATTGCCTTCGCCTTTATTCTTCAAAGCCCAGAGTCTTGCCGCTTTGATTGCACATTCATTTGCTTCTGCACCCGAGTTTGAGAAGAAAACCTTCTTCATACCCGTTCTTTCGCAGAGCATCTGTGCCAATTCGGCACAAGGCTTTGTGTAATAAAGGTTTGAGGTGTGGCCGAGAAGTGAAGCCTGCACGGTAACTGCCTCAACCCATTCGGCATCCGCGGCACCGAAGGTGTTGACCGCAATGCCGCTGCCCAGGTCAATGTATTCTTTATCGTCTTCGCCGTAAAGCAGAGCGCCGTTACCCTCCGAAAGCTCAACGGGGAAACGGGCATAAGTATCTGCAACGTATTTTTTATCTGTTTCGAAAATGCTCATAGTAATCTCCTTAGCCCTGAACAAACATCGTGCCCAGACCTTCGTCGGTAAGAGTTTCAATCAGCAGTGAATGGGGCACCGTGCCGTCAAGAATAAATACTTTCTTTACTCCTCTGCGGATTGCTTCGCCGCAACAGTCGATTTTGGGAATCATTCCGCCTGAAATAATGCCTTCGTTGACAAGCTGGGGAATATCACTGACATAAATTTTGGGGATAAGGGTTGAGGGGTCATCCTTATCGCGGAGGATGCCTGCGATATCCGTCATTGAAATAAAGCTTTCCGCCTTAAGTGCCGCCGCAATCTTAGCTGCTGCCGTATCGGCATTTATGTTGTAAATATTTCCGTCGCTGTCGCAAGCGGTTGTTGAGATAACGGGAACATAGCCCTTTTCAAGCAAATCAAGGATGGGTGCGGGGTTAACATCGGTGATTTCACCAACAAAGCCCAGGCGTTCATCCTTCACCTTTGCGGAAATAAGATGACCGTCGGCACCGCAAAGACCGATTGCATTACAGCCAAGTCTGCCCAGAAGAGCAACAAGGCTTTTGTTGACCTTGCCTGCAAGCACCATCTGAACAACGTCAACGGTTTCCTTGTCTGTTACGCGAAGACCGTCAACCCATTCGCTTTTTTTACCGATTTTGCCAAGCATTTCGTTGATTTCCGGACCGCCGCCGTGAACAAGCACAACCTTGACTCCGATAAGCGAAAGCAGAGCAACATCGCCCATTACCGCATTTTTAAGCTCCTCGTTGAGCATTGCGTTGCCGCCGTATTTGATGACAACAATTTTGTTTGAATATTTCTGAATATAGGGCAGGGCTTCAACAAGCACCTGACCTCTGAGAAGATTTGAAATTTCCATTTTATTCACCTTATGTTCTGTAATCTCCGTTAATCTTTACGTAATCGTAAGTCAGGTCACAGCCCCATGCGGTTGCACAGAAGTCACCGCTGTTAAGGCTGATAAGCACCTGAATTTCTTTTTCAGAAAGAACTTCCTTTGCGATTTCTTCAGAGAAATCAATACCCGCACCGTTTTTGCAAACATCGATTTTGCCTGCAGCAGATTTGAATGAAACATCGATTTTGTTTACATCAACATCCGCACCGCTGTAACCGATAGCACAAAGAACTCTGCCCCAGTTTGCATCAGCACCGAACATTGCGGCTTTGAAGAGTGATGAGCAGATAACGGATTTTGAAACTATAACTGCGGTTTCTTTATCCTTTGCACCGTCAACGATGCATTCAAGAAGCTTTGTTGCACCTTCACCGTCGCCTGCAATCATACGGCACAGATGAGTCGTAACTGCGTTGAGTGCCTTACAGAAGGTGTCAAAATCTTCGCCCTCCGATGTGATTTCATCGTTTCCTGCAAGTCCGTTTGCCATAACGGAAACCATATCGTTTGTTGAAGTGTCACCGTCAACGCTGACCATATTGAAAGAGGATTTAACATCCTCGCTGAGTGCCTTCTGAAGCATATCACGGCTGATTGCACAGTCGGTTGTAACAAAAACAAGCATTGTTGCCATATTGGGGTGAATCATACCCGAACCCTTTGCAATGCCGCCGATTTTGCATTCCTTGCCGCCGATTTCAAATGAGAATGAAACACATTTTTCAACGGTATCGGTTGTCATGATTGCCGCTGCAGCATCATCACTGTCAGCTTTGAGTTCTTTTACAAGGGAGGGGATGCCTTCTGCAATGGGTGTAATCTCGAGAGTCTGACCGATAACGCCGGTTGATGCGACGATAATATCCTTTTTATCAATGCCCAGCTCCTTTGAAATGAGAGCACACATCTCCTCAGCGATTTCAATGCCGTTTGCGTTGCAGGTGTTGGCATTACCGCTGTTGCAGATAACTGCCTGAGCATAGCCGTCGGCAACATTGTTTTTTGTAACCGTTATGGGTGCACCTTTAACAAGATTTGTTGTGTAAACACAAGCCGCAGTTGCCTTTTTCTCGCTAAAAATGAGAGCAAGGTCTTTTTTTGTTTTGTTTTTTCTTATACCGCAGTGAACTCCGCTTGCGGTAAAGCCTTTTGCGGCACAGATGCCGCCTGAAATCTGTTTCATTTTTATTATCCTTTCAAAATCAGAGGGAAAGCCCCGTTTTCGGATCGATTCCCATAAGAATATTCATACATTCAACTGCCGCACCCGAAGCACCTTTGCCAAGGTTATCATAGCGTGCGATAAGAAGAATACGGTCCTCATTACCCTTGACGAAAATCTCCATTCCGTCATTGCCCGACATCTTTTCGGCACTGAGCATAGCGTCTGCGCCCGTATCTTCGGTAAACTTCACAAAATCGGAATAGTATGTGCTTTTATAAACTTCAATAATATCGTCAATGCTTTTACCTTCACAAAGATTCTGCTTGAAAAGGGGCACGGTAACTGCCATACCGCTGTAATAATCCGAAACAATGGGGCAGAATACGGGAGTGTTTTCTATACCTGTGATTGCCTTCATTTCTTTCAGGTGCTTATGCTCCTGGGTAAGACCGTACTGACGGGGAGAATTGAGGAAGGCTTCTCTTGAAACATTTTCATACTGACCAATCATTTTTTTGCCGCCGCCGCTGTAACCTGTTATTGAATGGCAGGTAAGCAGTGCGTCTGCGGGAAGAATTCCTGCCTCAACAAGGGGATAAACAAGAGCAATGAAGCCGCTTGCGTGACAGCCGGGCACAGCAACACGTTTTGAAGCCTTGATCTTTTTAAAGTGAGCATCTGAAAGTTCGGGGAAACCGTATGCCCAATCGGGGAGAGTGCGGTGTGCGGTAGAAGCATCGATAACCTTAACGTCGGGGTTATCGATAAGGGATACCGCTTCAATTGCCGCAGCATCGGGCAGGCAGAGGAATGCAATGTCGCAGGAATTGAGTGCCTGTTTTCTTGCGGCTGTATCCTTACGGAGCTCCTCGCTGAGAGTTATTATTTCAATATCGTCACGGTTTGAAAGGCGTTCAAAAATCCTGAGACCTGTTGTGCCTTCCTTGCCGTCTATAAAAATCTTAGTTTTGTTCATAGCTGTACCTCGGGTTATAAGTTACGAATAATTATACATAAATTTCTGCATATAGTCAAGGGATAAATGTATAAACGTGGTTGTTTTGTGAATATTATGCAATATTCCGCTTGCAACAACAGTGTTTTGTGCAAAGTGTATGCATTTTTTATTTAAGCTTATGAATGAAAAGTCCGCTGAGGAGTTTTGGCTCAAACCAGGTGGATTTGGGAGGCATAATCTGACCTGCATCCGCAATGTCCATAAGCTCTTTAAGAGTTGTGGGATACATTGAAAACGCAAGACACATATCCTCATTCGCACGGCGTTCAAGCTCGCCCAGACCTCTTATGCCGCCCACAAAATCAATTCTTTTATCTGTTCTGGGGTCATCGATGCCCAGAATGGGGGAGATAAGATTATTCTGAAGAATTGAAACATCAAGGGATTCAACGGGGTCTGCACTGTTGAAAGTGCCTTCTTTTGCGGTCAGCTTATACCACTTGCCGCCGAGAAGCATACCGAAGGTGTGAGCATTTTCAGGTCTGTATGCATCTTTGCCAACAGCTTCAACGGTGAATTTTTTACTGATTTTTTCAATGAATTCATCCTCGGTGTTGCCGCCCAGGTCCTTGATAACACGGTTATAATCCATTATTTCAAGCTCTTCGCAATCGAAAAGCACCGCAAGGAAATAATTGAATTCTTCGCTGCCGTCATAATCGGGGTATTGCTCTCTGCGCTTAAGACCTACCTTTACTGCGGATGCGGCTCTGTGGTGACCGTCAGCAATATAGAGGTAATCGACATTTGCAAAAATTGCGGAGATTTTTGCGTTGACTTCATCCGAATCAATGACCCATACGGTGTTTGCTATACCGTCATCGGTAACAAAATCGTATTCGGGGTTATGTGAAGCACACCAATCCGCAAGCATTGCCGAAACCTCGCTCTGAGGGCGGTATGTGAGGAAAATGGGGCCTGTGTTTGCATCGCAGTAATCAACGTGATTGATTCTGTCGGCCTCTTTGTCGGCTCTTGTCAGCTCGTGTTTTTTGATGATGTTGTTGATATAATCGTCAATGGAAACACAGCCTGCAAGACCTGTCTGGCTTCTGCCGTTCATAATCTGACGGTAGATATAGAATCCTGCCTTGCCGTCCTGAGCACAGATGTTTTCACTGACAAGCTTATCAAGATTTTCTTTTGCTTTAAGGTAAACCTGCTCCGAATAAAGGTCGGTGCCTTCGGGCAGGTCAATTTCTGCCTTGTCTACATGAAGGAAAGAATAAGGGTTACCCTTAACCGTTTCAGCAGCCTCTTTGCTGTTCATAACATCATAGGGAAGTGCGGCTACTTTTGAAGCAAATTCGGGGAGGGGTCTTATTGCTTTGAAGGGCCTGAAAACTGCCATATGTTCAACGCCTCTTATCTTTTGTAAATTTTAAAATACATTATATATTACAACAATGTGAATTGTTTGTCAAATTTTCTTTTTGTATTGATTTTTAAATCTGAAAAATGTATAATGATACCATATTGAATCAGGAGGATGATTTATGTATTGTTCCAGATGCGGCAAGCCCATCCCCGACGGTGCGGCGTATTGCCCCGATTGCGGACCTGAAAAGGTTCCTGAGGTTCAGCCTCAGAAGGAAGAAAAGAAATCAATGTTCAGAATGCCCGGTAAAGGCTCCAAGAGCTATGCGGCAATAGTTACCGCACTTATGGTGTTCCCTGCAAGCATATGCGTTGCCATTGACATCGCCTTCGACCGTTACGATTACTGGTTCGGTTATGTTCTGGGTGCACTGATTGTATCGTGGGTTGTGACTGTATTACCCGTTTTGAAGGTAACACCTCCTGCCGTAACGGCACTTATATGCTTCGGTTCCATAATAGGTTACGCTTACTACATAATGAGCAAAACCGATATGTTTGACTGGCTTCCCGAATTTGTGCTGCCTCTGTTTATTCTTGCCGCAGCCTTTGTTGCAATGGATATATCTCTTATCGGCGGAAGGAAAATCAAGGGACTTCACATTTTCTCCATGTTGTCGCTTCAAAGTGCCGCCTTCCTTGTTTGCTGGGAAGTTGCATGGGATAATTTCAGAAGAGGCACAATCGACCTTCAGTGGTCACTGATTCTTGCCTGCGGATTTATTTCTGTAATCGCAGTGCTTGAAGCATTCAATTACGTTTTCAAAATCAATAAGAAATAAAAATTCCGACTGTGGCAAATTCGTCACAGTCGGTTTTTTTAGTCTATATCGGCAAAAAATTCTTCGGTTTTGGTTACACTGTATCTGCCGTTGCTTATATCAATGAGCTTTGCGTTGAAGCCGTCAATGATTTCAAGAGGCATTCTGAAAACAAGCGTAACATTATCTTCAAAAATTGTATCTTCAATCACACCGCCGCTTTCGGGCACAAGTGACGACAGCTTGCCGTAAAAATAATAATCGCAGGTGACTTTAAGCCTTGCACACATGGCACGTGTAACAATTCCCCCTGCGGCAACGGCAATTGAGGCTGAATGTGAATATGCCCTCACAAGACCGCCGGCACCCAGCATTATTCCGCCGAAATATCGGGTTACAACCACGGCGCAATCGGTGACACCTGTTTTTTCTAGCACATCAAGCACGGGGATGCCTGCGGTGCCCTGAGGCTCTCCGTCATCGGAATAACGCTTGATTCCGCCTTCTCTGATGATGTAAGCATAAACATTATGGGTTGCATCCCAATGTTTTTTGCTGACCTGAGCTATGAATTCCAGAGCTTCTTCGGCAGTTGTAACAGGCTTTATATGCCCGATAAAACGCGATTTTTTTACAATATATTCATCCTGAGCCTGAGTGCGGATGGTTTTATAGCTGTTTTGTGCCACGGTATCACCTCTTTGATTCTGCTTTAAAAAGCAAAAGCGGCGCTGAATGCACCGCTAAATTTGCTACAATTATTTGTTGAGATTGAAACGCTTGTTGAAACGATCAACACGTCCGCCGGTATCAACGAGCTTCTGCTTACCTGTGAAGAACGGATGGCATTTTGAGCAGATATCAACACGGAGATTTTCCTTTGTTGAACCGGTCTTGATAACCTCACCGCATGCACAACGGATTTCGGTCTGTTCGTACTTAGGATGGAGTCCTTCCTTCATTATTGTCACCTCTTTCGGTTTTATACATAACATAACGAATGGATTTTATCACATAAAGAGTAAAATTGCAAGCATTTTTTGAAAAAATTTTGGATGGGGCTTGTTTTTATTGAATTTCAACAGTTTCACCCAGCTTAAATGAGTAAATAAGGGTCTGTTTGACGGGCAGGCCGATAACTTCGCCCAGACAGCGACGGTAAACGCTGAGCTGTTCTTTGTATTTTTCGGCAAGCTCCGCACCGTTGCGGACCTTATCCGTCTTGAAATCTATGATAACGAGTTCACCGTTTTCAACAAACGCACAGTCCGCAACACCTTCAATTATTATAACTTCGCCGTCGGATTTAATACCCGGCTCCATTTCTTCAAGGGGAATTGAAACAGTGAATGAATATTCTTTGTAAACCTTTTCTGCCGAAAGCATACGCTTTGCAAGGTCGCTGCGGAAGAATTCCGCAACGGCTTTCCTATCCACAACATCAGCCTCAGCAGCCGTAAGCATACCGCTGTCAACAAGCCTATGGAGCTCTGCGGCAACATCAGTGCCTGCTTTGGTGTAATCCGCATACTGCATAAAGCGGTGGGTTGCGGTGCCTCGCTGGGCGGGGGTAAGCTTATTTTTGCTTGTAAATGCAGGCTTGCGGGAGGCAAAATATTCGCCGCCGATTTCATCACTGCCAAGCTTCGATGCAATTCTTTTTGCGACAATGCCGTCAAGATGGGCATAGGGGTATTCGTAGCTGAGCCTTTTTTCGATTTCGTTTACGGTTTCTTCATCGGCTTGGGGGATTGCCGTTTCCGCAGTTACGGGAGCTTCTTCACTGCTTGCTTTAATAATTTTTGTTTTCAGCGGAGTTTCGCATGGGAGTGCAACACCTGCGGAAATGCCTGCCGCGTTTCTCAAAGCGTGGGCATCGGGATGCCTTATGAGCGAAGATAGTATGCAATCCGAATAGCTTGAAAATCCGATAACCGTATATGGGTCGATAAGCTTATCCTTGCGGATATTTGCCGCAATTTTTGAAAGCTCCTTACTCCAGTCGGGTGCCGAAGAAAGAATGATAAGCTTTTCTTTGGGTCTTGTAAGCGCAACATAAAGCACGCGGAGCTCTTCCGAATGTTCTGCTTTCTTTATTTCAAGCTTCGCCGCAATTCTTACAAGTGTATCGTATTTTGCAGAGCCGCATACGGTTTTTATTCCGATACCGCTTTCACTTGCAATCATCAGGTCTTCTTTCAGCGAAAGGTCGCTGTACTTCTTTTCGCAGGCACCGATAAAGCAGACGGGGAATTCAAGACCCTTGCTCTTGTGAATGGTCATTATCTTTACCGAATTGCCTTCATCGGTGTTTGAATTGCCGATGATATCGCCGCCGCTTCTGACAATGCTGTCGATAAATCGGATGAATCCCGAAACACCCTTTTTGCCGGTGCCTTCGTATTTGTTGGCAAGGTCAATCAGACAGTTAAGGTTTGATTTACGCTTTGCACTGTCTTTCATCGCACCCGCGATTGCACCGTAGCCCGTTTCTTCAATCAGACGGTGCACAAGCTCGCCTGCGGATACGGTTGAGGCAATTCTTCTCATATCTTTTATTCTGTTTAAAAAATCCGAAGCTTTTTTATCGCCGTTTTCAATCGCTTTCACAACGCATTGATAGAATGAGCCTTTACGGTTTGCCGCCCTCATAACGGCAAGGTCATCGGGAGTAAAGCCGAAAACGGGCGAAAGCATAACCGCCGTAAGAGGAATGTCGTCAACGGGATTGTCAATGATTTTCAGCAGTGAAATCATAAACATTATTTCGGGTGCTTCAAGGAAGCCGTCGCCTGTTTCGCAGCTGAAGGGGATACCTCTTGCGGTAAACTCATCAACGAATTCGCGGGAGCTTTTCTTTACGCTCCTGAGAAGAATGCAGAAATCGCCGTAGCAGGCGGGATGCTGAGATTTGCCGTCGGTGAAGGTCATGCCCTGCGCAACAGCTTTTTCAATATAATCCGCAACATACCTTGCCTGAGAAGTGAGAAAATCTTCTTTCTCCGCTTCGATAAGGCAGATTTCCGTATCTGCATCCTTGCTTTCGGGGTAGGGCGCGGCGGCTTCAAGAAATTCGTTTTTATCGTAATCAAGACCGCCTGCGTCGCGGCTCATAAGTGAGCTGAAAATAAAATTCACGATTTCCGTAACACCCTTGCGGCTTCTGAAATTCTTGCCCAGAGTTACTTTTGCAGGGTAGTTTTCTTTTTCGGTTTCGTATTCACCCATACCGTCGCGGCGTGCAAGGAAAATTTCGGGCATTGCCTGCCTGAAACGGTAAATACTCTGTTTTACGTCACCAACCATAAACAGATTGTTTTCACTGCGTGAAAGTGCACTGAATATCATATCCTGAGCCTTGTTGACATCCTGATATTCGTCAACAAGAATTTCAGAATAGTTTTCGGAAAGACCAAGTGCAAGGGGAGTTTTTACATAGCCGTTTTCCGTGGGTTCGACAAGAAGCTTCAGTGCAAGATGAAGGGTATCGCTGAAATCCGCACCGTTTTCCTGCTCTTTGAGACTGGAGAATTCTTCGGAGAATTTTTTGACAGCACCTACAAGTTCCGCAATAACGGGTGAGAGTAGTTCGGAATCGGCGGTGTGCTCTTCTTCGGTTATGCAGAAAAGCTTTGAAAGTTCACCTGCACGGGCTTTGTATGCTTTTCTTGTGCTCTGACAGATTTCTTTGCATGAGCTTTCATAGCCCCTGGGCGCACTGCCCATCTTTTCAAAAGTAATTTTACTGTATTTTTTTGTTTTCTCATCCCAGGCGCAGGTGTGAAGTTCTTCAAAAAGCTGTTCAAAAATCTGCTTATCAGCTTCAAAGGTGGGTCTGTATTTTGCTTCAAGCTCGGGTTCTTCCGCAAGCAGAGAAATGCAGTGCTCCGCATCTGCAATGCAGGTTTCAAGAAGCTGATTTGCGTTGGAATTTATAATTTTTCCCCATATACTTTCCTCAGCGGCAACGGGATTTTCGAATGCAGCCGCAAGGGAATCAAGCCATTTTTCGGGGAAGGGATATGCCATTGAAAGGTTGTAGAGTTTGAGAATTGCATCAACAAGCTTGCTGTCGTCACGCTTGTCGCTGGTAAGCTCGGAAAGAGTCAGAAAGCTTTCCGAAGGTTCCTTATGCATATTTTCAACAACCGTGTTCACCGCCTGAGAGCGGAGCACGGCAAGCTTGCTTTCGTCAAGCAGTGCAAAATCGGGGGATATGCCCAGAGCGTGAAAATTTTCACGCACAAGACCGATACAGAATGAGTCTATGGTGCAGATATTCGCACAGGGGAGCATAAGCTGCTGACGGCGCAGACGCTTATCGTTGGGATTTTCTGAAATCTTTTTACCGATGGCAGCGTGGATTTTTTCTTTCATCTGTGCCGCCGCCGCGTTGGTGAAGGTAACGATGAGCAGGTTTTCAACATCGCAGGGGTTTTCGCTGTCGCAGATTCTGCGTATTACCCTTTCAACAAGCACGGCAGTTTTTCCTGAGCCTGCCGCCGCACTGACAAGCAGTGTGCCTTTGCGCGCATCAATGGCTTTTTGCTGGTCATTGGTCCAATTTACTGCCATTTTGCTCATCTCCCTTCTCCAGATTTTCAAGTACATTCTGCAATTTATCGTCTGCAAGCTCCCTTACGGGAATTGTTTCCTCGTAAGAACAGACGGCTTTGTATTCGCAGTATTCACAAACATTTTTATAGTTTTTGCCGTAGGTGGGATAGGCTGAAATCATTCCCGAATGGAGAGAATCCGCCATTTCGGCAAGGATTTTATCAGCTTTTTCTTTAAGCTTTTCAAGCTGTTTCAAGCCGATAAGAGAGCCGCTGAGAGCACCCTTTGAAATTTTGGCGGGAGCGTAAAGACCGCTCAGATTTTCATCCATCGCAACAACAACATCAATATCGTTGAGAATGATGCCCGTCATACCGCATTTTTTCTGAATTTCTTTTTCAATTGCTGTATCATCCGCATCCCTGTCAACGGAAACAAGGGGAGTTTTGGCAGAGCAGTAAAGCACGCCTGCAGGCGTGAATTCACCAAATTTTTTGCCGCCGTTATTCCAGAGTGCAAAAAGGTAAACAAGCATCTGCATGTTAAGACCCTGAACAACATCGCTGAGTTCAAAATCCTTGCCCGATGATTTGTAGTCAATAACACGGACATACTTCTTGCCGTTAATCACGGCTTCGTCAACTCTGTCAATTGAGCCTGAAATAATAACCTTACCGTTTTGACAGGGTACTTCGTAAGCGGGAATTTCCTCGCCGCCGATTTTTAGTTCAAACTCAACGGGAGTGAATTTGCTTTGTGAAAGCTCTTTTATGAGTCTTTGAGCAACATCGCATACGGAGCTTATAAGCTTTTTGAAAAGATAAACAAATCTTTCGCTTCTGTTAGCACCGTCAAGATGTGAATTCATATATGCGGTGAGCAAATTGTCAAAAAATTCATATAATTCCACCCTGCTCATATTTTCAAGACGGGAGCTATCATAGGTTTTAAGCAGCATTTCAAGTGCGTAATGAATAACCGTGCCGCGCTGCATAGGGTCAAGCTCTGCGACTTTACGGGGCATAGCCTTTATTCCGTAACGGCAGAAGTATGCAAAAGGACATTTGTAAAAGCTTTCAACCCTTGAAGCAGACATAAACATTTCTTTTCCGAAAAGCTTTTGTGCAACGGAGGTATCTCTGATTCTGAAATCTCTGCTTCCCGCAGCACGTTCAAGCGCCGCAAGTCTGCCCGAGTATCCGTCTTTATCCGAAAAATATGTGTTGAGAGAGGCATAAAGAGTGTTTTCGGAAAGCTTATTTGCGGCAAGCTGTTCAAATGCAAGGTCACAGCCTTCAACAAAATAGAGTCCGTCAAGCTCCCGGGTAAAAATTTCTTCGCAGGATGGGAACAGAGATTTGATTTTTGTATAAAGCTCCGAAGGTGAAAGCTGTTCGCCCTTTGAATTCTTTTCGGGACAGCAAACAAAAAGCATATCCGAAGCACAGCAGAAAGCATTGTATGCAATCAGTTTTTCTTCCGCAAGCTTGTATTCGCCGAAATCGGAAAGCTCAATACCCATTTCGCTCATTTTGCGTCGATCCTTATCGGTAAGAGCGGAGCCTGTGAAAGGGAGTGCGGGGAAAACACCGTTATTAGCACCTGCAATAAAAACGATTTTCGGCATTGCGGTGCGTATTCTGTCTGCGGAGCCGATGGTAATTTCGTCAAGTCCCTGCGGAAGACTGCCTACGGTCTGAACGCTGAGCATAAGCTCAAGGGTGTCGGCAATCTCTTTTGCATTTACGGATTTATCCGACGAAAGGGCTTCAAGATTGTCAAGAAGGTCAATCACGACCTCCCACATACGGTCAAGTTCGAGGGCAAGACCTGTTTCACCCTGATTTTCAAGGGATGAGGCAAGCTTCCGTATGTTTTCGGCAGCACTGATTTTTTCGAGGAATGAATATATTGACTGTGCGGCATTGCCGCTTGTTGTATCTTTAAGGTTTTCGCGCAGAGTGTAAAGAGGACTTACGATACTTTTTCTTATTCCGTTAAGGCGGTCAAGCTCGGTTTTGTCTTCATCGGTGATTTCTTCGCCGAAACCTCGGGGATTCTGTGTCCATTCGTTAAGCCACGCACCGCCGTTTAAATTCCAGAGATAAGCGTAGTTTTCAACATCGGATATTTCTTCCGTTTCGAAGCCGGCAAGCCCTGTTTTGAGATATCTCATAAGAGTTTCCGTGCCGAAGCCCGAAGCTGCAATATCCACGGCACTGCTCAGCAGAGCAATCACGGGCGATACATCAACGGGCTGTCTGCTGTCCTCGAAAACGGAAATGCCGCATTTTTTAAGCGCACCCCTCAAAGGTGCCTCGTAGACTGAGCTGTCGCGGGCAATAACCGCAATATCCCTGCAACGGTAGCCTCTTTCTCGAATAAGCTTTTTTGCAATGCAGGCAATGAATTCGCACTCCGCATAGATATCGGGAGCCTTGCAGAGTGTGATGTTGCGGCATTCTTCTTCGTAGATATTGGGAGTGGGTGAGAAAAGCTCTTTTTCAAGTGCCGCAAGCTCGGGAGAATTAAAACGGGTAATCTGCGGCGGAAAATTGTTGAACTTGCTTCTCATTGAAAGGTACTGAGGTTTTGCTACAGGCACAGAATCTTTCTTTGCGGTTTCGATAAGTGTTTTCGCGGTGCGTTTTGTATGAGCAAAAAGGTCGGTTTCATCGTCGGAGTTTTCAAGATTATCGGTGCAGAGAGTGATATAAACCGCGGTTGCTTTTTTCATCATATATGAAAGCACTTTGTATTCCTGGGCGGTAAATCCTCTGAAGCCGTCAATGAAAACTATTCTGCCGTCAAAATAATCCGTGTCGGGCAGAACACTGCAAAGCTCTGTCAGCAAATCGTCGGGGTTGAAATAACTGCTTTCAACCGCCGCATCATAGGCATCAAGCACGGTGATTATATCGGAAAGCTTCATTTTCAGAAGGCTGTTTTCCGCCTGGGCAAGTGCAAGGCGCACGGAATCCGTGGAAAGTGAATTCTGCTTGAATTCGGATGAAAGCATGGTGAATTCCGATATAACCGACCTGCGGCCTGCGTGTTTGCCGTAAAGGGTCAGCTTATCTTTCACGCTTTCAAGTGCATTTTTCATTAGCACTGCCTTTGCACTGTCACTGAGTCTTCTTCGCTCGTGAAGCGCAGGTTTACCCACAAGCTTTTCGCCAAGACTTGTGAAGCTAAGCACATCAATATCGGCCATTGCCTTTGCACCCACTCTGCCAAGCATCGTCTTTTCGCTTGTAAAGGAAAACTGCTCAGGCACAATAAGGCTCAGCTTTTTGTAGCCGCCTGCAGAAAACTGACCGATAAGGTTCATTATATGAGTTGTTTTGCCGCCGCCTGCGGTTGCAAGAATCAGATAGAGCATGGTTACATCTCCCGAAAAAATTCTGTTTATCATTATAACACAAACAAACTGATTTGTCAGCATAATATTATCACCTATGCTGTACCGAAAAACGGACACTTTGCCGATTTCCACCGATTTCGGTTGTTTTGGGCATAAAAAATCCGTTTTCAAGGGTTTGGGCGGCGTTATTTTATCCGCAGTTTACGGCAGAGGGTATAGCACAGGCTTTGGAATGTTGACATTAAAATATTAGTATGCTATCATTAGAATGATATTTTAAAATTTGAAAGGAGCTAATCCTGAATGGATGACCCCGGACCTGTGATTCAGCTTGCGGCAGCGGCTGATGTGTCAGCAGACCCTCTTTCTATCGTACTGAAAGTTCTGCTTTTGTTTGTGCTTATCATTGTGAATGCATTTTTTGCAATGAGTGAAATTGCAATTATTTCGCTTAATGATACAAAGATGCAGCGCCTTGCGGAAGAAGGCAACAAAAAGGCAAAGCAAATCGTTAAGCTTACAGAAAATTCGAGCAGATTTCTTTCGACAATTCAGATCGGAGTTACTCTTGCAGGCTTCCTGACTTCGGCTTCGGCATCACAGAACTTTGCCGAAATGCTGACGGATGCACTGATGAAAACTCCCGTTTCACAAATCGGTTACAGTGTTATAAACGGTGTATCGGTTGTGCTTATCACAATTATCACATCTTATTTTTCACTTGTTCTCGGTGAACTTGCACCCAAAAGAATCGGCATGCAGATTCCCGAAAAGGTAGCCTTCAAAGTCGTTGGAATTCTTTCCTTTGTTGCGGCGGCAACCAAGCCTTTTGTTAAGGTGCTTGCACTTTCAACAAACGCAATTGTTCGTCTTTTCGGCTTTGACCCCAACGCAGACGAAGAAGAGGTTACGGAAGAAGAAATCCGCCTTATGGTTGATGTAGGCGGCGAAAAAGGCGTTATCGAAGATGCCCAGAAGGAAATGATTGACAATATCTTTGAATTTGACGACCTTGATGCAGGCGATATTATGACCCACCGAACGGAAATGACCGCAATCGAAGTTACCCGTTCACTTGAAGAGGTTGCGGAGCTTGCAATTGAAAACGGATATTCGAGAATTCCTGTTTACGAGGATGATCCCGACAGCATTGTAGGTGTTCTCTATGCAAAGGATCTTCTCAAATATGTAGGCCATTCAATTCCTGCCGACCTTACCATCGACAAGGTTATGAGAAAAACTCTCTATGTGCCCGAAACCCAGAGCTGCGGAGATCTTTTCAAGGCAATGAACGAGAGCAGAACTCAGTTTGCAATCGTTGTTGACGAATACGGCGGCACTGCGGGTATTGTTACTCTTGAAGATGTTCTTGAATCAATCGTAGGCAATATTCAGGATGAATATGACGACGAGGAAGAAGAAATCAAAAAAATCAATGAAACAACATTCACCGTCGAAGGCACAACGGATATTGATGAAATCGATGAGCTTGTAGGTACAGACCTGCCAGAAGGCGATTATGACACATTGGGCGGATTCGTTATCAGCCTGTTGGGTTATCTTCCGTCAGAAGTGGGCGAAGAACCCATTGTGGCGGAATACAAGAATCTCCGTTTCACTGTTCTTTCAATTGATGAACGCCGTATAGACGAAATAAAGGTTGAAATTCTCCCTGAACCCGAAAAATCGGAAGACGAGGATGAAGATTGATATTCAACGGGTTGCAGAGCATCTGTAACCCGTTATGTTGTTATTTAATGAGGGATAAAAATGAAAAGAATTAATGTAATTCCCATGCCCAACAAGGTTGAATTCCTTGACGGTGAAGCAGTTGTAAACGCTGAAATGCTTACTGTATCCGTTGACGGTTCACTGGGTGATGAGGAGTATATTCTGACCGTTGACCAAAGCGGAGCAAAACTTACCGGCGGTTCGGAAAAGGCTGTTTTCTACGGCAAGCAGACTCTCCGTCAGCTGGGAACACACTGCCCTTGCGTCAGAATCGAAGACAAGCCCGCATTTCCTTACAGAGGTTTTATGCTTGATACGGTGCGCCATATTTTTACCGTTGAGGATATTAAAAAACTGGTTGATGCAGCGGCAAGCGTTAAAATGAATGTTATGCACTGGCATCTCACCGATGACCAGGGCTTCCGCATATATTCCGCACGCAGACCCGAAGCCACTCTTAAAGGCTCAACAAGAAAAAGCTCCGATTTTGGCAGACTTGAAGAATCGGGCGAATATGGCGGATACTTCACTCCCGAAGAAATGAGGGAAGTTGTTGATTACTGCAGTGAAAGATATATCACCGTTATCCCTGAAATGGATATGCCCGGTCATACGTCTGCACTCCTTCATGCATACCCTCAGCTTTCCTGCAAGGGTGAGGCGGTAGAAGTCAAAACCTCTCAGGGCATTTATGAGGATATTCTCTGCGCAGGCAAGGATGAAACCTTTGAGGTTGTGTTCGATATCCTTTCGGATATTCTTGAAATATTCCCGTCGGAATATATCCATATCGGCGGCGACGAAGCTCCCAAAACCCGTTGGAAGGAGTGCCCCCACTGTCAGCAGCGTATGAAAAAAGAGGGGCTCAAAGACGAAGAAACTCTTCAGGGCTGGTTTACAAATCAGGTTGTTGAATTCCTTAAATCAAAAGGAAGAAAGGCGATTGTCTGGAATGAAAGCCTCCGCAGCGGAGTTGTTGACAGAAGCGTGACCGCACAGATGTGGATGGATAAGAAAAAGCATTCCGTGAAGTTTGCCAACGAAGGCGGAGTTATGATTAATTCCGATTTCTTCCATTATTACTGCGACTATCCTTACTCCATGACACCGCTTATAAAAACATATAGCTACAACCCCGTTGACAGAAAGATCAAGGATAAAAGCACTGTTGCAGGTGTTGAAGCACCCATCTGGACAGAGTATATCAACAATTTTGAGTATCTCTGCCGTATGTTCTTTCCCAGAGCTACTGCGGTTGCGGAAACGGGCTGGACATACAGGGAAAACAAAGATGCGGCGGATTTCCAGCGCAGATTGGGAAGCTATAAAAAGATTCTTGATGAAATCGGCATAACTCCCGCACCCGAAGAAGACTGGAATCCTTCTGTATTTGACAGAGTTACAAAAACCGTGTATTTCTTCACGGGTCTGCTCAAGAGAAAAAATTAACAGTTTGTTCACAAATGCGGCAAAGGGGAAAACGCAAAAAACATCGTATTGAGTTATTGAAGGGGTGATAAGGATGAATACTATCAGAAAAAAAGCCTGTGAAAACGAGCACAAGGTTTTGTCTGAACGTGCTGCGTTTGCAGACAGCAGTAAAGGAAGACTGCGTCCCGAAGAAGAATGTCCAATAAGAACCGTTTATCAGCGGGACAGGGACAGAATAATTCATTGCAGTGCCTTCCGCAGACTCAAACACAAAACCCAGGTTTTCTTATCTCCCGAGGGTGACCATTACCGTACACGTCTTACCCATACCCTTGAGGTTTCACAGATTGCAAGAACGATTTCATCCGCACTTATGCTTAACTGTGATCTGACTGAGGCAATTGCTTTGGGTCACGATCTGGGGCATACTCCTTTCGGTCATGCAGGCGAAAGAGCGCTCAACGATGTTTGCCCCAGCGGCTTCAAACATTATTCCCAGAGTATGCGCGTTGTTGATGTGCTTGAAAAAGACGGCAAGGGTCTTAACCTGACCTATGAGGTGCGCAACGGAATCGAACGCCATACCAACGGCGAGCAAGCGGCAACTCTTGAGGGCAGAATAGTCCGCATTGCAGACAGAATCGCTTATATCAATCACGATATTGACGATGCCATTGTTGCGGGAATTATGGGCGAAGGAGATATTCCCCTTGCAATCCGTCACGAGTTGGGTGGCACAAAGAGTGCAAGGATAAATACTCTTGTGCTCAGCTGTATCGAAAACAGTGAAGAAGATATTCTTCTTGAAAAAGGTATCCGGGAGGCTTTTGACGAGCTTCATACGTTTATGTTTGCCAAGGTTTACACAAACCCTGCCTGCAAAAGTGAAGAAAAAAAGGCTGTGAATATGATTCAGCAGCTTTATTATCATTTTGCAAAAAAGCTCGAAAATCTTCCGCCTCAGTTCAGAGGTATTGCAGAGAGAGACGGCATAGGCACTGCCGCTTGCGATTTTATTGCAGGGATGACAGACAGATACGCCGTCAGAGTTTTTGAAGGGCTTTACATTCCTCAGGCCTGGAGCAAAACCGACGATTGGTTTTAATTCTTGACAAAATTTACGGAAAGGAGGCTGCATATGAGGATAAATGAAAGATTTATTCAGGAATTGCAGGATAAGGTTGATATTGAATCTGTAATTTCCTCAAGCATAAGTCTTAAACGCAGAGGCAAAACACTTGTGGGTCTTTGTCCGTTTCACAATGAAAAAACCCCCTCATTCACCGTTTATCCCGAAAGCAACTCCTTTTACTGTTTCGGCTGCGGTGCAGGGGGAGATGTGATTTCTTTTGTGCGCCGTATGGAAAATCTTGACTATATTGAGGCAGTCAAGGCTGTGGCACAGATGGCAGGTGTTTCAATGCCCGAAGACGGATATGACGATACTCTGTCAAAGCAAAGACTCCGCCTGCTTAACGCAAACAGAGAAGCGGCAAGGTTTTATCACGAATGTCTGATGAAACCCGAAAACCGCAAGGCACTTGACTATTTTCTCAAAAGAGGTCTTGATATAAATATAATCCGCCGTTTCGGTCTGGGCTATGCTCCCGACGATTGGTGCGAGCTTATAAATTACCTTAAGGCAAAGGGCTTTACCGAGCAGGAGCTTGTTCACGCAAACCTTGCAAGACGCTCTGATAAAAACGGCAGAGCCAATTACTACGATAATTTCAGAAACAGGGTTATGTTCCCCATAATTGACCTGCGGGGCAATGTTATTGCCTTCGGCGGCAGAGTTATGGATGATTCGAAGCCCAAATACATAAATACTTCCGATACACTTGTTTATAAGAAAAGCAACGGTGTTTTCGGTCTTAATCTTGCAAAGAATGCCAACGACAACAAGCTTATTCTTGTTGAAGGTTATATGGATGTTATTGCCCTTCATCAGGCAGGCTTCACAAATGCAATTGCCTGTCTGGGCACTGCATTCACAAATGAGCAGGCAAACCTGCTTTCACGCTATGCGGATGAGGTTATTATCTGCTACGATAACGACGGTGCAGGCAGGACGGCAACCGCAAGGGCACTGGGAGTGCTCAATAAGACGGGGCTTAAACTGCGGGTTGTGCAGATGTCGGGCGGTAAGGATGCTGACGAAATTATCCGTACCCACGGCAGAGAAAGATTTGCGGATTTGCTTAAATCCGCCGCAGGCACAACGGAATATAAGCTCCTTGAAGTGCGCACGAAAACAGACCTTTCAACCGATGACGGCAAGGTGGAATTCCTTATGGCGGCATCGGAAATTCTGGCGGCGTGCAGTATAGTTGAACGTGATATTTATTCCACACGCCTGTCAAATGAGCTTGGAGTCAGTGCGGATAGCATCAAGGCACAGATAAGAATGGCGGAGGGTAAGCTGAAGCGCATTGCGGAATCGAAAAAACGGCAGGAAACCGAGGCGATGCTTGCCAAAAGCTTTGAGGATAAGAATAATCCCGAAAGGGCATCAAATCTCAGGGCGGCAAAAGCGGAGGAAACACTGATTGCTTCCTTTATGCGCAACCCCGATTTTTATAATAAACTGAAAGAGCAGATAACCCCGTCGGATTATGTAACCGCATTCAACCGCAGAGTTTTTGAATGTCTTTCAAAGGCACTTGAAAACGGAATTGAGCCGAATCTCAGCATTTTTTCGTCGGATTTTACTCCGGAAGAAATGGATTCGGTAACAAGAATATTCCACCTGTCCTCAAGTCTGAGCAATACTCTCAGGGAATGTGAGGACTGCATAAAGGTTCTTAAAGAAAATTCGGCACCGCCCGTGAAGGATACATCTTCCATGAGCGACGAAGAATTTCTCAAATTGTTCAAGAAAAAATAAAAATATATTTTAGGATGTGAGATTTATGGAAGGAACAGAAAAGAAGACCCCTTTCAAAACGCTGGTTGAAAAGGGCAAAGCGGCAGGTAAGCTTACAACTCAGGAAATCGATTCAGCCATTGTCGAAATGGACCTTGATATTGAAGATCTTGATAAGCTTTACGAAACACTTGAAGCAAACAACGTTGAGGTTGTTGACGACCTTTCAAGTGCCGCACTTGAAAACTTTGACGTTGATATCCCCAAGGCTCTTGATATCGGCGGCGGAGACGACAAGGCTATGGCAGTGGATGACCCCGTCAAGGTTTACCTCAAAGAGATCGGCAGAGTGCCTCTGCTTACTCCCGAGGAAGAAATTGAGCTTGCAATCCGTATTGCGGATGATGACCAGAAGGCAAAGAAGCGTCTTGCGGAAGCAAACCTCCGCCTTGTTGTAAGCATCGCCAAGAGATATGTAGGCAGAGGCATGCAGTTTCTTGACCTTATTCAGGAAGGCAACCTGGGTCTTATTAAGGCTGTTGATAAGTTCGATTACACCAAGGGCTTCAAGTTCTCAACCTATGCAACCTGGTGGATAAGACAGGCTATTACAAGAGCCATTGCCGACCAGGCAAGAACTATCCGTATTCCCGTTCATATGGTTGAAACCATCAATAAGGTAAAAAAGACAAACAGCCAGCTTCTTCATAAGAACGGCAGAGACCCTTCAGCAGAAGAAATTGCCGCTGAGCTTGGTATGCCTGTTGATAAGGTAAGAGAGATTCTCAGAGTGGCACAGGAGCCTGTTTCACTTGAAACACCCATCGGTGAAGAAGAGGACAGCCATCTCGGCGACTTCATCCCCGATGACGATGCTCCCGCACCGGCAGACGCAGCTTCAATGCTCCTTCTCAAAGAGCAGCTCAACGATGTTCTTAAAACCCTCACACCCAGAGAGGCAAAGGTGCTTGCACTTCGCTTCGGTCTTGAAGACGGACATCCCCATACCCTTGAAGAGGTAGGCAGTGAATTCGGCGTTACCCGTGAGCGTATCCGCCAGATTGAGGCAAAGGCTCTCCGTAAGCTCCGTCATCCCAGCAGAAGCAAAAAACTGAGAGATTTTATTGATTGATAGAACAGACAAGCCGTCGGCGAAAGCCGGCGGCTTGTTTTTTGTAACCGAATTGTAATATTGGTTACCTTTTTGTAACTTGAAAAATAAGTAATGATTTGGTAAAATAAGGATGAAGGGAGATGAAGATAATGAAAAAGCTTGCTACCGTAGTCGTATTGATATGTATGTTTGTATGTTTGATTTCCTGCTCAAAGCAAGGTGTTGAAACTCCCGGTTTAACGGAAAGCACTACGCAGTTACCTGTGGCAGAAGAAGGGCAGAGTCAATCGGAGTCTGTCACGGAAGAAAAAACCGAAGCACAACAGGCTGTAATCAAAGGGAAAGAAAAAATAATAATTGATGACGGAACATATCAGTTTGAGATAAATAAGACGAATTTTGAAGATGAAATACCCGAAGATATACTTTTGCAGTTTGCCAATATGCTTTTAATGGATTTTGGTGTTGAGGATTATTACGGATGGAATACAAGCGGGCAGAATGTTTTTTCGGATGTGAGAAAGAGTAATTTGGTAATAAGTGGTTGTTATAAAAATTATGATTTTTTGGATGAAGAAACAGATAAAGAAGCCTACGCCATGTTTTTATCCGATGTGGGATTAGAGTATAATATGTACTGTGAGGTTAATACTTTTTCTTTGAAAAAATATAACGACTATCTTAAAGACTTTTTTGGACCTGATGTGAAACAGCTTACCGTTGATGATTTTGAAACAGGAAAAAGTGCGCTTAAAAAAGGATTTGCGGTTGACGGGGATATAGGAGAATCGGACACAAGATGTTTTTATACGGGTAAGGACGATGTTATACTTATTCATACTTGTGCAACAGGATTCAGTTGTGTGGGAGAGTATATCTTTGATGTAAAAAAAGACGGTGACGATTATTATGTTTATACTGTCGGAGAGGTTGAAACACACGGATTGATTGACAATTTTGATGAGTTCCAAAATCAGGCGCTGGATGACCTTATTTACTCAATATACAAAGGAGTATTACCTGCTAAAAAGTATAAATTCGGTTGCACTGCCGACGGTGACATATACTTGAAAAGTGTGGATAAAAAATTTATTTTTCCTGAAAACCCCGAATATAATTGTGTGATTGAACAAAAGGCGGAAATTAAAAATAAAAAGGCAGATTCAGAAAAATTGACAGTAACGGGAACAATTCCAAAAGGTGTGGAAATAGTAAGGCTGCCGCAATATGAAAGCTATGAACTTGACGGTATGTATTTTGTTGCGTGTGAAGATTATTGCGGATATGTAGATAGCACTTACATAAAAGAAACCGACAGTTGACAAAAAACCGTGCAGGCTTTGAGCTTGCACGGTTTTATTTTTTAATCTGAAATTATATATCCCACAGGGAAAGGCTCGACCTCGGGGCAGTCTGTAAAAGTTTTCAGCACGAGGTAAAATTCAAAATTCCGTTCTTCACGGTGGTTTCGGGTCTGCCAATCGCTCAGGTGCACTCTGCTTTTGAGAAGTGTCAGCAAATCGCCGTTTTCATCAGCCATTGACTGTGTGTGCACATAGTCAAAATCGGGCAGACGGAAGGTTTCCGCATAATCCTCGCGGCTGTAACCTTGGGGCAGAGTTGCACCGATATCGTTGTCAAGAGTCCAGAAAGCAAGCCGCTTTTTGAATTCTTCTTCACTGAGTATGGGGGAAATCATTTTTATATTCCCAGCTCCTTGCAGCAATCAGCAACGATTTTTTCCATATCCGCCATCTTCTTTTCCATATCTGCAACAAGAGCAAACTGAGTGCGGCATCTCACAAGGTTGTGCTCGGGATAAGCGGTTTTGAAGTAAGTGTCACCGTTGATGTAATCGCCCAGGAAACGCATACCGCATTCAAGGGTCATAAGCTTTGATGAGAATGCAAGCTGATTGATTTCTTCTTTTTCAAGGCTCTTGCCTGCGGCGGCAAGGTAGCCCTCGGTGTATGCCTTGAAGAATTCAAGGCTCAGTGATACTTTTGAAATATCCTTTTCATCCTCTGCGGCTGTGTTTGCGCCGAATCGGATGCTGTCGCCGAAGTCATAGAGCGAAAGCCCGGGCATAACCGTATCAAGGTCAACAACGCAGATGCCTTCGTTGGTTTCATTGTCAAACATAACATTGTTTAGCTTTGTGTCGTTATGAGTAACTCTCAGAGGCAGCTTGCCTGCATCAAGCAGGTCAAGAAGCACGGAGCAATCCTTTTCGCGGGCAAGAACAAATTCAATTTCTTCCTTTGCGGTGTCAGCTCTGCCCGAAAGGTTATCTGCAACAGCCTTTTTGAAATCCGCAAAGCGTGAAACAGTGTTGTGGAAGTTGGGTATGGTTTCGGTCAGCCCGTCAATGGGGTAATCCGCAAGCATCTGCTGGAATTTACCGAAAGCCTTTGCGGCATTATAGAATGTTTCTGCACTGTCTACGCACTGGCAGGAATGGGTGTCATAAATAAAGTTATAGCATCTCCAGCAGCGGCCTTCGCCGTCAATATAGAAGGGCTTGCCGTCTGTTGCAGGGTAAACGCAAAGGCACTCCCTTCCGGTATCTCCGCCGTATTCCGCAACCTTTTTCTGCATATGTGCGGTAACGCCCATAACATTATTCATAAGACCCTCGTGGTCTTTGAATACATAGGTGTTGAGCTCCTGCACAAGGTATCTGTTAAGCCTGCCGTCTTCCGTACGGAAGTCGAATCTGTATGTGTTGTTTATATGACCGTCGTGAAGCTGTATAACGTTTTCAAGTTCGCCCTCAAAAACAAAGGCTTTGAGAAGCTCTTCAACATTGATTTTATTTTCCATTTTTCAATCATACCTTTCCGATGATAATTGTGCCGAAGCAGTCGGGATTGTGGAATCCCAATGCGGCGGTTGTAACGGGGAAATATGCTCCGTAATGCGGTGTGACGGAATCGTCCGCACACTTATAGAAATTGCCCTTGATTTTGCAGGGCTTTACCGTATAATCCGTTCCGTAGAGTGCGGATATAAACTCCTCTGTGAGAATTATTTCACATCCCCAGGCTTTGCCGTTTTCATCCTCAATTTCCATAGGAATAACTGTGGGCTCAAGGTTTGTCAGGTCTTTGACAAAAACTCTGTTTTCACGAATTTCTCCAAGCTGAGCAAGGTAAATGCCGTTTTTGTTGACCTCGATATTCAGGTATCTTTTGTCACCTTCAACGGGCATAACGAAAAATTCAAGGCAGCTGTCTGTGTAAACAGGCTGATAATTTTCGGTGCACTCACAGCGTATATTGTCTTCAAAAGACCAGAGTAATGCGTGCAGACCTTCATCCTTAACGGCAAACAGTGCGGCATAGCTTTCGGGACGTGAATAGCCTTCCTTTTCCCAGTGGAATGAATCGATTTTTACTACGGGGAAATCCTTTGCCTCTTTTGCAGAGTCAAAAATCGGAGCAATATATTCCAAAATAATCTCTCCATAAAATATTATAATTATTAAAACATTATACTATATCGGAACGGATTAGTCAACAAACAAAAAACGGGCACGGAATAAACCGTACCCGTTGAATTTTGCAATTACATAGCTTCTACGATAGCCTTTGTATCCCTTGCGATAACAAGCTCTTCGTTGGTGGGAAGAACAAAAACCTTAACCTTCGAATCTGCGGTTGAAATTTCGCCTTCCTTGCCTCTGCGCATAATGTTGTTTGCTTCCTCATCAAGCTTGATGCCGAGATAGCTGAGATTGTTACAAACATCTGCACGAAGGTCGATTGTGTTTTCACCGATACCGCCGGTGAATACGATAGCATCAACACCGTCCATAGCTGCAACGTAGCTGCCGATGAGCTTGCGTACCTGATACTTCTGAATGCTTCTTGCAAGGTGTGCTCTTTCGTTGCCGTCTGCCTCTGCAGCAGAAACATCTCTGTCGTCACTGCCTACGCCCGAAACACCGAGAACACCTGACTTCTTGTTAAGGATTGTGTCTGTTTCTGCAGGTGTCCAGCCTTCCTTCTGCTGAAGGTAGGTGATAACCGAGGGGTCAACCGCACCGCAGCGAGTGCCCATAATGAAACCGTCAAGGGGAGTAAGACCCATGCTTGTGTCGATGCACTTGCCGCCCTTTACTGCGGTGATTGATGAACCGTTGCCAAGGTGGCAGGTAACGATTTTAAGGTCTTCGATGTTCTTGCCCATAACTTCTGCACAGCGGGCGCTTACGAAACGGTGTGATGTGCCGTGGAAGCCGTAACGGCGGATTGCATATTTCTCATAGTATTCGTAAGGAATGGGGAACATATATGCTTCTGCAGGCATTGTTGAGTGGAATGCGTTGTCGAACACAACAACCTGGGGAACGTTTTCACCGAAAACGTCAACGCAGGCTCTGATACCCTGAATGTGAGCAGGGTTGTGAAGAGGAGCAAGGTCGCAAAGGCTTTCGATACCCTTGATAACTTCGTCTGTTACAAGTGTGCTTTCCTTGAAAAGAGCACCGCCCTGAACGATTCTGTGGCCAACTGCCGAGATTTCACTCAGGTCGTCAATAACCTTTGATGCGCCCTCGGTAAGAGCCTTTTTAACCTGCTGGAAAGCTTCCGTGTGGTTTGCCATAAATACGGGAGTTTCAAACTTTTCACCGTTTGCCGAACCGCCGATAAAGCTTGTTTCGTCACCGATTTTTTCGCAGTTACCCTTTGCAAGAACAGCTTCGTTTTCCATATCGAAAAGCTGATATTTAAGTGATGAACTGCCGCAGTTGATTACGAGAATTTTCAATTTTAACACTCCTAAATTGTGATATTTGCTTGATTTGTTTACATAACTGTTATATTATATATCCTGCAAGTAAATTTTGCAAGTATTTTATTCGAGAAAGGCAGAAATATGCTTACTGCAGGAATAATAGCGGAATATAATCCTTTCCATAACGGCCATGCTTTGCTTATAGAAAAGGCAAGACAGGCGGGAGCAACTCATATTGTTGCCGTAATGAGCGGGAATTTTGTCCAGAGAGGCGAGCCGTCGGTTTTTCACCATTCCGAAAGAGCAAAAGCTGCACTGAATGCAGGGGTTGACCTGGCCTTGCAGCTGCCCGTACCCTACGCGGTGTCAGGTGCACAGAGCTTTGCCCGTGCAGGTGTTGAGATTCTCGATGCATTCGGCTGTGACTGGCTGGTTTTCGGCAGTGAGTGCGGCGAATCTGATATCATATGCAAAACGGCGGATGCGGTTTATTCCGATGAAATAAAGCCCCTCATTGCGGAAGAATTGAAAAAAGGCATATCCTTTGCTGCGGCAAGGGAGAACGCTTTGTGCGAAATAAACCCTTTGTATGCGGATATAATCAAAAGTCCCAACAATATTCTGGGTGTTGAGTATGCGGCGGCAATCAGCCGAATAAACAGCAGAATGAAACCTGTCACTTTTGCACGTCAGGGTGCGGCACACGATTCGGCAGATTCGTATTCGGATATTGCATCGGCTTCACTCATAAGAAGCAGAATTCTCAACGGTGAAGAATGGAGCAGATATGTGCCTGATTCATCGACTTACGGCGGCTGTGAAAAGAGAAATATTGCCTTTATTGAGAGAGCAATACTTTACAAACTCCGCACCGCACGTGCCGAAGATATTTCACGCACACCCGATATAAGCGAGGGGATTGAAAACAGAATTTTTTCTGCGGCAACGAAGGCAAAATCTCTTGAAGAGCTTTATGCGCTTGCCAAAACCAAAAGGTATTCACACGCACGCATAAGAAGAATTATAATCAATTATTTTCTCGGGATTACCGCAGAGGATACCGATACACCCGTGCCGTATATCAGAGTTACGGGCTTCAACAGCAAGGGTGCAGACCTCATAAGAAACAGGGCGTGCAGACTGCCTCTGATTACAAAAGCGGCGGATATTTCCGGCTTGGGGGAGGATGCCCAAAGGATTTTTGCCGCCGAGTGCAGGGCAGGGGATGTATATGCACTTTGCAGTGAAAATGTACGGCTTTGCGGAGAAGAAAAGAGCGTAAGACCAATAATTGCAGAATAAAATCAAGCGGTGATGAAGCAAAATCACCGCTTTTTATACTGCGTTCTGACACGCACGGAGCAGTTGTTAAAAAATATTGTCGTTTTTAACAAAAACGAAAAAATATTACACAAATGCAATCTTTAAAAAGTGCCTGGTTTTGTGCGAATATACAAAGATATAAAATAAGGGTTGACAGATTGACTTGATTGTAATAAAATGCTATCCTGTCATTATAATGGAATTTATTACCCTATAATTTAAAGAATACTGCGCATATTTTTATATTTATAGGAGCGAATTCCGGCAATAAAATTCGGAAGATCTAAAGAAACGGAGTGATTTAGCCTAATGCTGAAAATGAATCCCGTTAAGCGTGGAAGCTGCACAAGAATGAGCTTTGGAAAAATCAAAGAAGTCATGGATATGCCTAATTTGATTGAAATCCAGAAGGCTTCCTACAAATGGTTCATCGAAACCGGTCTCAAAGAAGTATTCCGTGATACGGCGGACATTACGGACTACACGGGCAACTGGGTGCTCAGCTTTGTAGACTACAGAATGGACGACAAGCCCAAGTATACTGTTCGTGAGTGCAAGGAGCGTGATGCTACCTATGCAGCACCCATGAGAGTTACCGTCCGTTTGCAGAACAAAGAAACAGGCGTTATCAAAGAGTCAGAGGTTTATATGGGCGATTTCCCCATTATGACCGAAAGCGGCACCTTTGTTATCAACGGCGCAGAGAGAGTTATTGTTTCTCAGCTCGTCCGTTCACCCGGTGTTTACTACGGCATGACTCACGATAAAACCGGTATCGAGCTTTACACCAGCACAATCAACCCCAACAGAGGTGCATGGCTTGAGTATGAAACCGATGCCAACCACATTTTCTATGTCCGTATCGACAAGAACAGAAAAATCTATATCACTGCGTTTATCCGTGCACTGGGTCTGAGCTCAAACGACGATATCCGCCGTTTCTTCGGCTACGATGAGAAGCTTGAAGCAACAATGGAGAAGGATGAAACCAGAAATACAGAAGAAGCTCTGATGGAAGTTTTCAAGAAGCTCCGTCCCGGCGAGCCCGTAACTCTTGAATCCGCCCAGCAGCATATCGACAATCTTTTCTTCGATCCCCACAGATACGATATTTCACGCGTAGGTCGCTACAAATATAACAAAAAGCTTTCGATGCTTAACCGTCTTCCCGGTTGCAAGGTTGCACAGCCTGTTATCTCCGAATACACAGGCGAGCTTCTTGCGGAGCCCGGTGAAGAAATCACAAAGCAGAAGGCACTCGAAATAGAAAATGCAGGCGTAATGAAGGTTGTTGTTGCCTGCGAGGACGGCACAGAGCTGTTCGTTATTTCAAACGGCATGGTTTACGCCGATGCAATTCTTCCCGTTGAGATTTCGAAGGAAGAGCTTGAAGCAATCGGCATCAACGAAAAGGTACGTTATTCCGTGCTTCACGAAGTTATTGAGAAGTGCGGCGACGATAAGGATGCACTCCTTGCCGAAATGGCAGAGCGTTGCGATGACCTTATCCCCAAGCACATTATTGTTGATGATATCTTCGCATCGGTCAACTATGTCAACTGCCTTACCAAGCGCGTAGGTAATGTTGACGATATCGACCATCTGGGCAACAGAAGAATCCGCTCCGTCGGCGAACTTCTTCAGAATCAGTTCAGAATCGGTCTTGCAAGAATGGAAAGAGTTGTCCGTGAGAGAATGGCTATCCAGGCTCAGGAAGAGGACGAAAAAATTACTCCTCAGACTCTTATCAACATCCGTCCCGTAATGGTGGCAATCAAGGAGTTCTTCGGTTCATCACCCCTTTCACAGTTTATGGATCAGACCAACCCCCTTGCAGAGCTTACACACAAGCGCCGTCTTTCAGCTCTCGGCCCCGGCGGTCTTTCACGAGACAGAGCAGGTTTCGAGGTTCGTGACGTTCACTATTCACACTACGGCAGAATGTGTCCCATCGAGACTCCCGAAGGTCCCAACATCGGTCTTATCTCCTACCTTGCAACATTTGCTAAAATCAACGAGTACGGCTTTATCGAAACTCCTTACAGAAAAATTGACAAGGAGACAGGCCGTGTCCTTGACGAAGTTGAATATATGACTGCTGACACGGAAGACGATTTCATCGTTGCACAGGCTAACGAAGCCCTTGATGAAAACAACTTCTTCGTCAGAGAAAAGATTACAGCCAGACACAGAGACGAATTCATCGAAATCGACCGTTCAAAGGTTGACTACATGGATATATCACCCAAGATGGTTGTATCGGTTGCTACCGCAATGATTCCCTTCCTTGAGAACGACGACGCCAACCGTGCGCTGATGGGTTCAAACATGCAGCGTCAGGCAGTTCCCCTTCTCAAGACCTGTGCACCCATCGTCGGCACAGGTATGGAATACAAGGCTGCGGTTGACTCAGGTGTAACCGTTCTTGCAAAGCAGGCAGGCGTTATCACAAAGGTCAGTGCAGACAGCATCGATATGAAGAACGACGACGGTTCAACAGACCATTATGAGCTTATTAAGTTCATGCGTTCAAACCAGGGCACCTGCATCAACCAGCGTCCCATCGTTGCTCTCGGACAGAGAGTTGAAAAGGGCGAGGTTATTGCCGACGGTCCCGCAACAGACCACGGCGAAATCAGCCTTGGTAAAAATGCTCTCGTAGGCTTTATGACCTGGGAAGGTTACAACTACGAAGACGCCGTTCTTATAAACGAAAAACTTGTCCGTGACGATGTATATACATCAGTTCACATCGAAGAATACGAAACAGAAGCAAGAGAAACCAAACTCGGACCTGAAGAAATCACCAGAGATATTCCCAACGTGGGCGAGGATGCTCTCGGCAACCTTGACGAGCGCGGAATTATCAGAATCGGTGCTGAGGTTCAGTCAGGCGATATCCTTGTCGGTAAGGTTACTCCCAAGGGTGAAACCGAGCTTACCGCAGAGGAAAGACTCCTCAGAGCTATCTTCGGTGAAAAGGCAAAGGAAGTCCGCGACACATCACTTAAAGTTCCCCACGGCGAATACGGCATCGTTGTTAATGTTGAAGTATTCACAAGAGAAAACAGCGACGAGCTGTCACCCGGCGTAAATAAGGTTGTCCGTTGCTACATTGCTCAGAAGCGTAAGCTTTCAGTTGGCGATAAGATGGCGGGCCGCCACGGTAACAAGGGCGTTGTTTCAAGAATTCTTCCTCAGGAGGATATGCCCTTCCTTCCCGACGGCACACCTCTTGATATCGTTCTTAACCCCCTGGGCGTTCCCTCACGTATGAACATCGGTCAGGTACTTGAAGTTCATCTGGGCTTTGCCGCGAGAAATCTGGGCATCAATGTTATGACTCCCGTTTTCGACGGCGCACACGAAGAAGACATTACAGAAGCATTCAAGGAAGCCAACCGTGTTGCTATGGAAAAGGCTGAAAAAGAAGCTGCCGAGAAGGGTGTTGAGTTTGATCCTTCAACCGTTCCTCAGCTCCGCCTCGATTGTAAGTCAATTCTTACAGACGGCAGAACAGGCCGCGTATTTGATAATCCCGTAACGGTAGGCGTTATGTACTACCTCAAACTCCATCACCTTGTTGACGATAAGATTCACGCCCGTTCAACAGGTCCCTACTCACTTGTTACTCAGCAGCCCCTGGGCGGTAAAGCTCAGTTCGGCGGTCAGCGTTTCGGTGAAATGGAAGTTTGGGCACTTGAAGCTTACGGTGCAGCATATACACTTCAGGAAATCCTTACCGTTAAGTCTGACGACGTTGTAGGCCGTGTAAAGACCTACGAAGCGATTGTCAAGGGTAAGAATGTTCCCACTCCCGGCGTTCCCGAATCCTTCAAGGTTCTTGTTAAAGAGCTTCAGGCTCTTGCACTTGATATCAAGGTTCTGGACGAAAATGACGAAGAAATTGACCTTCGCCAGACATTTGACGGCGATGATGTGGGCTTTGTTTCAGACGACAAGGCATTCAGAAATGTCAATGACGCAGAACAGAGCGACTCATACATTGTTGATGAGGAAAGCGAAGAAAACGACATTTTCTACAGAGACACCGATGACGGCGACGATGATTTCAGTGATGATATGAGCGTCGAAGATTTCGGGTTTGATGACTATGAATCTTCGGAGGACGATTATGAATAATCGCCATTTTCCAAAAGTAACTTACGGAAGGGGCATCGTTTAATGGAAAATATTGAAGCAAACGGCAATCTTACATTCGAATCCATAAAAATCGGCCTTGCTTCACCTGACCAGATAAGAGAATGGTCATACGGTGAGGTCAAGAAGCCCGAAACCATAAACTATCGTACACTCAAGCCCGAAAAAGAAGGTCTTTTCTGCGAAAAGATTTTCGGACCCCAGAAGGACTGGGAGTGCCATTGCGGAAAGTACAAGAGAATCCGCTATAAGGGCAAGGTTTGCGAACGCTGCGGTGTTGAAATCACACGTGCAAAGGTTCGCCGTGAGAGAATGGGTCATATCGAACTTGCAACTCCCGTTTCTCACATCTGGTATTTCAAGGGTGTTCCCTCAAGAATGGGTCTCATCCTTGACATATCACCCAGAGATCTTGAAAAGGTTCTCTATTTTGCAAAACACATCGTTATTGACCCCGGTGAGGGTACAAGCCTTGAAAAATATCAGACCCTCGATGAGAAGGATTACGAAGAGTACAGACTTCGCTACGAGGATGACTTCAGAGCAGGTATGGGTGCGGAAGCAATCAAGGAACTGCTTGCTGAAATCGATCTTGATAAGCTTTCCGAAGAACTGAAAGCAGAGATGGAAACCGCTTCAGGTCAGAAGAAGGCAAAGGCTCTCAAGCGTCTTGAAGTTGTTGAAGCATTCAGACAGTCTGGCAACAGACCCGAGTGGATGATTCTTGATGTTGTTCCCGTTCTTCCTCCCGAAATCAGGCCCATGGTTCAGCTCGAAGGCGGCAGATTCGCAACATCAGACCTTAACGACCTTTACAGACGTGTTATCAACAGAAACAACCGTCTTAAGAAGCTCATGGAGCTCGGTTCACCCGATATCATTATCAGAAACGAAAAGAGAATGCTTCAGGAAGCTGTTGACGCACTTATCGATAACGGCAGACGCGGCAGACCCGTAACAGGTCCCAACAACAGAGCTCTCAAATCACTTTCCGATATGCTTAAAGGTAAGCAGGGCCGTTTCAGACAGAACCTTCTCGGTAAGCGTGTTGACTACTCGGGCCGTTCGGTTATCGTTGTCGGTCCCGAACTCAAGCTTTATCAGTGCGGCCTTCCCAAGGAAATGGCACTTGAACTGTTCAAGCCCTTTGTTATGAAGCGCCTTGTTGAAACAGAGGTTGCAGGCAACGTGAAGTCAGCCCGTAAGATGGTTGAACGCTCCAATCCTCAGGTTTGGGACGCACTTGAAGTTGTTATCAAGGACCATCCCGTTATGCTTAACCGTGCTCCCACACTTCACAGACTGGGTATCCAGGCATTTGAGCCCGTTCTTGTTGAAGGCAGAGCAATCAGACTTCATCCCCTCGTATGTACCGCTTTCAACGCCGACTTCGACGGCGACCAGATGGCTGTTCACGTTCCTCTTTCAGCAGAGGCACAGGCAGAAGCAAGATTCCTTATGCTTGCTGCCAACAACCTTCTCAAGCCCTCAGACGGACGTCCCGTTGCGGTTCCCACACAGGATATGATTCTGGGTTCATATTACCTTACAATGGTTAACGACAACAATCCCGAAAATTCGGATTTCAACCCCGATAACCCCTATGAACCCGGCGCCGCAAGAGAGGCAAAGGATGCCGACGGCAATCCCATCCTTGACGAAAACGGCGAAAGAATCCTTATTTATAACACTTACACAAGCGTTGACGAGGCTATGATGGCTTATGACGAAGGCGATATCGGTCTTCACGTAAACATCAGAATCCGTATGTCAAAGGAAGTTGACGGCAAAACCGTTACACAGCTTGTAAAGACTACTCTCGGTAAGGTTATCTTCAACACACCTGTTCCTCAGGATCTTGGCTTTATCGACAGAAGCAAGCCCGAAAATCTCTTCACTCCCGAAGTTGATGTGCTTGTTAACAAGAAGATGCTGGGCAAAATCATTGACCGTTGCATCAAGGTTCACGGCACCGCAGTTGCAGCCGATGTTCTTGATAAAATCAAGGCTCAGGGCTACAGATATTCAACACGAAGCGGTATCACCGTTGCCGTTATCGACGCAACAATTCCTCCTCAGAAGAAAGAGCTTCTTCAGAAGGCGGAAAACAAGGTTTCCAAGATTACAAGAAACTACGAAAGAGGTCTTATCACCAACGATGAGCGCTCAGAAGAAGTTATCAAGGCTTGGGAAGAATGCACAAGAGAAGTTGCTTCAGAGCTCAAGAAGAACTTCAAGAAGTTCAATCCCATCAATATGATGCTGGATTCAGGTGCCCGTGGTAACGACTCACAGCTTCGTCAGCTTGCAGGTATGCGTGGTCTTATTGCCAACACTGCAGGTAAAACCATCGAGGTTCCCATCAAGGCTAACTACCGTGAAGGCCTTAACATTTCAGAATACTTCATTTCATCCCGTGGTGCCCGTAAAGGTCTTGCCGATACCGCTCTGCGTACCGCTGACTCAGGTTACCTTACAAGACGTCTTGTTGACGTTTCACAGGATGTTATTATCCGTCAGGAAGACTGCCACTGCACAGAAGGTATTAATGTATATGATATCTATGACGGCGACCCCAAGTTCGGCGGCAGAAAGATTGTTGGTCTTGCAGAAAGACTTACAGGCAGATATCTTCTTGAAGACTATATCGACCCCGCAACCGGCGAATTCCTTGCATCCAAGGATGTAATGATGACAGATGTAGTTGCGGAAAAGGTTGCCGCAAGTGTTCAGGCAGAAACAGATAAGAAGATTGCAGCCGGCGAGCTTCCCGAAGGCGCAAAGGCACAGATCAAGATTCGTTCACTTCTTTCCTGCTGCGCGGAACACGGCGTATGTATCAAGTGCTACGGTGCTAACCTTGCAACAGGTGAGCCTGTAACAGTAGGCGAGGCAGTAGGCATTATCGCAGCTCAGTCAATCGGTGAACCCGGTACTCAGCTTACGATGAGAACCTTCCACACCGGCGGTGCTGCCGACCAGTCCGATATTACCACCGGTCTTCCCAGAATTGAAGAACTCTTTGAAGCACGCAAGCCCAAGATGCTCGCTATCATGAGTGAAATCGACGGTGTTGTTTCATTCAGAGAAATCAAGAAGAGTCCCCATGTTATCGTTACAGGCGACGACGGAGACGAAAAGACCTACCTTATTCCTTACGGCTTCCGTGTCAAGGTTATGGACGGTCAGAAGGTTTCAAAGGGTGCTCAGCTTACCGAAGGTGCTCAGAGCCCCCACGACATTCTTTCAATTCTCGGCGTAGAGGCTGTTCACGATTACCTTATCAGAGAAGTTCAGAGAACCTACCGTATGCAGGGTGTTGATATCAACGATAAGCATATCGAGGTTATCGTTCGTCAGATGATGAGAAAGGTAAGAATTGCCGATCCCGGTGCATCCAAGTTCCTTCCCGGTGTTGTTGTTGAAAAGATGGAATTCCGTCTTGAAAACGAACGCATCGCCAAGGAAGCTGCAGAAGCAGGCGTTGAGCCTCAGCTTGCAACCTATATGCCCACACTTATGGGTATCACCAAGGCTTCGCTTGCAACAGACTCATTCCTTTCGGCAGCATCCTTCCAGGAAACAACACGAGTTCTCACCGATGCCGCTATCAAGGGCAAGGTTGATCCTCTTATGGGTCTTAAGGAAAATGTTATCATCGGTAAGCTTCTGCCTTCAGGCACAGGTATGAAGTGTTACAACAATGTTGAAGTGTATCCCACAGGGAACGCAGTCAATATTGACGAAAATGATGATTGATTTTTGTGAAAAGTGTTGACAAACCGAACTTATATGTGATAAAATACGAAATTGTGGTGTCCGAAACTCCTGCACTTGCGAAAGTGCGGGGTTTCGTCACGATATAAATTTTACGGAAAGGAGAGAGTTTATTGCCTACCTTTAACCAGCTTGTTCGTAACGGCAGAGAAACACTTGTGAAGAAGCCCAAGGCTCCCGCACTTCTCAAAGGTCTGAACTCAAAGAAGAATATTCTTACAGATCAGGACTCACCCCAGAAGCGTGGCGTTTGCACCGCTGTTAAGACTGCAACCCCCAAAAAGCCCAACTCAGCACTTCGTAAGATTGCCAGAGTTCGTCTTACAAACGGCATTGAGGTTTCAGCTTATATCCCCGGTGTTGGTCATAACCTCCAGGAGCACTCAGTTGTTCTTATCAGAGGCGGCCGTGTTAAGGACCTTCCCGGTGTGCGTTACCACATCATCCGCGGTACACTTGATACCCAGGGCGTTAACGGCAGAATGCAGAGCCGTTCAAAGTACGGCGCAAAGCGTCCCAAGGCAGCAAAGAAATAATTACCGCACCCATTTGACCAAGACAAATCATCTTGCAGGTTGAAAAAGCAACAGTGCTTTTGACCAATGCAATGGTATATTATATATAGTATGCCTCTGCGTTGGCGCCACGGGAATTTGTCACCGAGTACCTATGATATTCATTACTATGTGAAGGAGGGAAGCGACGTGCCAAGAAGAGGCAATATCGCAAAACGTGAAGTTTTGCCTGATCCGCTTTACAACTCAAAGCTCGTAACCCGTCTCATCAACAACGTTATGTATGACGGTAAGAAGGGCGTTGCTCAGAAGATCGTATACGATGCTTTTGACATTATTAAGGAAAAGACAGGAAAAGAACCCCTTGAGGTTTTTGAGGCAGCAATGGAAAATGTTATGCCCGTTCTTGAGGTTAAGGCTCGCCGTGTCGGCGGTGCTACCTATCAGGTACCTATGGAGGTTCGTCCCGAGAGAAGACAGACTCTCGGTCTTCGTTGGATCACACTTTACAGCCGTCAGCGTTCAGAAAGAACAATGAAGGAAAGACTTGCCAACGAAATCATTGATGCAACCAACTCAACAGGTTCAGCATTCAAGAAGCGTGAAGATACACACAAGATGGCAGAGTCAAACAAGGCTTTTGCACATTTCAGATGGTAATCTGCGCATACTACTTTTTACTATTAAATTTTTTCGGAGGTTCATATGCCAAGACAGGTATCTCTTGAGATGACCAGAAACATTGGTATTATGGCTCATATTGACGCCGGTAAAACCACCACTTCTGAGCGTATCCTGTTCTATACAGGTAAAACTCATAAGATCGGTGAAACACACGATGGCGCCGCTACCATGGACTGGATGGAGCAGGAGCAGGAGCGTGGTATCACTATCACATCCGCTGCTACCACCTGTTTCTGGAAGGACCACCGTGTTAACATCATCGACACTCCCGGTCACGTTGACTTCACAGTTGAAGTTGAGCGTTCACTGAGAGTTCTCGACGGTTCTGTTACGGTCCTTTGTGCAAAGGGCGGCGTTGAGCCTCAGTCTGAAACCGTTTGGAGACAGGCTGATAAATACCGTGTTCCCAGAATGGTCTATGTTAACAAAATGGATATTTTGGGCGCAAACTTCTATCGTGTTGTAGACATGATGAAGGAACGTCTTAAATGTAATGCAGTTCCCATTCAGCTCCCCATCGGTGCTGAGTCGGATTTCGTGGGAATCATCGACCTTGTAATCATGAAGGCTTACTACTACAATGATGACAAGGGTATTGACATCACTGTTACCGATATTCCCGACGATATGAAAGAAATCGCTCAGAAGTATCACGATGAGCTTATCGAGCATGTTGCAGAGCAGGATGATGCACTTCTTGAAAAGTTCTTTGAGGGTGAAGAACTCACCGTTGAAGAAGTTAAGGCTTGCATCAGAAAGGCAACAATCGCCAACGAGATGGTTCCTGTTGTTTGCGGTACTTCATACCGTAACAAGGGTGTTCAGCTTCTCCTTGACGCTGTTGTTGATTATATGCCCGCTCCCACAGATATCGAAGCTATCAGAGGTATCAACCCCGATACAGACGAAGAGGAAGCAAGACATTCATCGGATGACGAGCCCTTCTCAGCTCTTGCATTCAAGATTGCTACCGACCCCTTCGTTGGTAAGCTTTGCTTCTTCAGAGTTTATTCGGGTAAGGTTGATACAGGTGCTTCCGTATACAACTCAACTAAGGATACAAACGAGCGTATGGGCAGAATCCTGCAGATGCACTCCAACCACAGACAGGATATTGACTGTTGCTATGCAGGTGATATCGCTGCTTGCGTTGGCGTTAAGCAGACTACTACAGGTGACACCCTTTGCGACCCCAAGCATCCTATTATTCTTGAATCAATGGAATTCCCCGAGCCCGTTATCAGAGTTGCCATCGAGCCCAAGACCAAAGCAGGTCAGGAGAAGATGGGTATTGCTCTTGCAAAGCTCGCAGAAGAGGATCCCACATTCAAGTGCTATACAGATGAAGAAACAGGCCAGACAATTATCGCAGGTATGGGTGAGCTCCACCTCGAAATCATCGTAGACAGACTTCTCCGTGAATTCAAGGTTGAAGCTAACGTTGGTCAGCCTCAGGTTGCTTACCGTGAAACAATTACCCAGGCTGCTGATACTGATACCAAGTATTCACGTCAGTCAGGCGGTAAGGGTCAGTACGGTCATGTTAAGATGAGAATTGAACCCAACCCCGAAAAGGGCTACGAGTTTGTTAACAACATCGTCGGCGGTGCTATTCCCAAGGAATACTTCAACGCTATCGAAGCCGGTGTTAAGGGCGCAATGCTTACAGGTGTTCTCGCAGGCTACAACGTTGTTGATGTTAAGGTAACTCTTTACGACGGTTCATATCACGAAGTTGACTCATCAGAAATGGCCTTCAAGATTGCCGCGTCGATGGCATTCAAGGATGCTATGAAGAAGGCTGCTCCCATTCTTATGGAGCCCATCATGAAAACCGCAGTTATCGTTCCCGATGAATATATGGGTGACGTTATCGGTGATATCAACTCACGCCGCGGTATGATTCAGGGCACAGAAGCAAGAACAGGTGCAGTTCAGATCAACGCAAATATTCCTCTTTCCAACATGTTCGGTTACGCTACCGCTCTGCGTTCAAGAACTCAGGGTCGTGGTCAGTACGCTATGGAACCCAGCCATTATGCTGAAGTTCCCAAGTCAATTGCCGAAAAAGTTATCAGCGAAAGATAATTTGTGTTGCAATTTTAAAAAAAGGGCTTGAAATTTAAGCCCATACTTGTTACAATGAAACTATGCACGAGCATAGAAAAAATAATTTGCTTATTTAAAAAGGGAGGAAATACCAATGGCAAAGGCAAAATTCGAACGTAATAAGCCCCACGTTAATATCGGTACCATCGGTCACGTTGACCATGGTAAGACAACTCTTACAGCTGCTATCACAAAGACCCTCGCTATGAAGGGCGGCGCAGACTTCATTGACTACGCTAACATCGATAAGGCTCCCGAAGAGAGAGAGCGCGGTATCACAATCAACACAGCTCACGTTGAGTACGAGACAGATGCACGTCACTACGCTCACGTTGACTGCCCCGGCCACGCCGACTATATCAAGAACATGATCACAGGTGCTGCTCAGATGGACGGCGCTATCCTTGTTATCGCTTCAACAGACGGCCCCATGGCTCAGACTAAGGAACACCTTCTTCTTGCTCGTCAGGTTGGCGTTCCCAGAATCATCGTTTTCATGAACAAGGTTGACCAGGTTGACGATCCCGAACTCCTCGAGCTCGTTGAAATGGAAATCCGTGAGACACTTGCTGAGTACGGCTTCGACGAAGAAGCTCCCATCATCAAGGGTTCAGCTCTCAAGGCTCTCGAATATGCAGGCGCTGACACATCAGACGCTTCAATCGCTCCCATCTGGGAACTCATGGCTGCTGTTGACGAGTACATTCCTACTCCCGACAGAAAGGCAGACCTTCCCTTCCTTATGCCTGTTGAAGACGTATTCACCATCACAGGCCGTGGTACTGTTGCTACAGGTAGAGTTGAAAGAGGTCAGCTCAGAACTTCAGAAGAAGTTGAAATCGTTGGTCTTTCAGACGAAAAGAGAAAGACTGTTGTTACAGGTATCGAAATGTTCCGTAAGATCCTCGACTACGCAGAGGCAGGCGACAACATCGGTGCTCTCCTTCGTGGTGTTCAGAGAACTGAAATCGAAAGAGGCCAGGTTCTTTGCAAGCCCGGTTCAATCAACCCCCACACAAAGTTCAAGGGCCAGGTTTACGTTCTTACTAAGGAAGAAGGCGGCCGTCATACTCCCTTCTTCAACAACTATCGTCCTCAGTTCTATTTCAGAACAACAGACGTTACAGGTGTTATCAGCCTTCCCGCAGGCACTGAAATGTGCATGCCCGGCGATAACGTTGATATGGACGTTGAACTCATCACTCCCATCGCTATTGAAAAGGGTCTCCGTTTCGCTATCCGTGAAGGCGGCAGAACTGTTGGTTCAGGCGTTGTTATCGAAATCAACGAATAATTAAAAATTAACTTTTTGGGAGCAACCTTCGGGTTGCTCCTTTTTTTATTGACAACTTTACGCCGATGTTATAATATTGAATTACGGAAAAGGAGGTATGGCTATGAATTGCAAAAACTGCGGAACAGAAATTTATCAAAATGTCAGTTTTTGTCCTGCTTGCGGCGAAAGCGTAACAGAAGCTGAATCAAATGCATTGGGAATGAAATGGTATAAGTTACAGGCATACTTTATAATGCCGTTCAGTGCGTTAGTTAACTCGTTTATAGGCATATCGCTTATCCCCGGAGTGTTAAGTAAAATGGTTACCTTGTATGCTGATACAAAAATAATCCCAAAGGATATAATTTCAATTGCTTTTTTTCTGGATTCTCACAGAGAAGCACATATGATTTTGGCATTCATAGAAATTGCACTGGCAATTTACTACGCATATGTTTCGTTTGCTATGATAGAATATAAAAAAACGGCACCGATGCATATTTATATCAGCCAGGTGCTCAGTCAAGCAGTAGGACTTGTCTATTTCATTGTAATGATAATTCTGACGAGAAACTTTGATACCGAAATGTTACTTACATTGGCAAAAAACATGATTTCAGGTGTTATTTCTGTTGTATTCTGGATAACGGTTTACACGAAATACTATAACAAAAGAAAGCATCTGTTCATTAAATAAAAAAACAAAGACCGAAAGAGTTTTTCTCCTTCGGTCAATTTTTTTACTGTTTCAGCATTATTCCTTTTTCAACTGCCGTGTGAGCACAGATTCTGAGAATTTCCATTGTCTTTTTGTCAACATCGGGCAATTTAAAGCTGTTTTCAAGAATACTTCTGCCGAAAATCATTTCATAGAAGCAGGCACTTGCAAGGTAGCAGCCAAGGTCGTTGCCGTGGTAGCCGTCAACGGTCAGTATATCGCCGATTGTGTTTCGTGCCGTCTGCCACGCTCTGCCGCTGGGGATAATCAAATCAATATCCGCCTCCATAGCAGCATCAACATAAGCCTCCGTAAGAGCACGGTACATCTCTTGCTGGCTGTTTTTATAGTTTGCAAATCCGCCGTGAGTGCAGCCTTCTTCATATGCCCAGGTTTGATGAAGCATTATTTTTGCTTCGGGTTTTACCATTCTGCAATATTCCGCAAGCTCCGAAAGATAAGGGGAGTAGGTTTCGGGAATGCCGCTGAAATGGCTGCATTGCTGTAATGTGATAACATCCCAGTCCTCATCCTCAACCGCCTCGTGAAGAGCTACATCGTCTGCACGGGTCATCTCCGTTTCGCCCGGAAGATAGATTTCATAGTCGTAATCTGTTTTTTCTTCGCGCCAGTTGTTCCAGTGCTGTTCAAGTGAGCAACCTCCTATAAAAAGGTTACAAAGCATTATTTCGTCGCCGTCGGCCTTGAGAATATGAGGAAGAAATTTGTGAGCGTTTGCAGAAAAGCTGTTACCTATTGATAATATGTTCATTGTTTTTCTCCGTTTGTTTGTTGAGATAAATAGCGAATACTGCTTGAGAAAGACCCAGCACCATCATAAGATACTGCAAGGGCTTCAGACCGTAGAAAAGGCAGTCTGTCATACCGCAGAGAACAAAGCCCGCAACTGAAGCAAAAAGAGTGATTGCATATTCTCTGCATCTGTCTTTGAGTTTGTAAAGACGGATGATGTTGATAAAGAATACAAAGAAAACGGCAATAAGAAGAAGAATACCCAAAATTCCGTTTTCAACCCAGGCTTCAAGGAAAATGTTGTGAGCGTGAGGCTGCTTGACCCCGTATACATTGTGAAGCATCTGTCTTACGTTGTCAAAGCCCGTGCCGTAGCCCAGTATGGGCTTATCGCCAATCATATCAAAAATGCCGTCCCACAGAGCCTTTCGTGTGTTGACGGATATATCTTTGCCGCTGAGAAGGGTGAAAAGCCGTTTCACAGTACCGCTTGCAAAAATCATAACAATTCCGCCTGCCGCAACGCCTACACCCATAAGCTTCAGGGTTTTCTTGCCGCCGTAAAGCAGAAGTATCGCACATACCGCAACCGCAAAAAGGTAGGGTCCCCTTGAATATGAGCAGGCAATACCGCCGATTGAAAGCATAAAGCAGAAAAATCCGATTATGCGCTTTTTCAGAGTGGGTGCGCAAAGGAACATGTATGCCGCAAAGGGGAGAAGCATAACCTCAATCGCCGCAAAAAAAAGGGGATTTGAGAAGGTACTGCAGGCTCTTGTGTCAAATGAATGGAAGGTTGTCGAACCCATTTTTGAAGTTATGAATTCGGGCAGGAATACAACAAGCTTTTCAATCAGCAGATTGAGGAAACGCCAGAAGGGGTTGAATGCATTGCTTATGCTGCTGTCAAAATGGTTTCCGATGTGATAAAGCAACATCTGACCGATGCCGATTGCACCCGAAATACCTGCCGTCAGAGAACCGCAATACATAATTGTGTCAACTCTTTCGGCAGTGTCAACGGTTTCGGTGAAGAAATAATATCCCGAAAACATAAGGAGCCACAGACCGATGCTTGCAAGGGACGAAATAATTGACGAGGAATAGAATGTACCCACAACCATCCAAGCCATAAAGGCAATTATGCATATGCCCATATCCCCGAAACGGGGCTTTTTCTTTTCTGCGGCACGCTTTTTAAGCACGGCGGCAAAGCCTGCAACGGTGAAAAAAGGCGCAACATATTCGGGCATAAGCCCCGCAAGCAGGAATGCCGCAGGTGCGAACATATAGAGCTTATTCTTTTCAGTTGTCAGTGTTGCCTGCATCCTGTTCAGCATCCTCTCTGTTTTCAGATTCGGTTTTATCCTGCTTTGAGGTGAATTTATTGTAAATTGCACCGCATACCACGCTGAGCACGGTTGTGATTATAAATGCGGCGGCGGCAAGAAAATAATTCTTGCTGATAAGCTGCTCACCGCACCAGGTTGATACAAGAATGGAAGGAATTCTTGCAATACCCGTAACCAGCAGAAATTTTTTCATATCAAGGTTTATAATGCTTGCGGCGTAAGTAAGAATATCTTTGGGTGTGCCGGGAATAAGATAGATAAAGAAAAGTGTTTCATACACTCTTTTTTTGTTCTGAAGAAATCTCAGAGAATCAATTTTATCAACGGGAACAAAAATATTAACAAGCCGTCTGCCGAATACTCTTGAAAGTGCGATGATTACAAGAGAACCGATCATTGAACCGGCAAGGCACAGAAGCATGCCGCCCAGTGTTCCGTAAAGATAGCCGGAACCGATTTCGAGGGGTTCCGCAGGGATAATTTTGATAACCGTCTGGAATGCGCGAATTGCAACAAATACCCATTTGTCGAAGCCGTGAAACTGAGAAAGAAACAGTTCAAGGTGTTCGGAATCGCTGAATATTGCCGCAATTTCATTGCCGTATTTTATGTAACAGTACAAAAATACACCGAGAAATATGCAACAAACCAAAACAGCCCCTGTGATTTGCAGGAGCCGCATTTTATTTTCAGAAATCTTTGTTTTTTTCAAAAAATTCACCGAGCCTTCCGCGGTAATTTTTTTCACGCCATGGCTTATGTTTGCCGTTGAAATGAATAACAACGGTATTCTTTCTTACCCAATCAAGGTCAATTCTCTTTTTGCCCGCACTTCTGTATGAGTATACGGAAAAAGTTTTTTCATCAAGATTATAAAGTCTTTCGTCTACATAAAGCATACTGTTTTCAAACATAACGTTTATAACATCCTGGTCTGCGAGCAGAAGCTTTTTGATGTTTGCAGTGATAAATTCAAATATCTGACCCAAAGTTACGGTTTTTCGCCAGAGGTTAAGGTCAATCAGCAGTACACCTGCATTGATGTAACGGCTTGATTTATTCATACCCAGTCTTGCAAGGTTTATCTTTTCCATAAACCCGAAAAGGTGAGTGCCTGCGGCAACGGTTTTGCCCTGCATATCAAGATTATAAAAATCCGCAAGATCGCCGTTTATAACGATATCGGGGTCCAGATAAAGAAGTCTGTCAACGCTTTCGGGCAGAATATCCCCGATAAGCAGGCGGTAATAGGTTTCTTTGCTGAGCCTTCCCAGCACGGGAGCGCCCTCAAAAATCTTATCGTCAACGGGAACTCTGTGAATAACCGCATCCGTACCTGAAAGTGCGGATTCCATACGCTTGAAATCATCTTCCGTCAGCGAAGAATAGGCAACATAGATGTCAAAATGCTCGCGGGGGTTTGTTTTTGCCAATGAACGGAACATTACGCACAGAGGATATATGTAATTTGAATCAAGACTTACAAGTATGTTCATATTGATGCCTTTTCAAATCAAGATAATATTTTATACCATTATAACAACATCCGTTTTCAAAGTCAACAAACGTTACAAGATTGTAAGATTTATAAATTTATTTGTGACAATACTGTAAACTTTGGAAAAAGGTCTTGATTTTTCCTGAAAAAGTGGCTAAAATACAAATTAGCACTCAACAAGCCAGAGTGCTAAAACGATAAATATAATTTTGGAGGTAATAAATATGACTATTAAACCCCTTGCAGACAGAGTTGTTGTCAAGGCAGTTGAAGTGGAGGAAACAACAAGCAGCGGTATTATCCTTGCGGCGGCTGCCCAGGAAAAGCCCCAGATTGCAGAGGTTGTTGCGGTCGGTCCCGGCGGAATGGTTGACGGCAACGAGGTTGAAATGTATATCAAGGTTGGCGATAAGGTGATCACAAGCCAGTATTCAGGCACGAAGGTTAAGCTTGACAGTGAGGAATATACCATCGTTAAGCAGAGTGATATTCTTGCAATCGTTGAATAATTAACAATTTCACTTTTTATTATAGGAGGATAAATCAATGGCAAAGCAGATTATTTACGGCGAAGAAGCCCGCAAGGCTCTTCAGGCAGGCGTTGACAAGCTTGCAAATACAGTTAAAATTACCCTTGGTCCCAAGGGCAGAAATGTTGTGCTTGATAAGAAGTACGGCGCTCCCCTTATCACCAATGACGGTGTTACAATCGCAAAAGAAATCGAGCTTGAAGACCCCTTTGAAAATATGGGTGCTCAGCTTGTCAAGGAAGTTTCAACAAAGACAAATGATGTTGCAGGTGACGGCACAACAACCGCAACTCTTCTTGCTCAGGCTCTCATCAGAGAGGGTATGAAGAATGTTACCGCAGGTGCAAACCCCATGGTAGTCAAGAAGGGTATGGCAAAGGCTGTTGCAGCAGCAGTTGAAGCTGTAAAGAATAATTCAAAGCCCGTTTCAAGCTCAGAGGATATTGCAAGAATCGCAACCATTTCAGCAGCTGATGAAGAAGTGGGCAGATTCATTGCGGATGCAATGGAAAAGGTTACATCCGACGGCGTTATCACCGTTGAGGAATCAAAGATTGCAGTTACCGAATCAGAGGTTGTTGAAGGTATGCAGTTTGACCGCGGCTACATCTCACCCTATATGGTAACAGATACAGATAAGATGGAAGCTGTTATTGACGATGCTCTCATCCTTATCACAGATAAGAAAATTTCAAGCATTCAGGAGCTTCTTCCTCTTCTTGAGCAGATTATGCACGCAGGCGGCAAGCTTATCATTGTTGCAGAAGATGTTGAAGGTGAGGCACTTTCAACCATTCTTGTTAACAAGCTTCGCGGCGTATTCACCGTAGTTTGCGTCAAGGCTCCCGGCTTCGGTGACAGAAGAAAGGAAATGCTTCAGGATATCGCTATCCTTACAGGCGGTGAGGTTATCACATCAGACCTCGGTCTTGAGCTCAAGGATACTCAGCTTGCACAGCTCGGCAGAGCACGTCAGGTAAAGGTTTCAAAGGAAAACACAATTATTGTTGACGGTGCAGGCGATAAGGACGGCATTGCATCAAGAGTTGCTCAGATTAAGCTTCAGATTGAAAACACAACATCGGATTTCGACAGAGAAAAGCTTCAGGAAAGACTTGCAAAGCTTTCTGGCGGTGTTGCTGTTATCAAGGTTGGTGCCGCAACAGAAACCGAAATGAAGGAGAAGAAGCTCCGCATTGAGGATGCTCTTGCCGCAACAAAGGCAGCCGTTGAAGAAGGCTGTGTTGCAGGCGGCGGTGTTGCACTTCTCAACGCTGTCGGCAGCGTCAAAGCTTTGCTTGACACAACAGACGATGCTGATGAAAAGACAGGTATCAAAATCGTGCTCAAAGCCCTTGAAGAGCCTGTACGCCAGATTGCGGCAAACGCAGGTCTTGAAGGCTCAATCATTATCAATGCCATCCACGAAAGCGGCAAGGTTGGCTACGGCTATGACTTTGCAAAGGATGTTTACTGTGATATGGCATCCGCAGGTATCCTTGACCCCACAAAGGTAACACGCTCAGCTCTTCAGAATGCATCATCCGTTGCATCAATGGTGCTCACAACAGAGAGCCTTGTTACCGATAAGCCCGACCCCGCAGCAGATGCAGCTCAGGCAGCAGCAATGGCAGCTCAGGGCGGCGGAATGTATTAATATTTGTTTTCAGACTGCTTCGGCTGATTTGCCGGAGCAGTTTTTTGCATAAATTGTAAATAATTAACAGAAATTGGAGTGAATTATTGTGTAATCATCCGAATTTTTTAATGTTGCATATTTGCTATTGATTTTGTATTGTAAAAGTTTTACAATATGTGACGGGTCGTCACTACAAAGGAGATGTAGCAAATGTATAAAGCAGAAGAACAGAGTGTGCCTACCGAGGATGGGGTGAAAATTCTTTACGGTATATCGGATGAAAACCGGTTTTACTGTGAATTCACCGATAGCAGAGAAACTGCGGAAAATGTGGCAAAGCTTCTGAATGACAATGAAGTTGAAGGCTGTCACGTACCCGAAATAATTGAAGATTTATTCTACTCGGGGTGAAAAATACGCATCTGACTGCGTAATATTTACCGATTATTAATATTTACCTGCATATAACGGTTTGACAATCGTAAAAAATTGTGATAAAATGCAACTACCAATGATTTTTTGAAAAACAGGAGGACAAGAAGATGAAAAAAGTTAAGTCACTTCTTTCGCTTATTCTTGCAGTTCTTATGGTTGCAGGCTGCCTTGTAACAGCAGGTGCGGCAGAAGCAAGGGTTGAAACCGAAGCTAACAACACTGTTGCTGACGCAAACGAACTTGAAGTAGGCGAATCAATCACAGGTTTACTTGAAAAAGCAGACGATAAGGATTGCTTTGTATTTGAAACCGTTAAGGCAGGCAATGCAACTGTTAAGTTCACACACAGAAAGCTTTCAGCCGACGCAACATATTTCACTGTTACAATTAAGGACGCAAGTGAAAAGACAGTTGCAACATTCACTTCGGCAGGCAACAGTGAAGAAGACAGTGCATCCTTCAGCGTAGCTGAAAAGGAAACATACTATGTTGTTGTTGAAGCAGGAACCGTTTCCGATTCAACACTGGATTATACCGTTGCAGTATCGGTTGAAGCGGTTACATATTCAGAAGCAGAGCCCAACGATGAAGCATCAAAGGCTACTGCTCTCCAGTATTCACCCTCAGGCACACCCAAGGAGTATTACGGCTCAATAGGTGCAAATGATGTTGACTTCTATAAGTTCACAATCCCCGCAAACGGTGTAATCACCCTTTATCTCTATAACTATGCCGCAAACAAGGGCAACTACACCGCTACTCTCAATATGTATGTTGAAGAAAACGGTGTTCAGGTTCTTAAAGAAGTTACAGCTATTGAAATTCTCGCAACAGAGGCCTCAAAGATCGGTGCAAGCGTTGGTCTTGCAAAGGGCGATTATTACCTTGTAGTCGAAGGTGTTGAAGGCAGCACCGGCAGCTACAAGACAAGAGTTCTTTTCAGAGAAGTTGCAGACGCTGAAACCGAAATTAACGATGCAACCACATCTGCCGATGCGATTACAATCGGCAAAACATATAAGGCAACCCTTGATTCAAGCAATGATGTTGACTGCTTTAAGTTCACTGCACCTGCAAACAACAAGGGATACAACTTTGATTTCAAGTCAACAAACGCAGGTTCATGGAAATTTGAAATCCTCAATTCAGACAACGTAAAGGTTGTTGATGAAGTAAAGCTTAACGCTACCGACAGTGCAAAGACAGCCAAGGCTGAAACTCTTCCCCTTGCTGCAGGCACATACTATGTTAAGGTAACCGCAGGCGAGAACCACGACGAAGATATCTATGAGCTTAAAGTTACCGAAAAGACAGAAGCTCTCGATGACGGCAAAGAGGAAAACAAGAGCCTTATTGACCGCATCAAGGAGCTTGATTGGGGCGGTCTCTGGGGCAACTTCTCGGAATGGATCGGTGAAATTAACTTCGGTGGTCTTATTTCAAGTATTGCTGCCAGCATCGCTAAGCTGTTTACATACTTTGGCTCATTGATCTGATAAGGATTTAACAAAGGGGCTGCTCGCGGAGCAGCTCCTTTTAAGCATATAAATGATGATAGGAGAGGTCTTATGGCATTTGATAAAAACTTCAAACCCGTTCTTCGCTTTCTTGTTGTAAGCGATGTTCACTACGGTGACGAGCGTGAAGCGGAATACGAAAGAATGGAAAAGGCGATTAAAACAGCATATGAGCTCAGTGAAAAAGAAGAATATTCCAAGCTTGATGCACTTTATGTTGTAGGCGATTTTTCAAAAAGAGGCACAGAAAAACAGATGTATGCCTTCAAAAATACTCTTGATGAATACCTCAAAGAAGGTACCGAAGCGGTTGTATCCCTTGCAAGCCACGAATTTATGGCCGACGGTGAAGAAAAAGCCCTTGAAAATTTCGGCAGAATTTTCGGCATGGAGCCCGATACACATAAGGTTATCAACGGCTATCATTTTATTAGCGTCACGAGCACAAAGGGTTGTCATTTTGACGAAGCAAAGCAGGCTTGGGTTGCCGCAGAGCTTAAAAAAGCCGCTGCAGATGATCCCAGAAAGCCTATTTTCTTCTTCCAGCATCCCCATATTATGGGCACGGTATACGGCAGTGCAAACTGGGGCGAGGATGAGCTTACCGCAATTCTGATGAACTACCCTCAGATTATCGATTTTTCGGGTCATTCCCACGCACCCATCAATGACCCCCGTTCAATTCATCAAAGGCATTTTACCTGCCTTGGCACAGGTACGCTCAGCTATTTTGAGCTTGATGAATTCGATAAGGCTTACGGCACCGTTCCTCCCAACGACAGCAACGCAGCGCAGATGCTTATTGTTGAAGCGGATGCGGATATGAGGGTAAGAGTTTATCCCTATGACCTTATCACTTCAAACTTCTTCCCCTTCACCTGGAAGATAGATTCCGCCTGGGATGTTGACTCATATCTCTACACCGACGCACGCTATAAGACAACGGATGCACCTTATTTTGAGCAGGATGCAAAGGCTGTTATTTCCGATGTGAAGGAAGACGGTTTTGCCGTTACATTTGACCAGGCAAAGATTGATAAAGAGTATGTTGATGATTACAATGTTATTGTAAAAAATATTGACGGTGTAACCGTGCACAACTCAACCGTATGGAGCGAATATTATTTTTATGATATGCCCGATACCATTACCGTTGCCTTTGACGGCCTTGAAAAAGGCGGAGAATATCAGGTGTTTATTTATGCCAACAGCTTCTGGGATACACGTTGCGAAAAGCCCCTTGTGAGCGAAAAAATCAAGCTTTGATTTTTGTATAATTTAACCGTTTCAAGCATATTTGAGATTTTTTCTTGAATATGCTTGATTTTTTTTCGTTTATGGTTTAGAATACAGGATGATAAAATAGGTTTACTATGAAAAAGTGTCACTAAAATAAGAATTTCCAGAGGAAGGTGATGTAATGTCAGAGGATGCAAAAACCGTTCCGGCACCTGAAACAAACGACGATTCAGTCCAACGACACGTTGATCAGCAGACCAAACTTTACCTCAGCCCGAAGCATTACGTAGCTTATATTTTATCGGGTTTCGGCGATACAAACTGGAATTCATTCAGTAAAAGACTGTTCTTTTTTGCAACAACATTCCTCGGCATAAAACCGTCAACATGGGGCGTTGCAGAGTCGGTAAGTATATTTATAGACACCATTGACAACGCGATTTCGGGTCTTATTATTGACCGGACACGAACCCGTTGGGGCAGGGTGCGTCCTTATATTCTTCTGACCTTGCCGTTCTGGTTTTTCTCGGCGTTCACGCCCTGGATTCTGCCCGGCGGAATGTCGCAGACAGCGCTTCTTGTATGGTTTTTTGCCTTCAACTATGTGGGCTCAATCGCCAACTCATTTTATAACACGAGCTATCAGATTCTGCTCTATAACATAACCCCCAATGTAGGCGAAAGAAACAGACTCATAGCCACCGATGCCTATGCAGACCTCACGGGTGTGTGGCTGCCCTCTCTGTTTCCGATTTTCGTTGATTTGCTTAAAGTTCCCACCAGATATGTCTATATGGGCGGTGCATTTTTCTTCATCGCCTGCGTATTGATTTTCAGAACCTACGGCTTCTTTGCACTCAAAGAAAGAATGCCTTTGGCGTCACGAGATGAAATGAAGCAGATGGGTCTTATTGAAACCCTCAAAACCGTGGGTACCTGCCGACCTATGTGGGTTCTTCTTGTGAAGAATTTTTTTGCGGTCGGCAAAAGCACGGGTACAATGGTTGAAGATTTCTTCTGGCTCAACTGCATGGGCAAGCTTTCAGTCGGAACCGTTGCAGGTCTTTTTACCGGTCTTCCCAGCTATTTTGTTCTTCCCCTTGCACCCAAGCTTACAAGAAAATTCGGTCTGCGCAATCTTGCGGCAGGCAGTTATATGTTCTGCGGTGCCTGTTACTTCATAATGTGGCTTGTGGGCTACAAGCCCTTCGGTGAGGACCATTTTATTCTCAATGTTGTGTGGATAGTAATCGCACTTACCTTCTGCGGTTCTCTCAACAGTATTCAGAGATATTGCAGCACGGCTCTCAACGGTGATCTTTATGACTATGTTGAGTGGAAATCCGGTGTGCGCAACGAGGCAACAATCACAGCCGCCACCGAATATTTCAAAGTGCTTTCAAATATTGCCGCAAAGCTTATCAGTGCGGCGGCAATCGGCGCAATTCACTATGTACCCCTTTTCAATGCCAACGGCATCAACATTCCCCAGACTGACCCCGGTATGCTGGCGGGCATCTGGACTGTATTTGCCCTTGCTCCCGCAATCGGCAGATTTATGAAGGGCGTAACCCTTCTCTTCTTCAATGTTCACGGAAAGACAAGAGACACAATGATGTATGAGCTTGCAAAAATCCGTGCTTCAAAAGTGATTGATTCAGGCTCATCTGAACAATAAACACCTTTTAAATTTGTTTTCGGACATTCCGACTGTATTATATATAATAAAAATATAAAAATATACTTGAAATTCCGGGAGCATTATGATAAAATAATCTGTACTATATGAAAGTGTCGCTTGTCGGCTTTCAAGCACTAAGGAGGAAAAAGCATATGACACACCTTAAGAAATCATTGGCAATGCTTCTCGCAATTGTCATGATTTTCAGTTCTATGTCGGTTGCCGCTTCTGCAGCATTTGACCCCAAGGTTGACGGTGGTTTCAATCTTGATTTCCAGGTCAAGTTTTTCCGTATGGAAAGAAATGAAGACGGTTTTATCATCGACAAGGACGGCAACGTAGTAGGAGATGAAAACGATAACATCCCTGATTATGTTTACGTTGACGAAGATGTTAACTGGATCGAAACAGACAGAGCTAAACCCGGTGAGCACGTAAAGGCAAGGGTTTATATCGGAACAGATTTCTACACCTATTCCGCCAATATGGCTCTTCTTTTTGATTCAAGATATCTGGACAACCCTCTGTTCACAGACGGCGGACGCAGAGAGCTTGTTACAAACAGCAGATATATGAACAGAACCGTTACTCTTAAAGTAGACAGCGCAGGCTGGTATTCTGACGAAACTCAGTTCAGCCAGTATGTGAACGAGGACGGTACACTTGTTGACAGAGGCATTATCAATTCAACATACTTCAACGATTATGACCTCATTGCAAACTCGATTACAATCAAAACAAAGTCAAACACAACAACCCTTATGGATATCAGCCAGTGGGCGGTTGAATATGACCTTGAGGTTTATGATAACGAGCTTACAAGAACCGTAAATACCGAAGGTACTGCACGAGTTCCCGCTGAACTTGCGGCTTCAACAAAAACCGGTTTCCCCATGTTCATCAGCTTCCCCAAGGGCGAAGCAGGAACAAGCTCCGCAGCTCAGATGTATGACTGGGATGCAAAAGTAACATCTCCCGCAGGTAAGGTTACAACAACATCAAAGATTGTTCTTAATGCAAACGGCGGTTACTTTGCAGAGGGCGATGAATATGTTCTTACAAAGGACCTTCCCGGCATCGTCGGTGACGGCATCAAGGGTCTCGGTGCACACGAACCCAAGAAGTCTGATTACAATTTTGCAGGTTGGTCAAAGGTTGCAGTTCCCGCAGACGGTAAGTTCACAGATGAAATCAAAGCAGCTCTCAAACTTACAGACGAAGATGAAACAGCTCAGGGCGGTTATCTTACAGAAGCACAGATTAATGCTCTTTGCCTCAGCGAAGCAGATATTGCTTCTTACGAGTATGGCTACGAAGATGATACTCTCTATGCTGTATGGAAGCCTGCACAGGAAGGCGACAACTTCTACACCTACCGGGTGTTCTATATGCTTACTGACGGAACCTATTCGGCTACTCCCGATTTCACTCAGGAAATCCCTGCAGCAAACGGTTCCACAGCTACTCTTCCTAAGACTCCCGTTGAAGGCTACACATTAGACCTTGAAGCCAGCGACGTCACAATCACCGTAAAAGGTGACAAATCCTCAGTGCTTAATGCTTACTATGCAAGAAATAAATATTCCGTAAACTACAGTTATGTTGATAACTCAGGCGTAACTCAGGTTCAGACTCACGAAGTTTTCTACGGAGCAGAAGTTCCCGCTTTCGATACAACCGAGCTTCCCACAGGTATTCCTGTCAAGGAAGGCTACACATTCGAAGGCTGGGAAACAGAAGACGGTCTTTCGGTTCCCAAGAAAATGCCCATCGGAAATGTAGAGCTTGTTCCCGTTTACAAAATCAAGACGGTTACATTCATCTTTGATGCACTCCAGGGCGGTACATTTGAATCAAACGGCGAAAGAACATATTCATTTGTCTACAACTACGGCGATGTACCTGCTGAATTCACGGAAGTGCCCGTATTCCCGGGCAAGGAATTCATTGGCTGGAGCGAAGAATTCCCTGAAAAGGCAACAAGCGATATCACTTTCGAGGCAGATTACACCGATATCGAATACTACGTAACCTTTATGGATGGCAACGAAGTTGTTGATAAGTTCCCCGCATACTACGGTGATGTTATCTTCGCTTCAGATGTTCCCGACGGTTACACGGAAGATGAGTCCTGGTACATTCAGAACGAAGACGGATCAAAGACAGTTGTTGAATTCCCCTACACCGTAACGGGTGATGTAGTTCTCAACGCTATGGATTCAGCGGATGTATTTGATGCAGAGTTCTATGTTGACGGCGAGCTTTACAAAGCTGTTCCCACTGCTTTCGACGAGCAGATTGTTGCTCCCGAAGCACCCGAAAAAGAAGGCTACACCTTTGTGATGTGGGATCCCGAAGTCAGCATCATGGACGAAGAAGGCAAGAGATTTGATGCTGTTTACGAAATCAAGGAAACAAAGATTACTTTTGTTGATACAGGTAAGACAGTTATTGACCCCATCGTCGGCAAATATAATTCAGATATAACAACAGTTGTACCCGCTCCCGAAAAGGACGGTTATACATTCAAGGGCTGGAACACTCCCGTTCCCTCAAAGATGCCTGCGGAAGACCTTGAAATCACCGCAATCTGGGCAAAGAACACCTATTCAATCAGATTTGAAAACCACGACGGTTCACTTATTGATGTTGTAACAGGTGAATTTGAATCAAAAGTAACTGCTCCCGCACTTCCCAAGGAAGCCGGCTACACATACGAGTGGGATAAAACAGTTCCCGAAACAATGCCTGCCGAGAATATGACTATCGAGGCAGTACGCACACCCATCAAATATTCAATCACATTCAATACAAACGGCGGCGTTCCCGAAGCAATCGAAGCTATTGAGAATGTAGACTGCGGTGCACCCCTTACCGCTCCCAAAGCACCCGAGAAGGAAGGCTTTGAATTCGGCGGCTGGGCACTTGCAACAGAGCCCACAGTTCCCGTAGATTTCCCCGAAACAATGCCCGCAGGCGGTCTTGATCTTATTGCAATCTGGAACACAACCAAGCACGATGCATATTTCAACGCTAACGGCGGTAAGTTTGCAGACGGTAAGACACTCAGCATTGTAAAGGGTGTTGAATACGGAGCATCAATCACACCTCCCGCAGCTCCCACAAGAGAAGGCTACACCTTCGAAGGTTGGTCACCTGTTCCCGATGCAATGGTAAACGAAGATATGTACTTCGATGCAGTGTGGACCCCCGTTTCGGTTGAACCCGATGAAGGCGTAGAGTATATTATTAATGTAATAACCATCAATCCTGCTGACGGCTCCGAAATCACAACTCAGGTTGCAACAGGCAGCGTTGAAGAAGGCAGCACAGTTGAAGTAATCCACAAGGGTGAAACAGCAACCGCTGACCACAGCTACACATTTGAAGAGCTTATCGATTCAGTAAGCAACGTTCTTGATGAAGACAGAACAACAGAAACAAAGATTACCGTAACCAAGAACGGTGAAAATGTTATCAACGTTTACTGCAAGCTTGCAGAGGTAACCGTAACCTTCCTTGCAAACGGCGGTAAGTTTGCAGACGGTTCAGATAAGATTGTTGTAAGCGGTAAGTACGGCGAAGAAATCGAAGTTCCCGCAGACCCCGCAAGAACAGGCTATAAGTTTGTTGAATGGGACAAGGATGCTGAAGGCGCAACCTTCACAACCGACGATACCTTTGTTGCACAGTGGGAAGAAGAAACCTACTATGCAATCTTCAACATCAACGGTGAGGAGTTCACAAGGGTTCCGTACAAGTTCGGTGAAAAGATTGAGGCTCCCGCATATACTCCCGCAGAGGACGAAACATTCAGCGGTTGGGATATTCCCGTAAATACAGTTATGGGCCCCGGCGATATGACATTTGACGCTGAGCTCACAGTTAACGAATACACCCTTACCTACAGCTACTCATCAGCACCTGCAGGTGCACAGCTTCCCGCAGCTTCAACAGGTCTCTTCTACGGCGATACAATTGAGCTTGCAGCTGCAACCGTGGTAGAAGGCTACACCTTCAACGGCTGGGTATATGACGGTGTAACATACGGCGAGGGCGAAGATTTCACAATGCCCAACGGCGATGTAACAGTAGTCGGCTCATACACAGCAAACGAATACACGATCGATTATGTAACAGGCTTTGACGATGTTGAAGTACCCGAAGGTACAACAGAATCAGCAACAGTAGGCACAGTATTCGAACTTCCCGTTCTCAGCAAGGACGGCTACGAGTTCAAGGGCTGGAAAAACGGTGATGTAAGCTACGCACCCGGTGCAAGCTTCACAATGCCTGCAGACGAAGTTGAGCTTGAAGCGATCTGGGAAGAAATCCCTGCAGATCCCGATGAATACACATACAGCTATTCATGGACCGGCGATATTCCTGCAGAAGCAACTCTTCCCGAAGGTGACACGGTTCCCGAAGGAACAACCGTTACGGTTGCAGATGTTCCCGTTGTTGACGGCTACACCTTCAACGGCTGGATTTATAACGGCAGACTTACCGAGAGCTTTGTAATGCCCGGTAACGATGTAACAATTACCGGTGAATGGACAAAGGATCCCGTTCCTGCAGCAAAATATGACCTTACAGTTGATGCAAACGGCGGTACATTCGCAAACGGTGCAGAAGTTTACACTGCACAGCTTGAAGAAGGTCAGACCGTTACCGTTCCCGCAGGTCCCACATATGAGGGCTTCAAGTTTATGGGTTGGGTTGATGCTGACGGCAATGCAACAAGCATTCCCGGCACAATGCCTGCAAATGCGGTAAGCATTAAGGCTGAATGGTCAGAGCTTTACGATATCACCTTCATTGTTGACGATGAAACCTATGAAACAGTAACAGACGCAGGTATCAAAGGCGATGCACTTCCCGTTCCCCAGAAGGGTGAACCCACCAAGGAAGGCTTCACATTCGGCGGCTGGGCTGATAAGGACGGCAAGATCGTAACAACAATTCCCGAAGGCGATGCAGTTCTCGATGCAGTATGGGTTCCCGTTGATCCCACACTCTATACTATTAAATACTATGACGGCTCAACTCTCCTCAAAACAGAGCAGTATGAAGCTGGTGCAGATATCGCAGAGTTTGCTCCCGAAGCTAAGGAAGGCTATACCTTCAACGGCTGGACAGATATGCCTGAAGACAAGAAGATGCCTGAAAAAGACCTTGTTGTTCATGCAGACTGGTCAGCAAACAAGAATGATATCACACTCAATGCAGGCGAAGGTGAATTTGCTGACGGTACATCAGTGTTCACAGAAACCGGTGTTGAATATGGCGAAAAGCTTTCGGGTATTGTTCCTGCAGAGCCCACGAGAGAAGGCTACACCTTCACAGGTTGGGTTGATGCTCAGGGCAATCCTGCAACAATTCCCACAACAATGCCCAATGCTCCCATTGACCTTACAGCAACATGGGAAATCAAGTCAGCAACAGTGACATTTGACGCAGGCGAAGGTTCATTCGCAGACGGTACTTCAAAGGCTACCGCAAGCGGCAATTACGGCACTGATATTACACTTCCCGCAGAGCCCACAAGAGACGGCTTCAACTTCAAGGGTTGGTCAGGTCTTCCTGAGGACGGCAAGATTCCTGCAAAGGATATCACCGTAACAGCTATCTGGGAAGCTAAGCCTGAAACCAAGACATATAAACTTATAATTGATGCTGCAGGCGGTACAGTAAACGGCGAAGCAAAGATTGAAAAGACTCTTAAAGAAGGCGAAGCAATCGGCAATATTGCTGAACCTGTAAGAGAAGGCTATAAGTTCACAGGTTGGGATAAGGAAATTCCCGATACAATGCCTGCAAACGACCTTACTGTTACAGCTACATGGGAAGCACTCGCTGCACCCACACATACAGTAACTTACTACCTCAACAAGGGTGACTCAACACCTTACGCAACAAAGACCTTTGAAGAGGGCGAAACAATGGTTCATCCCGTTCCCGAAGCAACAGGTGTTGTATTCAAGAACGAATGGGTAGATGCAGAAGGCAACGCACTTCCCGCAACAATGGGTAACAGTGATCTTGTTGCCTACGCAGTAATCGACCATCTCGTATCATACAAGGCAACTTATGTTGTTGACGGTGCAACATATGATGAATATGATGTAACCTTTGGTGCAGAAATCCCCGTTCCCACAGATCCCTCTAAGGAAGGCTACCTCTTCGCAGGTTGGACTCCCTCAGTGCCCTCAACAATGCCTGCTGAAAACCTCACCTTCACAGCAGAATGGGAAAAAGTTCCCACAGAAGGCGATAAGTATGCAGCAAGATTTGTTGTAGACGGCAAGACTGTTGAGCTTTATATTCTTGAAAAGAGCGAAGCAATTCCCACTCCCGAAACACCCACAAAGTTCGGCTTTGTATTCGCAGGCTGGGATCCTGAAGTTCCCGCAACAATGCCCGGCGAAGATATGACATTTGAAGCACAGTGGGAAATCGATAAGGATTTCGTAACACTCGTTGTCGGCGGTGCAGTTGTTTCAGGTGCAGTTATCGGCACAGCAATCGGTATCAACGCAGCTATCATAACAGGCGTTTCAATTATCGGCGGTATCCTTGTTATCGTTGGTATTTCAGAGCTTGTCAAGCATACTCACACCGTAACCTTTATGGTAGACGGCGAGGTATACAAGACCTACAAGGTAGTTGAAGGCACAAAGATTCCTGTTCCCGCAGATCCCGAAAAGGACGGCAGCATCTTCAAGGGTTGGGATCCTGAAATCCCCGAAAAGATGGGTAATGAGGATCTCACATTTGAAGCACAGTGGGCAAGCGAAACAGATGTTGTAATTCCCGATACAGGTTCGGCAGCAGGCCTTGCAGCATTCGCAGCAGTTTCAGGCGCAGCCGCAGCAGCATTTGTTCTTGCAAGCAGAAAAAAGAAGGATGAAGAATAATCCTTAATAAGAATTTTTCAGAGGGTTGCCGCAAGGCAGCCCTCTTTTTTGTAACAAAACCTCCGCTTTGTCAATATAATGTAATTGACGAAACGGAGGTTTTGCTATGGATAAAAGAGAAATGGAAAAGCTGATGGATAAATATAAGGCGGAAATGCTGGAATTCAGCAGAAGAAATAATGTGTCGGGTTATCCGCAGGTAAGCGGTGAAAAAATCGATAAGCGTGAGCAGGAGATGCATAATGCATTGGAAAAAGATGAAACTTTTGAAAGGGACAGAAGCGACCCTTTATCGGATGCTGCAGAAAACCAGGAGGTGCGTGCCGTTCAGGCTGTGCCTGCTCAACAGGAATCAACAGCACAAAGCATTGCACCTGTTGTCGCCGATGCAGTAACAGACGGTGCCCGGGTGCTCCGCAGTCTGTGTGCAGGTGTAAACGATGCATCAACTCCCGAGCAAAGGGCAAGATGTGGGGAAATAAATGAGTTCCTTGCCGCTAATCCTGACAACGGGACGCTGAAAGTGGAAACATACGCATCGGACAGAGCTTTTGGCGTAGGCAGTGCAAGGGTAATGGTTTTTCTTGAGCTCCCAAGCGGAAATGTTGCGGTTTTTGACGGGCTTACGGATATTGACGGCATAAGCGATACGGTGAGCTTGCCTGCGCCGCCCCGAGAAATTTCTCAGTCACCCCAGTCGGGCAGCAATCCCCGTCTGCCCTATTCGGTCTATTCTGTTTATGTTGAGCATCCGGCTTATGTCAGGGCAGTGTTTACCAATGTGCCCGTATTTTCAGGCACGGAATCAGTTCAGCCTGTGCGTATGCTTGCGAAGGCACCGGGACTTCAGGAGCCCGAGCCTATAGTTGTTGACGAAAATTCCGTCAACACATTAAGGTAGGAGGATATTATGGCTGTAACACCTGTAATACCCGAATATATAACAGTGCATCTGGGCACTCCAAACTCAAACGCAAGGAATGTCCGTGTACCTTTTACCGAATATATAAAAAACGTTGCGTCGAGCGAAATTTATCCTACTTGGCCCGAAAATGCAATAAGAGCAAATATTTATGCTCAGGTTTCCTTTGCACTTAACAGAATTTTCACCGAATATTACCGAAGCAGAGGGTATAATTTTGATATAACCAACTCTACATCATATGACCAGGCGTATGTTGACGGCAGGGAAATTTTCTCTAATGTATCACGGATAGTTGATGAACTTTTCAACGACTATGTAACAAAGGGCAATCAGATTCAGCCTTATTTTACAGAATACTGCGACGGCAGAAGCGTAACCTGCCGCGGACTTTCTCAGTGGGGCACGGTTACTCTTGCAAATCGGGGCAGAACTCCCTATCAGATTTTGCAAAATTATTACGGTAACGATATAAATATTGTGAGAAATGCACCTGTCAGAAATATATCCGAAACATATCCCGGCACCTTGCTCAGATTGGGCTCAAACGGTGAAGATGTTCGTACGATTCAGCGACAGCTTAACAGAATAAGACGAAATTATCCTTCTATTCCGTCGATTCCTGACACCAACGGTATTTTTGATGCATCGACAAGAGCGGCGGTTTTGCAGTTTCAGAAAATTTTTAATCTTGCTCAGGACGGTATAGTAGGCAAGGCGACCTGGTATAAAATAAAGCAGATTTACAATGCGGTCAAAAAAGTATCGGAGCTTTATTCCGAGGGCATAACAATCAGTGAGGTTGAAAGAATTTTCAGCGAGGTGCTTAAAAGGGGAAGCAGAGGCACGGATGTAAGGTCTGTGCAGTATTATCTGAATTTTATAGGATTTTTCAACGACAGATTGCCTCAGATTTCCGTTGACGGTGTTTTCGGCCCTGCTACCGAAAATGCAGTCCGTGCGTTTCAGCGTGAATACGGTCTGACGGTTGACGGAATTATTGGCAGAGCAACCTGGTATGCCTTGCAGGATGCCTACTACGGCATACTCAATTCCCTGCCCGATGAATACCGTTCATATTCATCCTTGCTTTATCCCGGTTATACCGTAACAACAGGTGCAAGCGGAAATGTTGTTACCCAGCTTCAGACCTTCCTTCGCGTGATTGCGCAGAATAACAGATCCGTGCCTTCCGTAACGGTTGACGGAATTTACGGCAATCAGACAAAAGCAGCAGTAACGGCGGTGCAGAGGCTTTCGGGACTTCCGCAGACGGGTGCGGCAGGTCCTCTTACCTGGAATGCCATAGTCAATCTTTATAATGAATACCGATAAATAAAAAGTAAATAATAAACGGTGACAGATAATGTCACCGTTTTTATTTTTATCGGGGGAAAGAAAATGGAAAAGATTTTATCGGATAACTATTGGCTTAATATCTCAACGCTTGATTCGGAATTCAGAATAAAAGAAAGCTTTGACCTTGTGGGCAGAGAAGTGAAAATCAGCAAGCGAAATGTAAAGCTTTATTTTGTAGACGGCTTTTGCAAGGATGAAACAATGGCAAAAACAATGGCATATTTTATGAATGCAGATGAAAAGACCCTGAAAAGCTGTCAGACTACAAGAGATTTTGCAAATGCTTTTATTCCCTATGTGGAAACTGATGTGGTTTCAAAGGTTGATGACCTGGTAAGGTCGGTACTGTCCGGTGCGATTGCAATGCTTGTAGAGGGCTTTTCAGAGGCGATAGTCATAGATGCACGAACTTATCCCGTGCGGTCAGTGGGCGAGCCCGAAAACGACAGAGTTTTGCGCGGACCTCACGACGGATTTGTGGAAACTCTTGTTTTTAACACAGCTCTCATCCGACGCCGAATAAGAGATACAGCGCTGACAATGGAAATACACACCGTAGGAGAAAAATCAAAAACAGATGTGGTTATCTGTTTTATGCAGGGCAGAGTTAACGATAAAATGCTGAAAGCCCTGCGCAAAAAGATTGATTCGGTGTCAATAAACTCATTGACTATGAGCCATCAGAGCCTTATCGATTGCCTTGTGCCCAAACAGTGGTTTAATCCGTTTCCTAAGGTGCGTTATACGGAGCGACCCGATGCGGCGGCGGCAAGCGTGCTTGAAGGCAGCATGGTTGTGATTATCGATAATTCACCTGCGGCGATGATAATTCCTTCGGGTATTTTTGATTTCTTGCAGGATACCAACGATTATTATATGTCGCCCGTAATCGGTTCATATATGCGGATTGTGAGAATGGTTATTTTCGCAATGACAATGCTGCTTATTCCCGTTTGGTTTCTGCTTGTGCAGAATCCGGACTATATTCCGCCCTGGCTTGATTTCATAAGGATTGAAGAGCCAAACAGCCTGCCTATTGTGGCACAGCTTTTTATTGTTGAGCTTGTAATAGATGCAATCCGTCTTGCTTCAATCAACACACCCCAATCCCTCAGCGGTTCATTCGGTGTAATCGGAGCCTTGGTGCTGGGTGAATTTGCGGTGAATGCAGGCTGGTTTGTGTCCGAAGTTGTGCTCTATATGGCGTTTGTTGCAATGACAAACTTTGCGCAGCCTAGCTTTGAACTTGGCTACGCCTTCAAGCTTTTCAGAATGATGCTTATAGCCCTGACAGCGCTTTTCAATGCGTGGGGCTTTGCTGCAGGTATATTGATTGTCATTATCGAAATTGCATCAACACGCACCGTAACGGGTCAGTGCTATCTTTATCCCCTCATACCCTTTAACGGCAAAGCACTTCTCAGCCTTCTGTTTCGCAAACCGCTTAGCAAGAGTAATAATTAAAAAACGGCATCGGTTATTCCGATGCCGTAAAAATTATATTGTTCCCACACAAAAATCGCCGTCAACTGCGGTGATTTTTGCTTTCACAATGCCATGCAGGTTTTCACCGCAGGCTATTCTGACGGGTGTATAATTTTTGGTATATCCCTGTGCGTAGCCGTCGTGATAGTCTTCAACAAGAACTTCAAGGGTTTTACCGACCTGACTTTCGAGGAATTCTCTGCGTATTTCCTCGCAGGTATTGCTCATTTCTGCTGCCCTTCGTTCTTTTTTGCATTTTTCAATCTGATTTGCCATCTTTGCCGCAGGTGTGCCGGGCCGTATGGAATAGGGGAATACGTGAACCTTTTCAAAACCCACTTTTTTCACAAAATCAAGGGATTTCAAAAAATCCTCATCCGTTTCACCGGGGAAGCCCACCATAACATCCGTTGTAAGCGTTGTATCCTCAAATGCATTGCGGAGCTTCCGGCAAAGAGAATAATATTCACCGCTGTCATAGTGTCTGTTCATGCGTTTCAGGGTTTCGTCACAGCCGCTTTGCAGTGAAATGTGAAACTGGGGGCAAAACTCGGGGATTTCCGCAAGACCGTCTATGATTTCATCCGTAATATGGTCGGGTTCAAGTGAGCCCAGACGAACTCTTTTTATGCCGTCAAATGAAGCGGCAAGCTTCACCGCATTAACAATATTTATATCCGTGCCCATACCGTAGGCGGAAAGGTTTATACCTACAAGCACGATTTCTGAAAATCCGTTTTTCTCCAGTGCGGCAATTTCGTTTTTTAGTTCGTCAAGGGGCTTTGAACGCACCCTGCCTCTTGCATAGGGAATAATACAGTATGAGCAGAAACGGTTACAGCCGTCTTCAATCTTCACATTAGCCCTTGTTCTTTCTCTGAAAGAGCTTATGGTATCGCCTGCAAAGGGGTCGCCTGTTTTGTGAAGGTCAACGGCAAAAATTCTGCCGCTTCCATTGATATATTTTTCGATGTATTCGCCCAAAAAACGGTTGCTTTTGTTGCCAATGACAATATCCGCTTCGTCAAGCTTTTCACCGTATTCGGGGAATGCCTGAGTCATACAGCCCGTAAGCACAACAATGCTGTCGGGATGAAGCTTTTTGAATTTACGGACAGCCTGTCTGGTTTTTCTGTCACTTTCCGCAGTGACCGTGCAGGAGTTTATAATATATACATCGGCGTTTTCAGAAGGGTCAACAATGATAAATCCTTGTTTTTCAAGGCTTTGAGCCATTGCCTGAGATTCATATTGATTAACCTTGCAGCCGAGAGTATGGAATGCAGCTTTCATTTTATCACCCAAAATATAATTATAACAGATTACAGGGTGATAATCAATGCCGATTGCAACATATATTCTTTTGAAGGGAGAGTTTGATATGAAAAAAATGCTGAAATCTGTTTTTTCTTTGATTTTATCCGTTGCCGCAGTAATCTGTTCTTGTGTCTGTGTATACGGCGCAGAGGAAAAACCGCCGGTTGAAATCAAGGCAAAGGCGGCAGTGCTTATGGATGCATCAACGGGCAAGGTGCTGATGAAACATAACGAAAACCAGCGTCTTTATCCTGCATCGGTAACAAAAATTATGCCGCTTTTGCTTGTTACAGAGGCCATCGACGGCGGAAAAATCGCACTGAATGATATGGTTACCGTTTCCGCAACTGCCGCCGCAAAGGGAGGCTCACAGATATGGCTCAAAGAGGGCGAGCAGATGAGCGTTGATGATTTGCTGAAGGCGACAGCTGTTTACAGCGCAAACGATGCCTGCACCGCACTGGGTGAATACATAGCGGGCAGTGACGAAGCTTTTGTAAAAATGCTTAACGACAGAGCAAAAGAGCTTGGCATGACAAATACAAATTTTGAAAACTGCACCGGACTTGACGATACAACCGAAAACCATCTGACAACCGCAATGGATGTTGCAATAATGTCGCGCGAGCTTCTGAAACACGAGCTGATAATCAATTACACAACAATCTGGATGGACTCTCTGCGTGAGGGTCAGACGGAGCTTGTGAATACAAATAAGCTGGTGCGTTTTTATGACGGCACAACGGGTCTTAAAACGGGCACAACATCAAAAGCAGGCTGCTGTGTTTCGGCAAGTGCGATGCGTGAGGGCACTCATCTTATAGCCGTTGTTATGGGCAGCGACAACAGCTCAGACCGCTTTGAAACCGCAAAAGCAATGCTGAATTGGGGCTTTGCAAATTACGCAACAGTAACACCTTTTGTTGAGCCTTCGCTGATACCCGATGTTGCGGTAATAAACGGTGTGAGCGACAAAATAACGCCTGTGCTTTCGGAAATCGAGCCTGTGCTTATCAAAAAGGGCAGAGAAGAAGATATCAACCGCACAATAGACCTTGCGGTGGATGTTGCGGCACCGGTAGAGAAGGGACAGGTGCTTGGAAATGTTACATTTACCCTTGATAATGAGGTTATCGGTGAATATAATCTGACCGCACCCGAAGAAATAAAACCTTTGACTTTTATGATAATTTTTACAAGGATACTCCGTGCCATATCATCTTAAAAACCGTTTGCAATATGATATAAAATATGATAAAATATGATCAATAAGAGATGAATCAAAAAAATTGCCCCCTTTTGAAAGAATTTCTTATAAAATTTACTTTTTTCTGTTGCAATCATCTGCGGAATAGGGTAAAATATATTAAATAACTTCACAGCATTTTATAGTAGGGGTGCAAAAGAGAACATGGCGTTAAAACTCAATCTCAGATATGCAGGTGACTATGCCTGCAAAGAAAAGCTTGAGGCAATGCAGAACGAGGTTTCAAAGGCTCACGCAATGCTTCACAACGGAACAGGTCTCGGTAATGATTTCCTCGGCTGGATTGACCTTCCCGTTAATTTTGACAAAGCGGAATTTGCTCAGATTAAAGAATGTGCCGAAAAGATTAAGAAGGATTCAGAAGTTCTTGTTGTTCTCGGAATCGGTGGTTCATATCTCGGCGCAAGGGCTGCAATCGAGTTTGTCAAATCCAATAACTACAACCTTATCAAAAAGGATACTCCCGATATCTATTTCGGTGGTAACACAATAAGCTCAGCTTCTGTTGCGGAACTCAAGCAGCTTATTGACGGTAAGGATTTCTCGATAAACGTTATTTCAAAATCAGGCACAACAACAGAAACAGCTATTGCTTTCAGAATCTTCAAAAAGCTTGCCGAAGAAAAATACGGCAAGGAAGAAGCTGCAAAAAGAATATATGTTACAACCGATAAGTCAAAGGGCGCACTCAAAGCTCTTGCGGATGCAGAGGGTTACAAAACCTTTGTTGTTCCCGATGATGTAGGCGGAAGATATTCCGTTCTTACGGCGGTAGGTCTTCTTCCCATTGCAGTTGCAGGTATCGATATTGATGCTCTTATGCAGGGTGCCGCAGATGCGAGAGAAGCTTATGCAAAGGAAGATATTTTTGAGAATGACTGCTACAAATATGCGGCAATCAGAAATATTCTTTACAGAAGCGGAAAATCAGTTGAGATGATGGCAGCTTATGAACCTTCAATGACTATGTGGTGTGAATGGTTCAAACAGCTTTTCGGCGAAAGCGAAGGTAAGGAGTTCAAGGGTATTTTCCCCGCTTCCGCAATTTTCTCAACAGACCTTCACTCACTCGGTCAGTATATTCAGCAGGGTGAACGCAAGCTGTTTGAAACCGTTATGTGGGTAAACGAGCCCAAAACGGATGTTGAGATTGATTTTGACGATGTTAACGGCGACGGACTTAATTTCGTTGCAGGCAAAACCGTTCATTATGTTAACAGCAAGGCTTTTGCAGGAACTGTTCTTGCTCATACTGACGGTGATGTTCCCAACATCCTCATTGAAATCGACAGGCAGGACGAATATCATCTGGGTCAGATGATTTATTTCTTCGAAAAGGCCTGCGGACTTTCAGGCTATATTCTTGGCGTCAATCCCTTTGACCAGCCCGGCGTTGAAAGCTACAAGAAAAATATGTTCGCTCTTCTCGGCAAGCCCGGTTACGAGGCTCAGAAAGAGGAACTTGAAGCAAGACTCAAATAAACACACAGGAGGACTTCAAAATGGTAAAACTTATTATCGGTAACAAAGGCTCAGGAAAGACAAAGAGACTCATCGAACTTGTAAACGGTGCAGTTGAAAAGTCAAACGGCAATGTTGTTTGCATTGAGAAAGAAAGACTTCTCACTTATGATGTAAATTACAGAGCAAGACTTATCGAAACAGATCATTATAAAGTATCGGGCTACGATGCATTCTACGGTTTCCTTTGCGGCGTAATCGCAGGCGACCACGACATAACAGACATCCTTGTTGACGCTACTCTCAAAATCGGCGGCAGAGATTATGAGGCACTTGCAAACTTCCTTGAAAAGGTTGCAGAGCTCAGCAAGCTTTCAGAGCAGGATATCACCTTCACAATTTCATGTGATGAGTGCGACCTTCCCGAAAGAATTTTTACATTCTGCGAAAAAATCTGAATATAAATTAAAAATTTAGTTGACAAATCATTCTTTACCCTATATAATATTTTGTGCGTGATTTTCAGGTGAAAATTGATGATATTAGATTTAGAGCCTATTTTCAACAATGAGGGTATGGTGCGTGAGTTCAGCTATGAGCTGGATTTATCCGATTGCGAGCTCAGCGGTGTAAGGCCTTTCACAACTCCAGTGAAGGTCAGCGGCAGTGCGGGCAATTATACGGGTATTGTTGAGCTTGACGCAAAGGCAGAGTTCGTTCTTGAAATGAACTGTGACCGCTGTGCAAAGCCAATAAGCGTGCCCCTGGAAATTGATGTTTTCCATACTCTCGTAACACATCTTAACGATGAGAAGAATGACGAGCTTCTGCTTGTCAATGAGCTTCGTTTTGATCTTGACCCGCTGGTAGAAGAGGATATTTTCCTTGATTTGCCTGCAAAATTCCTGTGTAAGGAGGATTGCAAGGGCATCTGTTTTAAGTGCGGTAAGGATCTTAACACGGATTCATGCAGCTGCAAAAAGGATGTTGACCCCAGGTTAGCGGCGCTTCAGCAGCTTTTGGATAATTAAAATAACAAACCTCACGGTTTAATAAAGCACAAAATTAAGGAGGTGCTTAAGGCATGGCAGTACCCAAGAGAAGAGTTTCTAAGACCAGAAGAGACAAGAGACGCTCCAACGTATGGAAGATGAACGCTCCTCAGCTCGAGAAGTGCTCAAACTGCGGTGAGCTCAAGAGATCTCACAGACTTTGCCCCGAGTGCGGTTATTATAACGGCAAGCAGGTAGTTGTTAAGGAAGCATAAGTCAAAATAAAGCGGCAGTGGTATTTATACCTCTGCCTTTTATTTTTTATAAACCAAAAATGTTTCTGTTATAAAAAAGGAGCAACTTATATGATAAAAGAAATGCTGGAAAAGCTTAATATTCCGTCTGCGCTTGAAGTAGGCGGCAGCAGAGCAAAAACCGTTGAAGAATGGGAAAAAGTAAGACCTCTCGTTCTTAAAATGATGCTCGAAAGTGAATACGGATATATTCCGGATGCAACTGAAAAAACAGAATTCAGAGTTGTTGAGGAAGATAAAATAAGATATTGTGCAGGCAAGGCGGGTTATATGGAGATTGAAATAGTCTGTACTCTGAACGGTAAAGAATTTTCATTTCCCGTAACTTATGTTTACCCTAACAAGGGCGATAAGTTCAAAACATTTGTGCATATTAATTTCAGACCTGATGTGCCCGATAAATATATGCCCACCGAAGAAATTATTGACAACGGTTTTGCCTGTGCATCGTTTTGTTATCAGAGTGTGACAAGCGATGACGGCGATTTTACAAACGGTCTGGCAGGGGTTGTTTACGGCGGAAAAGAGCGTACACCCTATTCACCGGGCAAAATCGCAATGTGGGCATGGGCGGCAATGAGGGTAATGGACTTTTTGCAGACACGTGACGAGGTTGATAAAGAAAATATCTGCGTATGCGGTCATTCAAGGCTTGGTAAAACAGCATTGCTTACTGCCGCAGTTGATACACGTTTTGCCGTTGCACATTCAAACTGTTCGGGTTGCAGCGGAGATTCTCTGAACAGAGGCAAGGGCAAGGGCAACGAAACAATAGGAAATATAATTGACCGTTTTGATTATTGGTTTTGCGAAAACTATAAAAATTATTACGGCAAGGATAATGTAACACCTTTTGAACAGCATTTCCTTTCAGCACTTATTGCACCGCGAAAAGTGCATATAGCCTCAGCCGCAGAGGATTTGTGGGCAGGCCCCAATCTTGAATTCCTTTTCTGTGTTGCGTCATCCGAAGTGTATGAGCTTTACGGGAAAAGGGGCTTTATTTATGAGGAAAGTGATTACCTTAAAGCAGGCAGATATCTTAACGAAGGCAATGTAGGTCTATGTTACAGAAACGGCAGGCACTATTTTTCCCGTGATGACTGGCACGGTTTAATGGACTTTATGAATAAATAACGAAAGGCAGGGGCAAATGTTAGAAAAATTAAAAAGATTAAAAAGAATCCGATTACAGAATATGATTATGCTGACCCTTGCAGGAATTATAAATGCAGTGGGTATCACAATATTTTTATATCCGGTTAATCTGTACGACAGCGGTATTTCGGGCACTTCAATGCTTCTTGCTCAGGTTACACCCGAAAGGTTTACACTCTCTGTTTTTCTTGTGATTCTGAATATACCTCTTTTTCTTATCGGACTGAAAAAACAGGGTAAGCTTTTCACTTTTTATGCGGTTTACACAGTAGCAATTTACTCACTGTTTGCATATTTGATAACCGATGTTTTTCCGGTTGATCTCAGCGTGGCATCGCCTCTTGCGGGCACTGATTTGCTTCTTTGTGCTCTTTTCGGCGGTGTGATTTCAGGTGTGGGAAGCGGTCTTGCAATCCGCTTCGGCGGTGCAATGGACGGTATTGAGGTTATGGCGGTTATTTTTGCGAAAAAGCTGGGAATAACAGTGGGCGCTTTCGTTATGCTTTATAATGTTTTTCTTTACATCGTATGCGGTATTGTTATTCAAAGCTGGATTCTTCCCCTTTATTCAATCGTAACCTATGCAGGAGCATTGAAAACCGTTGACTTTATGGTTGAAGGCTTCGACCGTGCTAAGGGTGCTATGATTATTACATCAAAGCCGGATGAAATCTGTAAGGCACTTACGGAAGAATTTGAAAGCGGAATGACAAAAATTGGTGCCAAGGGCGGTTATTCTAATGCGGATTTAACTGTTGTTTACTTTGTTGTTAACCGTTTTCAGGTTTCTAAAATGCAGGAAATAGTTCATCATATTGACAGAAATGCATATATCACAATCAGCGAGGTTGCGGATGTATTTGCAAATAATCAGGATAAATCATAAAAAACGGCAGGTCATTGACCTGCCTTATCTTTTTTCTTTTTAACAAAATAAACAATCATTGAAATAACGATTTCGCCTATTGCCACACCGCAGGCAACAAGGATAAACGCGGGCATCACATCGCCTACTGCCGTGAAATAATCCGTATTTGAAGCGGCGTGTACGGTATAGGTCTCATCGTCAAAGCGGATGTTTTTTCTGTAATATTCAAGAAGATGCTCACAGTCAACTGTATTTTCATAAATGTATTGCCGAGCTTCTTCTTCTGTATCAAAATAAATTTCATTGTATTCACCGTCGAACATAACCGTGGCTTCAATGTTGATGTTGTCCGTGACCCGGTATCCTTTTTCATCCTGAGTGATGTGAAGGTCGATTTCGTCAAGCACAACAGTATAGCCGTCACCGTCAGGAAATTCATCAATAACGGTGTAAAGTGTTTTGGTGCCTGCGAAGTAATCTTTCAGCTTGCGGTAATCTTCTTTTGCAGCCCGTTCACTGTCATATTGATACCCTACGCCGTCAAGAAAACAGAAGGAGGATTCGGAAGTAACCGCAGAAATTGCATTCAGAAAAGGAATGCAAAGCGAAATCACGGCGGAAACAGCAACCGCAACAACGGTGATTTTAATGTGCTTCTTGCGGTATTTTCTGAATTCGGGCGAAAGCTCTGAATGAGCGATTTTCAGCTTTTGGCAGATTATATAATAAATAATTGCAAAAGAAATTGCGCCTAGCACAAGCGCGATAAAGGTGAAATAATAGGATATGAATGCGGCTGTAATGCAAAGAATGACCGTCACCGCAAGTGAAATGACAAGTGAAAGGAACAGAGCCGCACTTTTTCTTGCACCGTCAAGGGATTGAGAGTCAATTTCAACAGACGAGGATTTTATGCCCGAAAAGAAGCTGTTATAGGCTATTGCTTCAACCGCAATTCCCGAGGCACCGAGAATGACGGAAATTACGCACACGGCAATGGCGGGGTTGTAGCTGAGATGACCTGCAAGGCAGGCAAAAAGTGCTGCAACACCGGCGAGAATAACTGCGGCAACCGAATAATTTGTATATTTTATTTCGGATTTTTCAAACAGATATTTTGCTCTTTTTTCTGTTTTTGAACTGTCAAAAGGTGTTTCTGAATTTATTTTTTCGCCCTTTAAAAGTTCATCTACGGTAACCTCAAAAAGCTCTGCGATGGCAGGCAGCATCATAATTTCGGGGCAGCCTTCGTCACGCTCCCATTTGCTTACGGTTTTGTTTGATACATTAAGAATATCTGCAACATCCTGCTGTGTCATACCTTTTGATTTACGGAGCGCCGATATAAAAGCACCCATAGTTTTTTTATCCATAACAGGACCTCCTTTGGTGATTCTGCATCTTTATTCTATCCTACGCAGAGACGGAATTCAAGCCAAAGGGAGTAGAATTTGTCTGCGAATCGTAGAAAACGGGACAACCCGAAGGTTGTCCCGCCATAAACTCATTTATTTTTTGAAATGATTTATAATAAGTCCGATTATACCACCTACGGCACAGGGGATTGCCGAAAGGCAAAGACTTAATCCGATCTCAAAGCTTCCGTAAATGAAGAACGGAAGAAAAATATGCGAAAGAATCGCAAGTAACGCAACGGGAATGATGAACCGGGATTTTTTTGCTGCGAGCAATACGGATAAAACCAGAGCTGTCAGCGGCATTATGCCGTAAATCACAATCAGACCGTATCCCATTTCATCTCCCGGTCCAATATTGAATCCCCATACGAGAAAAGCGATGAACTCTGTAAGAATAACAGAAAGAGAAATAATTCCCAAGCGGTGTTTTTTCATATTTATCACTCCTTATGCAAAGTAGACGGCAAGGTAAATGATAATCATATGCAAGGGATAGAATGCATAGAAGCCGTATTGCATGATTTTGCTTGATTTTCCTTTTCTGCCGCCGTAAAGCCAGATAGGAATAAGTGAAAATACGGCAAAGCCCTGAGTTGCAAATTCAAAGCTTTTTCCGAAAAGGTCAACGATGATAAACTGACCTTCAAAAAGCTCACAGTTAATGATAATCATAGCCGCAAGCTGAGCAAGCCATGCAAAGGGGAAATCCCTGAAAAGATAGAACATAATTACGATAAGGAAGCCCCAGAATCCGTAATCAACAAAACCGATAAATGATGCGATGCCAAGCAGAATCACAAGCAAGGCGGATTTTACTATTGTTTTTGCATCTTTGTTTTTTCTTGCCTTGTCAATAAGCATTATTGCAAGCAGACCGAAAAGCAGAGTGAACATAACGTTCTGATGATAGGGATAAAACCAGCTTCCGCCGTAGAAAAGGTTAAAGGGAATTTCCGATATCAGTGCAAAAACAAGCAGCCTTGATATGTATTTTTTCAGGTTTGAGGTGTGGATAAAGCCTTCCGATATCATAAATGCGAATATGGGGAAGGTCATTCTGCCAACGTAGGTCATCCAATCGTTTCCGGGCACCACCTTTGCCCAAAGGTGGTCGCAAATCATAAACGCCATTGCCAGAATACGGAGCATATTTGAAGTAAGTCCGCCAAATGGGATTTTTACAAGCGGACTGTTTGCGGGTAATTTTTTCATTGCTGTGCCTCCTTGTGTCTTGTGAGAAAATCAATAAGTTCAACACCGTCAACATATATTTCTTTAAGCCTTATCTGACCGCGGAATACATAGGCGGATGCGGTTATTTCATATTCCGTTGATGTTGTCAGATTGTGCCTGATAAACAGGGGAGGGTCGGTTGTTTCTCCAAGCTCAAAAACTTTATAGTCAATAGCCATATGAGGAGTGTCGAAATAAAAAATTGCATCGCCCTTGCTTTTGATGTAGGTGTTGCCATGCGGTTTTTTGTCGGTTGTTACGGATAAACGGGAAAGTCCGTTTCCGTCGGTTTCTATTATACCGTATCTGCCGTTTATCAGGGCGTGATTATAAATGTCGGGAATTTCCGATTTGATTTCGCAGTGAAGCTCCATCATATCTCTGAAATTGCCGTAATAGGCAAGGTTTTCAACCTCAAACGTGTATTCCGTGCCGAAGTTACGGATAATAAGATTCTTTGAAGTTTCGGTTGAAGCAAGAAGAAGAGTGAAAACAAGCTGAACACACAGAAGAATTATAACGGGGCGCCTTTTACGCATTTTTTTCCGCCTCCTTTGCCTTGAACATTTTTGAAAGCCTGAAATTGATGAACAAAAGAACAAGCCCCATAATCACGCAGGCGATACCGCCGTAAACAACATCAAATCTGCCCATAATGAGGGTTGCATAGATAATAAGACAAATCATTATAAGACCAAGGTTTACGGTAAGCAGTTTAACTTTTCTTATGCCTGCGGTGATCAAAGCAATGCTCACCGCAAGAGAAAGAAGGATAATTATTGCGGTTACGATAATTTCTGTTGTTTCCGTAAAATATTCCGCAAAAATTGAGCTGAATACACATACGGCACTTGCAACGGCAGAACATATTATAAATATTTTTTTCTCTTTGCTCTGCACAGAATTTTTTCTGCCGTAAATTATTCCTGCGATTAATGCCGCGGCGGAAATAAAAGGTGCAATACCGGGATTCAACAGATTTTCGGCATGGGGGAGATAATGAGGCTTGCCAATCCAGCTTTCGGCATTGAAGCATAGGAGTGAAAATGCGGCGGCGATTGACGGCACCGCAATATAGCGGAACGGATAAGGAAAATCACCTTCTCTGTCGGCTGCATAAAGTCCTGCAAAAACTGCAAAAATCATACACAGAAGTGCCGCCTCGCCTCGATCTGAGGAATTGATTCCGTGAAAATAAAGAGTAACGCAGGCTGAGATAACAGCAGTCCATACCGCAAATTTACGCCTTGGGTCGGCAATGTCGGTTTTCTTTATGCGGATAAGACCGAGAATATAGAGAATCACACCCACTGTAAGGGGAATAAGATTTGCCGCTTTTAAATTCAGCGGAAAAGAAATAAGCAGATAAGCTACGATGAAGAAATATGCGGTGAGAGGAAAAAGGGTGTTCATTATATATGCCATGGGAAGTGTGAGCAGTGCCAGTGCGGTAAACAGTATTGAAATATCAATGCTTACGGAAAACATTGAGCACACAAGGGCTGCTGTTGAAAATAAGCCTGCACACCACATAACGCAGGCGCCTTCCGTCCAGGCAATGCTGTCTTTCTTTTTGCCGTAAACCCACAGTGCGGCAGCACCGCCTGCAATAAGAGGCAGAAAGCTGAGTGCCGCAAGAAAGATTTCGGGAATACGGTCCCAGAAGGAAACGAGAATGATTATAAGACCAGTTGCGGTCAGCAGTGAACCGAGAGTAGCAAAAACAATGTTCATTATTTTATGCTTATCGGTTTTGGGTGCTTCAAGCCCGATTTTACGTTTTTCACCGTATATGAGTTCTTCAATTTCGGTGCCGAAGGCATCTGCGAGAAGCTCAAGCATATCTATATCGGGTTGAGTCCGTCCGTTTTCCCAGGATGAAACAGTCTGCCGTGTAACGTTTATTTTTTCGGCGAGCATATCCTGAGTCATTCCTCTGTCGGAACGGAGTTTTTTGATGTTTCCTGAAACCTTTGCCATAGGCGGCACCTCCTTACGGCTTGATTAAATCATATTTTCTTTAAAAAGTCACGCTACAATCTGTTGCAAAGGCGTTTTGCTTCTCTTAAAGAAAAAAGGCACACTTGTGCAGTGTGCCGCAAAATTTTTATACGCCCGAGTATGCGGAAAATCCGCCGTCAACGGGAAGAACAACGCCGGTTACGAAGCCCGAATATTCCTCGTCGCAAAGGAACACAAGTGCACCCGTAAGGTCGGCAGGCACACCGAAACGGCGCATGGGAGTGTGAGTGATAATCTTGTTTGAACGTTCGGTCAGTGAGCCGTCCTCATTGTAAAGAAGCTTTGCATTTTGGATTGTTGAGAAAAATCCGGGTGCAATAGCGTTTACTCTGATGCCAACATCTGCAAAATGAACAGCCATCCACTGTGTGAAGTTGGATATAGCCGCCTTCGCCGCCGAATAAGCAGGGATTTTTGTAAGAGGCTTGAAGGAATTCATTGATGAAACATTGAGAATTGTTGTGTTTTCTTTGCCAACCATATCCTTTGCAAAGCACTGGGTTGTAAGCAGTGTGCCCAGGAAATTAAGGTTGAAAACAAAGCTGATTCCTTTTGCATCAAGGTCGAAGAAGGTTTTTACATCCTCTGCCTTTTCAGCCATATCTTTAAGCTCAAGTGTCTCTTTTGTTGTTGTGCCCAGAGGGGAGTTGCCGCCTGCACCGTTTATAAGAATGTCGCAGGTGCCAAGCTCTGCATTGACCTTTTCTCTTGCGGCTTCAAGGCTTTCAGCTTCAAGCACGTTACAGCCCACTGCAAGTGCGGTGCCGCCTGCTGCGGTGATTTCGTCAACAACAACCTGCGCGGCTTCTTCTCTTAAATCAAGCACAGCAACTTTTACACCAAGTGACGCAAGGTCCTTTGCAAAGCCGCTGCAAAGAACTCCGCCGCCGCCTGTGATAACGGCTACTCTGCCCTTTAAATTTTCGTGAAACATTTTTTATTTGCTCCTTTCGATATAAACAGAACTGCCTGTTTCTGAGGATTTATATGCGGCGGCAACGATCTTTGCCGCTTTTCCTCCTTCAAAGGCATCAATTATGAATTTTTCGCCCGATTCAAGGCAATCGTAATAATCATTGATAAGCGTACCGTGGCTTGCACCCCAATAGCTCTGACCGTGATGAATGACATCAGGTCTTTCAAGAATTTCGGTTATTTTACCGTCGGTGCCGATTGAATAAAGCATTTCTCCTTCAAGACGGAGCATACCTTTTTCAAAGGCAATTTCAATCATTACGCCTGAATTTTCCGCATAAGCGGTTGTGGCATAAAGAATCGCCGTAACACCGCCGTCAAGCTCCATAAGAAGGCTTGCGGTATCCTCAACTTCAATAATACCTTTGAGATGGTCGTTGGAAACCGAGGCGGTTACCTTTTTACATTCGCCGCCGAAATACTGAATAAGGTCAACGGTGTGGATTGCCTGATTTATCAGCACTCCGCCGCATTCCTTTTCGGCAGTGCCGTGCCAGTCGTCGGAATAATAATCCGCACCTCTGCACCAGGTAACAAAGGCTCTGATTGATTTTATTTTGCCCAGAGAACCGTTTTCAATTATATTTATGACATACTGCACACAGGCATTGTATCTGTTCTGAAAGCATACGCCTACGCTTTTACCGCTTGCTTTCTGTGCCTTGCGAAGCAGATCAACCTCATCAGCACTGACTGAGCATGGCTTTTCCGTGAGAACGTTTATGCCTGCTTCAAGTGCTTTGATTGCCATAGGTGTGTGCAGATAATGGGGAGTGCATATATGGATGCAGTCGGGTTTTTCGTTTTTGAGAAGCTCATCAAAATCGTAATAAGCCCGTGCACCGTACTTTGCGGCGGCGGAGTCTGCCCTTTCGGGTTTGATATCCGCCACTGCGATTATTTCTGTTTTGGGGTTTTCTTCAAGTGCTTCAAGGTGCATCTGTGCAACATTTCCGCACCCGATAACAGCAGCTTTCATATTAAAATTCCTTTCGGGCTATCAGAAGGTTGAGGACATATCCTGCTGAACGGTTGCAACAACATTGTCTTTTTCTGCCTTGCCTGCGGCAATTTTCTTCTGAAGCTCTGCATAATAAACATCTTCGTCAACGGGAAGTTCGATTTCCTTGCCCAGCCAGGCTGAAAGATGAGCTGCATTTGAGATGGAAAGACCTCTGATGCCTTCTTCGCCTCTTGCAACAAGCTCTTCGCCTCTGAGAACAGCGGCGGCAAATTTATTGCATACCTCGCAGTGCTGCTTGTTGCGACCGTCGGTTTCGACGTCAATCCATTCGCCTTCAATCCAGCCGAAGCCTTCTTCTGCGTTTGCACAGTGCTCGCTGGTAAGACCTTCAAGTTTATAAAGGCGGAGATTGTTGTCTTCGCATACGAGCTTACCGCCGTCAAGAGTGATTTCAAAGCGGTTTGTTCCGGGGCAGTCACCTGTTGTTGTGATGAATGTGCCTGTTGCGCCGTTTGCATATTCTGCATAGATGGTAACATCGTCTTCAACCTCGATGTCGTGCCACTTGCCTTCGTGAACGAAAGCCTTTACCTTAACGGGCAGACCGCAAATCCACTGCCAGAGGTCAAGGTTGTGGGGGCACTGATTGAGGAGAACTCCGCCGCCTTCACCCTTCCAGGTTGCACGCCATCCGCCTGAATTATAGTATGCCTGGGTTCTGTACCAATCGGTGATAATCCAGCTTACACGCTTGATTTCGCCAAGCTCGCCACTCTGAACGATTTCACGCATTTTTCTGTAAAGGCAGTTCGTACGCTGATTATACATAATACCGAAAACAAGGTCTGTCTTTGCGGCAGCCTCATTCATTTCACGAACCTGCTTTGTGTAAACACCGGCAGGCTTTTCAGTAAGAACATGAACGCCCTTGCTGAATGCATACTGAGCAATGGGTGAGTGGTCATAGTGAGGAGTTGCGATAAGCGCAACATCAACCTCGCCGCTGTCGATGAGTTCTTCTGCACTGTTGAATGTTTTAAGAGAGGGCATAGCCTTCTTGGCAGCTTCAAGTCTTGCAGGGTCGATATCCGCAACGGCAGTGATACGAAGCTCCTTGTGGGTGCCTTTAAGGTGCATATTGATATGTGACATACCCATATTACCTGCACCGATGATACCGAATCTTACGGGCTGGATTTCATTTTCAATAATATTGTGAATTGCGGTGCAGGCGGCGGCAAATGAAGTCATGTTGTCGGGATATACGAACTTCTTGTTCATTGCGTTTGCCGTTGCATCGTCGGGCTCAAGGTCGTCAAGACCTTCAAAGACTCTGAGATGAGGCTCAACAGAAAGGAAATAAACACCTTCCTTGTCGTCAAGCATGCGCAAAATTTCAGCAAGATGACCGTCGCCCTCACCTGCGGGAACAACGGTGTCAATTTCCGCAATGCAATCCTTGACATGGAAATATGTAACATAATCTTTCAGAAGCTTGAAGCCTTCAAGGGTATCCGAACCGCACTGAATGTAGTTTGAGGGGTCGAAGATACAACCCATTCTGCTGCCGAAATGCTCTGCGAGTTCAAGGCATCTTTCGGTAATATCGCCGTAAATTCCCTTTTCGTTTTCGTGACAGCAAAGAATACCGTGCTCATTTGAGTAGTCAACCATTGCGGTAAGTCTTGCATAAACTTCATCTTTATATTCTTCACGGCTCTGACCCTTTGTGAAGAAGAAGCTGAACATTCTGATGTATTTTGTTTCAAGCACTTTTGCAACCTCAACGGTCTGCTTGAATGCCTCAAAGTGGGGCGCAAAATCATCGTCAATTTCGATTTTGCCGTAGTGTGAGCCGATTGAAGAAACCTTCATTCCGTTGTCGTCAAGGAGCTTTTTCAATTCCTTTGCTTCTTCAACAGTGAAATTGGAAATGTTTTTTCCGTTAACGTTTCTCAGCTCGATATACTCGATTCCGTTTGCTTTGCAAGCGGCTATTTGCTCAATAATATCGGGCGATGCTTCGTCAGCAAATGCAGAAAATAAAAACTTTGCCATAATATATAACCTCCGTGTTTCCACATAATATATCGTTCTAATTTTATCATTTTTTCATAATATTTCAAGTAATTAATAAAAATATTTAAACAAATTTACAAATTTGTATAACGCATTTCAATTGACACGAAAGAAATCATAGGTTAAAATCAAAGCATAATGAACCGAAAGGGGAATGACTGTGAAAAAAATAATTGCACTCATTATGGCGGCTGCATTGATTTTTGGTGTATTTGCTCTTCCTGCAAGTGCCGCCGAAATAAAAAACGGTAATACAAACTATCCCTACATATTTGTTCACGGTATGGGCGGATGGGGCTCTGAAAATTCTTATTATTCGCTTTCACCCTATTGGGGAGGCGGACTTATGCCCGGCTCCGATGTGGATATCGTCAGAATTCTCAATGAAAACGGCGTTGAGGCATATGCACCATCGGTAGGTCCTCTCAGCAGTGCGTGGGACAGAGCCTGTGAGCTTTATGCACAGCTTACGGGTACGGTCGTTGACTACGGCGAGGCGCATTCAAAGGAACACGGTCACGACAGATACGGTTTCAGCTACGAGGGCAAAGCCACAATGGGTGAGCCCTGGAATTTAAAGGATAAAATCAACCTTGTAGGACATTCCTTCGGCGGCGCAACGGTAAGACTTTTTACCTCTCTTCTTGCATACGGCGATAAGGATGAAATTGCCGCGACGGGCAAGGATACAAGCCCGCTTTTCAAAGGCGGACACAACAGCATTCACTCATGTATAACTCTTTCCGCACCCCATAACGGCTCTCAGGTTGCAAATCAGCTTATTGATCCCCGATGGACAATGGGTCTGATGTCCGTGGCATTGAATATGATTGGTATGATTTTCGGCAATGATTTTCTTGTCTTTTCATTCCAGCTGGGTCATATGGGTCTTACTCCGAAGCAGGATGAATTCCGTGCGTTTATCAGCATTGACGGAATAAAGAGCTATTGGGTAAGCAACGATAACTGCGGTTATGATATGACTCTCAGAGGAGCTGCGGAGCTTAACGAAAAAATAAAGCTTGCACCTGCTACATATTACTATTCATACACAACTGAAAACACCTGGAGCATTTCGAACTTAAAGCTTCCCGATAAGGGACTCAGCCCGATTTTTTATATTTCATCAATGATGCTTGATTCAACAAAGGGCAAAACCGTTGACGGCATTAAAATAGAGGGAGACTGGGCTTTGAACGACGGAATTGTGCCTCTTGCATCGGCAAGATACCCCTCCTGCGATGAAAAAACAGCACTCAGCTACGAGGCGGAAATTGAAAAAGGCAACAGTATCCAATCGGGCAGATGGTATTATTTCAATACAATGCACGGCATGGACCATTTTGATTTCTGCGGTACAAAGGATTACCCCCAAGGCTTTGAAGAATTCTATTTCGGTATGGTAAACACAGCAAACAGCAGATAAGTGAAAAACAAAAGCCCTCGGCGTAAGCCGGGGGCTTTGTGCATAAAAAATGATATTATTCAGCGTCGTCAGCGTTTTCCCAGTTATGCCATACAGCCTGAACATCGTCATTATCTTCGAACATTTCAAGCATTTTTGCCATGTTCTTGATATCGTCGGGGTTTGTAAGGGCAGTGTATGTTGAGGGCACGTATTCAACTTCTGCCGAAACAAAGGCATAGCCCTTTGCTTCAAGGTCTTCTCTTACCGCACCGCAGTCGTTGGGTTCTGTTCTGATTTCAAAAACGCCTTCATCGTCTGTAATGAAATCCGTTGCGCCGGCTTCAAGAGCATCTTCCATAAGCTTATCCTCATCAACGCCCTCTGCCTCGATAACGATAACGCCCTGCTTTGAGAACATAAATGAAACGCAACCGCTCTGACCCATATTTCCGCCGTACTTATCAAAGTAGTGACGGACATCGCCTGCTGTTCTGTTGCGGTTATCGGTAAGTGCTTCAACGATAACTGCAACGCCTGAGGGGCCGTAGCCTTCGTATACGATTTCTTCGTAATCCGCACCGCCTGTTTCACCGGCAGCCTTCTTGATTATTCTTTCAATGTTGTCGTTGGGCACATTGTTTGCCTTTGCCTTTGCGATAACATCCTTGAGCTTTGAGTTTGATGCAGGGTCGGGACCGCCTTCACGGACTACAACTGCAATCTCTCTGCCGATTTTGGTGAAAATCTTTGCTCTCTGATTATCTGTCTTTTCTTTCTTTCTCTTAATGGTACTCCATTTTGAATGGCCTGACATTTATAAAACCTCGCTTTTTGAAAATTCAACCTTAATATTATATATCAGCAATACGTATGTTGTCAAGAATTATTCGTATGTACGCCAGAGTTCAAGGGTAAAGCCGTCAACGATTTCGGGCTCGCTTTCATGCTGTTTTACAAATTTGTCGGAAAGCTCTCCGTTGAATTCGAGGGCATCGCGCTTTACGTCAAAGCAGTAAACAGTGCCGTCTTCACATTCAAGCTTGAGCACTTTGTCGCTGACTGAATATGTGCCTTTTGAGACGCGGCTTGCCATAACGGTGTAGACAAACGAGAATGTGCCGTCAGCTCTGAGAGAAAGTCGGGGATACTGCTCATCTTCCATACGGTAAACCGCAGGTTCGATGCTGTCTTTGCTTACGGGTGTGCAAGCGGCAAGGCAAATAAGCATAGCCGCCGCAAGAATGAGTGATAAAATCTTTTTCATAACGGTTCTCCTTTAAATGGATTTGTTGAAGCCTTTGCCGAGAATCTCGTTGGCTTCGCTGATTATGGTGAAGGTTTTGTCGTCAACCTCTTTGACGGTGTTCAGAATACCCGAAACCTCGTGCTTTCTGGCAACGCAGATAAGCACGTTTTTATCATCGCCGGTGTATGCACCCTTGGCGGGCACAATGGAAACGCCTCTGGGCGACGATGAAACGATAGCTTTTGAAACAGCATCGGCTTTGTCGGTGACAATCATCAGCATTTTGCCGTTGCCCGTGCCGTAAATCATGGTGTCGATAACCTTTGTGCTGACATAAATAATGATAATTGCATAAAGACCGCTTTCAATGCTGCGGAATACAAGCATACCTGCGGTAACAACAACCGCATCCGCCGCAAGCACCACGTTGCCTACGGTGATATGGCGGAATTTTTTATGAACAAGTCTTGCCACGATATCCGTGCCGCCGCTGGTTGCACCGGTTATCATAATCATGCCCAGACCTGCACCCTGAAAAAGTCCGCAGAATATAGCGGCAAGGAGCTTGTCGCCCGTATACTGAGGGACACCCACAAGCGCAAGCACGTCAAGTGCGGTTGAAAGAACAACCGTTACCCACAGAGTTCTTGCCACAAGCTGCCTGCCAAGGTAAATCCACATAAGAATCAGCAAGGGGATGTTAAGCACAAGGTTTGCCGTACCTACGGGGAAATCAAAAAGATAATTCAGCATAACAGCAACACCGGTTACACCGCTTTGTGCGATTTCGTTGGGTACGGAAAAGCTGTTGACGCCTATGGAATAAAGAATACAGCCCACAAGCCATATTCCGTTATTTTTCAAAAGACCGAGAGCTTTTTCTTTGGTCATCTGTATATCAGTCCTCGTTTCTGATAATTGAATAAAGTTCGGTGATTCTTTCGGCTTCACCTTTAAGGTAAAGCCAGCCGAAAAGGCTTTCAAGCCCCGTAGCGTAGTGATAATCCGCACTGGATGCATTCTTGGGAATTCCGCCTGTATGAGCGTTTCTACCTCTTTTGAATACTGCGGTTTCATCCTCTGTCAGCAGAGGCAGAATTTTTCTCATACTCTCTGCCTGTGCGGCGGCACAGACTCTTTTGCTTGCCGCAGTGTGCAGCGCATTGACGGGTCTGTTTGCCTCGCACACAAGCTCGCTTCTCGTAAGCAGGTCGAAAACCGTATCGCCCACAAAAGCAAGTGTCAGAGGGCTGAGGGATGAAACGTCCGTTTTCTTATCAATCAGTAAATTCAAGCTTTTTACCCCGCAATCAGTTCACAAAATCAAATTCAAGGTCGTAAATGGAAACGGTATCGCCTTCGTTTATGCCTCTTTCGCGGAGTGCATCAATAATTCCGCTTGAAATAAGAATTCTCTGGAAATACTGCAGTGACTCATAGTCATCAAGGTCCGTGCGCTGAAGAATTTTGAGAAGCCATGGTGCTTCAACAAAATAAATATCGTCCTCAACACGGATGGTGAAGCCTTTGTCTGCCTGCTTTTCAAACAGCTCAACGGGAATTGCCTCCGCCTCATACTGCTTGATGGGAGGAAGTGTCTGCAATTTGTTCCATACCGCACTTATAAGCTCGCTTGTGCCTTCAAGAATGGGTGCGCACATTGTGTGATATTCATAACCGCGCTCTGTAAAATATTTTTCAAGCCTTTCAAGCTGTTCGTCTTCTGCAAGGTCGATTTTGTTTGCACACACAATCTGAGGACGTTTTGCAAGCTCGGGGTCGAACTTCTCAAGTTCTTTATTGATGATTTCAAAATCCTCAATGGGGTCTCTGCCTTCGCTTCCTGCGGCATCTACAATATGAACAAGCAGCCTGCAGCGGTCTACATGACGGAGAAATTCGTGTCCGAGACCGACGCCGTCACCTGCACCCTCGATAAGACCGGGGATATCCGCCATAACAAACGAACTGCCTTCACCGAGAGATACAACGCCCAGCACGGGAGTTATTGTTGTGAAATGGTAGTTTGCAATAATGGGTTTTGCCTGGCTTACAACCGAAACAAGGGTCGATTTGCCTACATTGGGGAAGCCCAGCAGGCCTACATCGGCAAGAAGTTTGAGTTCAAGGCTTACTTCCCATTCTTCACCGGGAGTGCCGTTCTTTGCGAAACGGGGAACCTGTCTTGTGGGAGTTGCAAAATGGGGATTGCCCCATCCGCCTCTGCCGCCTTTTGCGGCAATAAAAGGCTCGCTGCCCGACATATCCGCCATAACGGCACCGCTTTCAACCTCTCTGATTATTGTGCCGCGGGGCACCTTGATTATAAGATCTTCGCCGCCTCTGCCGTTTTTGCGTCCGCCTGAACCGTTTTCGCCGTTGGGAGCGGTGTATTTTCTTTTGTAACGGAAGTCTGCAAGGGTTGCCAGATTATCATCAACCTGAAATACTATGTTGCCGCCTTTACCGCCGTCACCGCCGTCGGGACCGCCTGCGGAAACGTATTTTTCTCTGCGGAAGCTGACGGCACCGTTGCCGCCGTTACCTGCCTTTATTTTTATTTTTGCAATATCAACAAACATATGATTTTCCTTTTCCTTTGTTTGGTTTAAGACATAAATTCACATTATAAATTATACCCTATAAGAAGATGATTTACAATAGATATTTTTGCAACTTCTTAAAAATATTATAATATTTACAAATAATTCACTACCAATTTGCAGAAAAGTGTGTTATACTGTACGGTGAATTAAAATCGGGTAGTATAGGCAGGTGAGATAATGGCGGTAAAAATAAGCGGAATTGTCAAGGGCAGTATTGCCGAAAAAAAGAGAATATGTGCTGGGGACAGGCTTCTGAGTATAAACGGAAACGAAATAAACGATGTTCTTGATTACCGTTTTTATCTCAACGAAAAAAAGCTTATTCTTTCCCTTAAAACATCTGAGGGTAAATTGAAGCTGGTGCTGATAAAGAAGGATGAATTTGAGGATATCGGTCTTGAATTTGAAACATACCTTATGGACAGGCAGAGAAGCTGCAAAAACAAATGCATTTTCTGTTTCATTGACCAGCTTCCCAAGGGTCTGAGAAAAAGCCTTTACTTCAAAGACGATGATTCAAGGCTTTCCTTCCTTTTCGGAAATTACATTACCCTTACAAACCTTACAGATTCCGAGGCTGACAGAATAATTAAAATGCATATCAGCCCCGTCAATGTATCGGTGCAGACAATGAATCCCGACCTGCGAGTTAAGATGATGGCAAATCCCAAGGCAGGCGAATCACTGAAATACCTCAGGAAGTTTGCGGATGCAGGCATTGCACTGAATACCCAGCTTGTGCTGTGTCCGGGAATAAATGACGGCGGTGAGCTTGAATACAGTCTGAATGAGCTTGCAGAGCTTTACCCTGCGGTGCAGAGCATTGCGGCGGTGCCCGTGGGTCTTTCGGACCACAGAGAGGGACTTTATCATATTGACCCCTACACCCGTGAAACCGCAGGAGAGGTTATAGATTTAATTGACCGATTCAATGAAAAATTCAAAGAAAAACACGGTACGGTAATCGCCTATGCGGCAGATGAATTTTATCTTAAAGCAGAGCGTGAAATTCCCGATGGAGATTATTACAACGGTTTTCCGCAGCTTGAAAACGGTGTGGGAATGTGGGCTTTGCTCAAATCAGAGTTTGAGGATGCACTGTATGAGTGCACAATCACTTCCCTTGACAGAAAGGTGACTGTTGTTACGGGTGAGGCGGCATATCCGCTGATTAAGGAGCTTTCACAAAAAGCTGAAAATAAAATTAAAGGTCTTTCGGTGCAGGTTGTTGCGGCAAAAAATCATCTGCTGGGCAGCATGATAACCGTTTCGGGTCTGCTTTGCGGCAGGGATATTATCACGGCGGTTGAAGGACTTGATCTTGGCGAAGAACTTATAATTCCGCCTAACTGCCTTCGCAGTGAGGGGGATATGTTCCTTGACGATATGACGGTTGAGGAGCTTTCGGATAAACTTAAAATCAGAGTTACACAAAACGGAACCGGCGGAGAAGATTTGCTCTCTGCCCTGTCAGGAGGGATATAAATGTCCAATGTAGTTGCCATTGTAGGCAGACCCAACGTAGGCAAATCCACACTTTTCAATAAGCTTGTAGGTGCAAGGCTTTCTATTGTTGATGATACTCCCGGTGTTACAAGAGACAGAATCTACGGCGAGTGTGAGTGGCTTAACAGACACTTTATGCTTATCGATACGGGCGGTATAGAGCCTTATTCGGATGACATTATTCTCAAACAAATGAGAAGGCAGGCACAGCTTGCCATTGACAGTGCAAATGTTATTATCCTTGTTACGGATATCCGTTCGGGCGTTGTTGCAACGGACAGTGAGGTTGCCGCAATGCTTCAAAAGAGCGGCAAACCCGTTGTGCTTTGCGTAAACAAATGTGATACACCGGGTGAACTTCCCGCAGATTTTTATGAATTCTATAATCTTGGTTTGGGTGACCCCATTCCTGTTTCATCCGTTCACGGTATGGGTACGGGAGATTTGCTTGATGAAGTGCTGAAGTATCTGCCCGATGAAAGCGAAGATACAGACGAAGACGATGCAATAAAGGTTGCTGTTATCGGCAAGCCCAATGCAGGCAAATCATCTCTCGTAAATGCCGTTCTCGGTGAGGACAGAATGATTGTTTCCGATATTGCAGGCACAACAAGAGATGCAACGGATTCAATTGTTGAAAACAGCCACGGCAAGTTTGTGTTTATCGATACGGCAGGTCTGCGCCGCAAGAGTAAGGTTTATGACCAGATTGAAAAATATTCCGTAATCAGAGCCAGAATGGCGGTTGAAAGAGCCCAGGTGTGTGTTATTATGATTGACGCTACCGAAGGTTTTACGGAGCAGGATTCAAAGGTTGCGGGTATTGCTCACGAAATGGGCAAGGGCTGTATTATTGCGGTCAACAAGTGGGATGCCGTTGAAAAAGACGGCAAAACAATGGACAGCATGAGAAAACAGCTTATGAAGGATTTCTCATTTATGTCATATGCGCCCATTATCTTTATTTCCGCAAAAGAAAAGATCAGGCTTGACCGTCTGTTTGAGCTTATTAAATTTGTTGATACACAGAATGCAATGCGTATTTCAACGGGTAAGCTTAACGATGTGCTTGCGGATGCAACCGCAAGGGTTCAGCCTCCTTCGGATAAAGGCAAACGACTTAAAATTTACTATATGACCCAGGCTTCCACAAGACCGCCCACATTTGTATGCTTTGTCAATGATGCAGAGCTTTTCCATTACAGCTATCAGCGTTATCTTGACAATCAGATAAGAGAAATTTTCGGTCTTGAAGGTACGCCGACCAGAATGGTGGTTCGTGAAAGAGAGTCAAACAAAAAATGATAGTTCTGGGAATTGACCCCGGCTATGCTATAGTCGGATACGGTGTTGTTGAATATCATAACAACCATTTCAGGGTGCTGGATTACGGTGCAATAACCACCGAAGCCCATACACCCTTCAACGAAAGGCTTGAACGGATTTACGACTGTGCCTGTATGCTTATTGAAAGGTACAGACCCGAAGCCATGGCGATTGAAAAGCTGTTTTTCAATACCAACCAGAAAACTGCAATTGATGTTGCTCAGGCGAGAGGAACTCTTGTACTTGCGGCACAGAAGGCGAGAATGCCCATTTTTGAATATACGCCCCTGCAGGTCAAACAGAGCGTTGTAGGCTACGGCAGGGCAGAAAAAAAGCAGGTTCAGGAAATGACAAGGGTTATGCTTAATCTCGAAAAAATCCCCAGACCCGACGATGCCGCCGATGCCCTGGCAATGGCAATCTGCCACTGCCACAGTGCAGGCTCGCTGATAGGCTCACTTGGAAGAAGATAAATAAAGGAGCAATCTTATGTTTTACAGCTTGACAGGTAAAATTGTATATATGGATGAAAGCAGTGTTGCTCTTGAATGCGGCGGCGTTGCATTCAGACTTTTCGCAACGGGCAATACTCTGCGCAAGTGCAGTGTGGGTGCCGAGCATACACTTTTCACCCATCTCAACGTGCGTGAGGATGCTCTGGACCTTTTCGGCTTTGCAGATAAAAATGAGCTCGATTGCTTCAAGATGCTTACGGGTGTTTCGGGTGTAGGACCCAAGGCGGCGCTTGCCATTCTGTCACAGCTTACCCCTGATATGCTGGCTGTCAGCGTTGCAGGCGGCGATGTTAAAGCCATAACCGCGGCTCAGGGTGTAGGTCCGAAAATTGCACAGAGAGTTGTGCTTGAACTCAAAGGTAAGCTTGACGGCTTTGCAACAAGCTCCGAAACTCTCGGCAACATTGCTGCGGTACAGAAGGCAACGGTCAGCTACGCAGGCGAGGATGCAGTCAACGCACTTGTTATGCTGGGTTACAGCAAATCTGAAGCAAGCATTGCCGTAGGCAGACTTGACGGCAATCTTTCAACGGAAGAAATGATAAAGCAGGCACTCAAACAGCTTGCAAAGAATTTTTAAGGAGGATGAATTATGGATTTCGATATGGAAAACAGAATCGTGTCAGCGGAATTCTCGTCCTCCGAGGATAACGATATAGAGATATCCCTCCGCCCCAAAAGCCTTGATGAATACATCGGTCAGGATAAGGCAAAGGAAAATCTTTCAATTTACATTGAGGCGGCACGCCGCAGAGGCGAGCCTCTTGACCACGTTTTGCTTTACGGACCTCCCGGCCTTGGCAAAACAACCCTTGCAGGTATCATCGCAAATGAGATGGGAGTTAATTTTCGTGTCACAAGCGGACCTGCCATTGAAAAGCCCGGCGACCTTGCGGCACTGCTTACAAACCTTAACGAAGGCGACGTACTTTTTATTGACGAAATCCACCGTCTTTCAAGAGCGGTTGAAGAAGTGCTTTATCCTGCAATGGAGGATAACGTGCTTGATATCATTATCGGCAAAGGTCCTTCCGCACGTTCAATACGCCTTGACCTTCATAAATTTACCCTTGTAGGTGCAACCACAAGGGCAGGTCAGCTAAGCGCACCTCTGCGTGACCGTTTCGGAGTTATTCTCAGGCTTGAACTTTATACTCCCGAGCAGCTTTCAAGCATTGTCAACAGAAGTGCGGGTATCCTTGACATTGATATTGACCCCGAGGGTGCATTTGAAATTGCATCCCGTTCAAGAGGCACACCCCGCATAGCAAACCGTCTGCTCAAAAGAGCCAGGGATTTTGCTCAGGTTGTGTGCGAAGGCGGAATTACCAAAGAAGCCTCGTCCCTTGCCCTTGACCGTATGGAAATCGATGCTCTGGGTCTTGACTCAATCGACAGGCTGATACTTAAAACGATGATTAATAATTATAACGGCGGTCCCGTGGGACTTGAAACCATTGCGGCAGCAGTCGGTGAAGAAGCCGTGACAATAGAGGATGTTTATGAGCCCTATCTTATGCAGATAGGCTTCCTCAGCCGTACTCCCAGAGGAAGAACGGTAACCCCTGCAGGCTATGCCCATCTGGGTATACCCATGCCGGGTCAGCAGAGATTGGATGTGTAAATTATGAGAAAAGCGGATAACTGGATTGATTACGAGCTTATCGACTGTTCAGACGGTGAAAGGCTTGAAAGGTGGGGCGATATAATACTTGTGCGCCCCGACCCTCAGGTTATATGGAAAACCTCCAAGGAAAATCCTCTTTGGTATAATCCCCACGCTGTTTACAACCGCTCAAATACGGGCGGCGGAAGCTGGAGAGTTTGCAAAAAAATGCCCGATGTGTGGCAGATTTCTCTTGATGAGCTTAAGTTCAACATCAAAACAATGGGCTTCAAGCATACGGGTCTTTTCCCCGAGCAGGCTGTTAACTGGCAGATGACTGCGGATATAATAAAAAATGCAGGCAGACCTGTCAAGGTGCTTAATCTTTTTGCATATACGGGCGGTGCAACCGTTGCCGCGCTCAGAGCAGGTGCAAGCGTAACTCATGTTGATGCTTCAAAGGGCATGACCCTCTGGGCAAAAGAAAATGCGGCGGCAAGCCGACTTTCGGATGCACCCGTACGCTGGCTTGTTGATGACTGCATAAAGTTTGTTCAGCGTGAAATAAGAAGAGGTAATAAATACGATATCATCATTATGGATCCTCCTTCATACGGCAGAGGTCCCGGCGGAGAAGTATGGAAGCTTGAAAACGAGGTTTACGATTTTGTTGAGCTTTGTTCACAGCTTCTTTACGAAGACTCACTTATGGTGCTGATTAATTCATACACAACGGGTCTTTCGCCCAGTGTTATGGAATACATTCTGGGTGAAACCGTGCAGAAGCAGTTTGGCGGCACCACCGAAAGCGACGAAATCGGTATACCCGTTTCGTCAAAACCCGGCAGAGTCCTTCCCTGCGGTGCCAGTGCAATATGGAAAGGCAAGAATGTGAAATAATTCGCAATTCGTAATGCGTAATTCGTAATTGTAAACAGGAGAATGTTTATGGAAAAGTTTGTTAGATTTTCTATGCCTGCCGCTTTTGTGGTTTTCGGAGTTTTGTGTATCGCATTGACGTATTCTTCCGAAAACAAAGCTTTTGTTATTATGGGCATTGCGTGCATAGCCGCGGCTGTGTTTATGATTGTAATGGAGATAAGAGATGCAAAAATCCGTAAACTTTACGAGAACGACCCGGAGGAATATGAAAGACGTTACGGCGGCGATGACGAAGAAGAGCTTACGGAAGAAGAAAAAGAGCTTGAAAAGATTGAAAAATATGACATTGACAGCGGACTTGAATACTGTGCCCATTGCGGAAATTATTCCGTGAAAGAGGGCAGATGCGAAGTATGTGGCGAAAAAGTGACAGAATAAAATTTTTAGGATTTTACTATGAGCGAAAAAATTATTGAATTTAACAATGTAACATTTATATATGATGCGGATGATGAAGAGGCACAGGTGCAGGCTTATCCGGCCCTGACGAATGTAAGCCTTGCAATCAATAAGGGTGAGTTTGTTGCCGTGCTGGGTCATAACGGCTCGGGCAAAAGCACTCTTGCAAAGCTGTGCAACGCCATTCTTGAACCCACCAAAGGCACGGTTACGGTTAAAGGTATTGTGCCCGATACCGAAGAAAAGGCGGATGAAATCCGCCGTATCGTAGGTATGGTTTTCCAGAATCCCGATAACCAGATTGTTGCAACCATCGTTGAGGATGATGTTGCCTTCGGTCCCGAAAATCTGGGTATCGAGCCTTCGGAAATCCGCAGAAGAGTTGACGATGCCCTCAAATGCGTCAATATGTATGACTTCCGCCACAGAGAGCCTCATAAGCTTTCGGGCGGTCAGAAGCAAAGAGTTGCTATTGCAGGGGTAATCGCAATGCAGACGGAATGCATTGTTCTCGATGAGCCTACCGCAATGCTTGACCCTATGGGCAGAGATGAAGTTATGCAGACGGTAAAACGCCTCAACAAAGAGATGGGTATAACCGTTGTACTTGTCACACATTTCATGGACGAAGCCGTGCAGGCAGACAGAGTTATTGTTATGGACGGCGGCAGACCTGTTATGGACGGCACTCCGAAAGAGGTCTTTACACAGGTTGAAAAACTGCGTTCCTGCGGTCTTGACGTACCTCAGTCAACAGAGCTTTGCCACAACCTCGGTATCGGCGAAGGCGTGCTTGATGTTGACGGCTGTGTTGACGAAATAGTCCGTGTGCTGGGAGGTGCCGTATGAGTTTTGCAATAGAAACGGTAAATCTTACCCATTATTATTCAAAGGGCACCGTTCAGCAGGTTGCCGCAATAAATGATGTTAATTTACAGATTGAAAAAGGTGAGCTTGTAGGAATTATCGGTCACACGGGCTCGGGCAAAAGCACTCTGATTTCCCATTTTAACGGACTTCTGAAGCCCGACAGCGGCAAGGTGCTTGTTGACGGTGTTGATATCTGGAAGGATAAAGAAACTTTAAAGCAGTCACGCTTCAAGGTGGGGCTTTGCTTCCAGTATCCCGAATATCAGCTTTTTGAAGAAACCGTTTACAAAGATATTGCTTTCGGTCCGAAAAATATGAAGCTTTCCGAGGCTGAAATAAAAGAGAGAGTGCTCCGTGCCGCCGAGTTCACGGGTGTTAAGGCAGAGCATCTGGGCAAATCACCCTTTGACCTTTCGGGCGGTGAAAAAAGGCGTGCCGCCATTGCAGGTGTTATGTCAATGGAGCCGGAGGTGCTTATTTTTGACGAGCCTGCCGCAGGTCTTGACCCCAGAGGCAGAAAAGACCTTACGGAGCTTATAAAGAATTACAGAAAACAGACCGGCAGCACCGTTATTGTTGTTTCTCACAGTATGGAAGACATTGCAGGTATGGCGGACAGAATAATTGTTATGAATAACGCTTCTGTTGCAATGCAGGGCGGTGTTGATGAGGTCTTTTCAAGAGGCAATGAGCTTCGTGAAATGGGGCTTAATGTGCCCGAAATAACAGAAATCTTTGCAAAGCTCAGGGCAAAGGGCATTGATGTGCCTGCGAATGTTTATACGGTTGAGCAGGGCGAAAAAATACTTCGCAGCCTCATTGAAGGGAGGTCTGCACGATGATAAGAGATATTACAATCGGTCAGTATTATCCGGGCAAATCGGTTTTGCACAGACTTGACCCCAGAATGAAGCTTATCCTTACTTTCCTGCTTATCGTAACCATCTTCCTTTGCAAAAGCTTCTTTTCACTGGGACTTATTGCACTGACGGCAGTTGTTGCGGCGGCGATATCAAGCGTGCCTGCAAAAATGATGCTCAAAAGCCTGAAACCCATAGTAATTATTCTGGTTTTTACGGCGGTGCTTAATATCATTTACACAGAAGGCGGCACGGTATATTTTGAAAAGTGGGGTATCGCAATAACGGAAAAGGGCGTGAATACAGCAGTTTTCACTATGATAAGAATTGTGACCCTTGTTATTATCAGCTCACTTCTGACCTATACCACAACCCCCACAATGCTTACCGATGCCATTGAAAGGGTGCTTTCACCCTTGAAAATATTTAAAATCAAGGTGCATACCCTTGCAATGATGATGACTCTTGCACTCAGGTTCATTCCGACTCTCATTGAAGAGATAGACCGTATTATGAACGCACAGAAGGCAAGGGGTGCAGACCTTGAAAGCGGCGGAATAATTCAGCGTGCAAAGGCACTTGTGCCCATTTTTATTCCTCTTATGGTATCGTCGTTCAGACGTGCCTATGAGCTTGCTTTTGCAATGACCTGCCGATGTTATACAGGCGGCGAAGGCAGAACAAGAATGAAGCAGATGAAGCTATCTTTCAGAGATTTTGCGGTGCTTCTTTTCTGCGTCGCAATTACCGCAGGCGTTATTGTTCTTAACCATTTCTTTGAGGCAGTTATATGAGAAATCTACTTCTTACAATTTCATTCGACGGCTCGGCTTATCACGGCTGGCAGGTGCAGGAAAATGCGGTTACCGTTCAGGAAACCTTGCAGAATGCACTGGAGCAAATCTGCTCAAAGCGTGATAATGTTGTAGGCTGTTCAAGAACGGATTCGGGTGTTCACGCCAATATGTACTGCTGCAACATCCGCACCGAAAGCAACATTGAATGCAAAAGGCTTGTGGGTGCACTCAATGCGGTTCTTCCCCGTGATATTGCCGCACTTGACTGTCGTGAGGTGGATTTTGACTTTCACGCAAGGTATGACTGCAAGTCAAAGGAATATATATATAAGATATGGAATTCACCCAACAAGAATCCGTTTCTCTACAATTATTCCCTTCATTATAAATATCCCATTGACGAAAAATTCCTCAATGAGCAGGCAAAGGCATTTATCGGAACTCATTATTTCGATGCTTTCTGTGCCGCAGGCAGCAGCGTTGAGGATACAAAAAGAACCGTTGTCAACGCATCTGTTGAGCGTGAAGGGGATATGGTTATTTTCAGAGTTGAGGCAGACGGCTTCCTCTATAATATGGTGCGTATTATGACGGGTACGCTTATTGATATTTCCAGAGGTAAGATACCTGCCGGCTCAATCGGCAAAATAATTATTTCACGAAGCCGTGAGAATGCAGGGTATACCGCACCTGCCCACGGGCTTTACTTAAACAAGATACATTATTGAAAAAGGAGGGCAATATGGCAAACAAAAAGATTATTGACCTTTCAAAACATCGCAACAAAAAGCTGTTCAAAAGGATTTTTAAAATTCTCAGAATTCCGCTGGTGATTCTTGTTGTGTGCTGTGCTCTTTTTCTCAGTGCAAGACTTCTGGGTAATGTTGCAATGTCCAATGTGACCGATACGGTCAGAGAAGTGAGAACACTTTTCTCGAAAGGCGAAGGCTATCCCCACACCCTTGATTCCTTTGAGTTCCGCAAGGTTACCGCAATAGGCAATAAACCTCTGACGGTTTACAAGGATTCCGCAAAGGTGCTCAGTTCTTCCGCAGGCGAAATATTCTCAATGAAGCTTGATTCCGCAGATTCAAAGGTTATTTCAAAAAACGGCAGAGCATTGATTTACAGCAACACCTCAAACAAGCTTATTCTTCAAAGCAAAACCGAAAAGCTGGGTGAAATTGAAGAAGCGAATGCGGTTGTTGCCGCAGGTCTTGCAAAGAACGGCTATGTTGCTTTATCCTATGCATCGGGTGAATATCAGAGCGTTCTTAATGTTTATAACACCCACTTTGAAAAGGTGTTTCAGTGGAACTGTGCACATGAGCGTATTTCCGATATAGCACTTTCCAAAAACGGCAGAAATATTGTTGTTACCGCCGTAGGTGCGGAGAATGCAGAGATTTACACAAGAATAATCATTTTCAACATAAACTCCGCCGAGCCCAAGGCTGACCTTACATACAGAGGAACTCTTTTCCTCAGAGTGTTTTTTACCGATTCGAATAAAATTATTGCCGTTGGCGATAACAAGGCGGTTGTGCTTGACAAAAACGGCGATGCGGTTGAGGAACTTATATATTCCGAAGACAGCATAGTTGCCGTTTGTGCCGATGATGCGGGCAATGTGCTTATCTGCCACGAGGAATTCGGCGGCTCAAAAACCGCTGTTGTCCGCTATGCAAAAAACGGCAGGAAAACCGCACAGTTCACAGTTGACGGTACGCCCGACTGTTTTGCCCTCAGCGGAGGCAGAATTGCACTTTCAAGCGGCGAGGATATAACGGTATATTCTTCAATCGGCAGCGAAAGCAAAAAGCATGAAGCAGAGCATACGGTAACCGAGCTTTTCTGGTGCTCGGGAACTCTCTATACGGTTGAAAACGGCTGTATATATAAGTATTAAGGAGGATGAATATGGAATTTTTACCCCTGATTCTTGACGGCATACTTATACTTATTCTTGTTGCCTCGATTTTTGACGGCAGACGTAAGGGTTTTGTGAAAACAGTGCTTTCACTTGCAGTAACAGTAATAAGCCTTATTATTGCAAAAGAGTTTGCACCGCAGCTTGCCGATTGGGTTAACACTAATTTTATTCACGATACGGGTGTTCAGTGGCTTGCAAATCTTATTTCCGATAACATAACAAGCGGCACTCAGGCGGTTGTTGATGCTATTCCTCAAACCGTAGCCGAAGCGGTTACCGCCTTTGCAAACACAAAGGTTGAAACACTTGTTTCGGGTGTTACGGACAGTGCACAGATTACCGCCGTTGCGGAAAAAATTTATAATGCGGCAGAACTTGCATTTATCAATGCGTTTATAACCGCTGTGTCATTCCTTGTGATATTCATTGTTTCGAAAGCTGTTCTTTCGATCGGTGCATCTCTCGTAAACGGAATTTTCAGATTGCCCGTGCTCAAAGGCATAAACAAATTTCTGGGCGGTCTTGCAGGTGTACTCAAAGGTGCGATAGCAGTGGTGATTATCTGTATGGTGCTTGGAATGTGTACCGAAATATTTGCAGGCACTCCGCTTTACACGGCAGTTAACGGTTCGGTTATAACTCAGTTTGTTATACAATTGATTTAAGGAGGAAACAAAATGAAAGCTTTATTAAAGGAATATTTTACGGGTTGTCTGACCATTCCCAACCTTCTCTCGGTTATAAGAATTCTTCTTATCCCCGTTTTTGCCGTACTTTTCAATAACGGCGATTATCTCTGGGCGGTTATCGTGCTTGCAATATCGGGACTTACAGATTTCTTCGACGGCAAAATTGCCCGCAAGTTCAATCAGATAAGTGCCCTGGGCAAGCTTCTTGACCCCATTGCCGATAAGCTCAGTCAGATTACCATTGCAATTATGTTCTACATAGCATTCAAGGGCAGCAGTGACGAAACCGTAAAGGCATTCAGCTGGATTTTCCTTATTTTCCTCATCAAGGAAGCTGTTATGGTTGTGGGCGGCGCAATAATGATTATGTTCGGTCTTAAGCCCGTTGCCGCTGAAATGCCCGGTAAAATTGCTACCTTTGCATTCTATACAATTATGTGCGTTATTATGGCATTCGGCCCCGATATCGGTATTCTGGGCAGCGTATATACACTTTCCGCAACGGTTATGCTTATTCTTGTAGGTATCAGTGTTGTGCTTACTCTGGTTGCGTTTTTCAGCTATGTTCCCGGAGTTATCAGTCAGATAAAAGAAAAGAAAAATTCAAAATAAACGGCAAAAAGGAAACTAACAAATGAAACAGGTTTTATGTGCAAAGTGCAAAAAACGCCCTGCAATGTTTTTTGTTACAAAGGTTGAGGGCGAAAAGACCACTCAGGAGGGTCTTTGCATAAAGTGTGCAATGGAAATGAATATCGGACCCGTCAAGCAGATTATGCAGAGTATGGGTATATCCGAGGATGAGCTTGAAGATGTAAGCGAGCAGTTTGAAGCAATGTTCGGCGAGGACGGCTTTGAACCCGGCGGTGCAGGCACAATGCCCTTCCTTCAGAATTTCGGTGCAATGAACGGTGCAGGTGAAGATAAGGCACAGTCCGGTACTTCCGAAAGTGCCGACGATAAAAAGAAAAAATGGGGCGGCAGGAAAGGTAAGAATAAAGAGGAAAGCGAGAAAAAGCGTAAGTATCTCGGTCAGTTCTGCACCAATCTTACCGCAAAGGCACAGGCAGGCAAGGTTGATCGTATAATCGGCAGAGAAAATGAGATTTACAGAGCAATTCAGATTCTTTGCAGAAGGCAGAAGAACAACCCCTGCTTTATCGGTGAGCCCGGCGTAGGTAAGACCGCCATTGCGGAGGGTCTTGCACTGAAAATTGCAAACGGCGATGTTCCCGCAAAGCTCAAAGATAAAGAGATTTATATGCTTGACCTTGCCGCACTTGTTGCGGGCACTCAGTTCAGAGGTCAGTTTGAAAGCAGAATAAAGGGTCTTGTTGAAGAAGTCCGCAGCGAAGGCAACATTATTCTTTTCATAGACGAGGTTCATTCTCTTGTAGGTACGGGCGATGCGGAAGGCTCAATGAATGCCGCCAATATCCTCAAGCCCTCACTTTCAAGAGGCGAAATTCAGATTATCGGAGCAACAACCTTTACCGAATACAGAAAGTATATCGAAAAAGATGCGGCGCTTGAACGCAGACTTCAGCCCATCCGAGTTGAAGAACCCTCCGTTGAGCAGACCGCCGAAATGCTTAAAGGCATCAAGGATTATTACGAGGATTTCCACAGAGTAAGGGTAACGGATACACTCATTGAAAAGGCTGTCAGCCTTTCGGAAAGATATATCAATGACAGATTCCTGCCCGACAAGGCAATTGATCTGCTTGACGAAGCCTGTACCTGTGCAAACCTCCGCAACAAGAATATAAGCGATTTTGAAATTGCTTCTGCCGAGCTTGCGGATATGGAAGCACACGAAGCGGAGCTTATGGAAGCAAGCGAAGCAGATTACGAAGAAATTGCAAAGGTCAAGGCTGAAATCATTCAGAAGAAGGAAGAAGTCAGAAAGCTTGAAGAGCTTGCTTCCGACAATCATGTTACCGAGGATGACCTTGCAAGGGTTATTCAGCTCTGGACGGGTATCCCTGCAAGCAAGGTTATTGAAAGCGACCTGCGCCGCCTTTCACAGCTTGAAGAAAATCTCAGGGCAGGTCTTATCGGGCAGGACGAGGCGATTTCCCTTGTCAGTGCTGCGGTAAGACGCGGCAGAGTGCAGATTAACCCCAGAAGAAGACCCGCATCATTTATCTTTGTCGGTCCTACGGGTGTGGGTAAAACGGAGCTTGTAAAACTCCTTGCCAAGGAGCTTTTCGATACTCCCGAAACTCTTATAAGGCTTGATATGAGCGAGTTTATGGAGAAGCATTCCGTTTCAAGAATCATCGGTTCGCCTCCCGGTTATGTAGGCTATGACGAAGCAGGTCAGCTTACGGAAAAGGTACGCCGCAAGCCCTATTCGGTAGTCCTTTTTGACGAAATTGAAAAGGCTCATCCTGATGTAATGAATATTCTGTTGCAGATTCTTGATGAAGGCAAAATCACCGATGCTCAGGGCAGAAACGTAAGCTTTGAAAATACGGTTATCGTTATGACTTCAAATGCAGGCAGTAACAGAGGCTCGGGTGCTCTCGGCTTTGCAAAATCAAAGAACGATGCATCAAAAGAAAGAGCAATGAAGGCACTCAACGAATTCCTCAGACCCGAATTTATCGGCAGAGTTGACGAAGTTGTCGTATTCAACGACCTTACTCAGGAAAACTATGAGGAAATTGCAGTGCTTATGCTTAAAGAGCTTGTTGACCCCATGCTTGACAAGGGTATTACCTTTACATGGGACGATGCGGCAATCAGCACCATTGCACGTCTCTCCGTTGACGGACCCAGAGGTGCAAGAGATTTACGCAACACCATCCGCAGAAGTGTTGAGGATGTTATAACAGAAAAAATAGTTAACAGTTATGATAACCCCGTAAAGGCAGTAAAGCTTACCGCTGAGGGTGACAATATTATCTGTAACTTTGAATAATCAATAAAGCGGTTGTCTTGTATGACAGCCGCTTTGTTCATTTTTTAAAAATATAACCGTCGGTATTTGCGGTGGCTTATGAAATGTTACAAAATACAAAACCGAGGGAAATTTTTGAAATAAAACAGTTGACAAACAGGGGAGAAACCGCTAAAATTATGAGTAGTTAGTGATGACTAATCGTGAGGTGAATTTATGAATTTAACCAAAGCTGAAGAAGGAAGAGAATATATAATCAAAGGAATTGAAACGGATGACGAAGAGCTGGATGCGTTTCTCTTTTCCCTCGGATGTTACAGCGGTGAGCCGATAACCGTTGTTTTTCACCTGAAAGGCAGCTGTATTGTTTCTATCAAGGACGGCAGATATAATATTGACAATCAGCTAGCGGAAGCTATTATAATCTGAACATGTTACGGCAATCAGCTTCGGCAGATTATTTTTTTGGTGTGGCAGTTAGCAACGGCTAACCGTTTGGAGCGAGGAGACAGAAGAGATGAGAATTGCATTGGCAGGCAACCCCAACAGCGGCAAAACCACAATGTTCAACTCCCTTACGGGCAGGAACGAAAAGGTGGGCAACTGGGCAGGCGTTACCGTTGAGAAAAAAGAACATAATATAAAAAAGAGTCTTTGCGGCGGCAGAGAAAATATTGTTGCCGTTGACCTTCCGGGTGCATACTCAATGTCACCCTTCACATCGGAGGAAAGTGTTACAAGGGATTACATAAAAAACGAAAAACCCGATGTTATCATAAATATCGTTGACGCAACAAACCTGAGCAGAAGTCTTTTCTTCACAACTCAGCTTCTTGAACTGGGTGTGCCTGTTGTTGTTGCTCTCAACAAATCGGATATCAACAAGAAAAAAGAAACAAAAATCAATACGGCGGAACTTTCAAAAAAGCTGGGCTGTCCCGTTTTTGAAACGGTTTCCACCTCGGCGGACGGTCTCGGTGTTGTTGTCAATGCAGCTATGTTTGCAGTGGGCAGAGTACAGAAAGCGCCCTACATTCAGGGCGATGTTGACCTTACGGATAAAGCCGCAGTTACCGAAGCGGACCGAAAGCGTTTTGCTTTTGTGAACGGTATTGTCAGGGAGGTTGAAAGCCGCAAGGTTTACACAAAAGACAGAAATTTTCAGGATAAAATCGACGCCGTGCTTACCAACAGATGGCTGGGCATACCCATTTTTGCGGTGGTTATGTTTGCGGTTTTCTGGATTTCTCAGGCAGGTCCCGGTGTGTGGATTGCAGAAGGATACGAGATGGCAGACGGAACTTCATTGCCCGGTCTTGTAACGCTTCTTGAAGGCTTCCAGGCATGGATAGGCAGTATGCTTTCGGGTGCCGACCCTCTGCTTTATTCACTGCTTGTTGACGGTGTTATAGGCGGTGCCACTGCGGTTATCGGCTTCCTCCCTCTTGTAATGGTTATGTATTTCCTTATTGCACTTCTTGAAGATTGCGGATATATGGCGAGGGTTTCTGTTGTGCTTGACCCCATTTTCAAAAAGGTAGGTCTCAGCGGCAAGTCGGTAATTCCTTTTGTTATCGGTACGGGCTGTGCGGTTCCCGGTGTTATGGCTTGCCGTACAATCCGCAGTGAGCGCGAACGCAGAGCAACCGCTTTGCTTGCACCTCTTATGCCCTGTGGCGCAAAGATACCCGTTATCAGCCTTTTTGCAGGTGCATTTTTTGAGGATGCACCCTGGGTCGCACCTCTTATGTATTTTGCGGGCATAATCATCATCTTTTTCAGTGCCCTTGTAATCAACAAGATCACGGGTTACACCGCAAAAAGGTCGTTCTTTATCATTGAGCTTCCCGAATATAAAATCCCCGGCCTGTGGAGAGCTGTCAAATCTATGTGCAGCCGCGGCTGGGCATACATTGTGAAAGCGGCAACAATCATTCTTATCTGCAACACCGCGGTCCAGATTATGCAGAGCTTTGATTGGAGCTTCAAAGTTGCTGAAACGGCAGATGCCTCAATCCTTGCATCAATCGCAGGCCCCTTTGCATATTTGCTTGTGCCCGTTGCAGGTGTGCTTTCGTGGCAGCTTGCGGCGGCAGCAATTACTGGATTTATTGCAAAAGAAAATGTTGTAGGCACACTTGCCGTTTGCTTTGTGGGACTTGAAAATCTTATCGATACGGAAGAGCTTGCTCTTATTGAAGGTGCAGGTGCAGAGGTTGCAAGCATGTTTGCCATTACAAGGGCGGCGGCACTTGCATATCTCATGTTCAATCTTTTTTCGCCTCCCTGCTTTGCGGCAATGGGTGCAATGAACAGCGAAATGAAGAGTGCAAAATGGCTTTTCGGTGCAATCGGTTTTCAGCTCGGTACGGGCTTTACCGTAGGCTACTTTGTGTATCAGGTCGGTACACTTGTTTCAACCGGAAGTTTCGGTAAGGGCTTCCTGCCCGGCCTTGCGGCGGTGGTTGTATTTATCGGAATTCTTGTTTATCTTTCCCTTCGTTCCGACAGAAAAATCAAAGAAGCAAAGGCTCTTAAAAACAGAAAAACTCCCGTAGGAGCAAAAAAATAACTTATGGAAAATATGATTATTATTGCAGTTGTTGCGGTTATTATCGGTCTTGCAGCAGGCTACATATACAAACAAAAGAAAAAAGGCAACAAGTGTATTGGCTGTCCCTATGCCGATTCCTGCGGCGGTAATTGCAACGGCAAAACAGAATAGACAAAAAACCCGACAGATTAACTCCGTCGGGTTTCATTCATTTTATAAAGGTTTTTACTTCGTCAAGCATTCTGAGTGCAACTGCTCTGCCTTGGTCGTATACCTTCTGCATAACCTCGGGATTATGTTCAACTCTGCCGATTTCAAGAGGAGCATCGGGCTGAATTATAAGCACATCTCCCGATTTTTTTCTTTCGGAAATAAGTGAAAGAGTTTCGTTATATTCGTTATGTCGGTTTTCCATAACCTTTGCAATCATAGGGTATTCTTTCAGCACATACTTTATTATTTTTGTTGCCGAACTGGGCTTTTTGACATATCCTTCAGGCTGAGTAAGAATAATAACATTCTTCTTGAAGCCAATGCTTTCAAAATACTGCAAGGGTACGGAATCCGCAATGCCGCCGTCAAGGTATTTCTTGCCTCTTATTTCAACGGGTTTTGAAACAATGGGCATTGATGCGGATGCTCTGAAAAATTCAAGTGCATCGTCGCCTGCTTCGTCGGAATTGACATAAACCGCTTTGCCCGTTTCAACATCGGTTACAACAACATAAAAATCCATAGGATTTTCGAGATATGCATCTTCATCAAAAATATCAATGGTGTCGGGGATTGTGTGGTAACAGAATTCCGCACCGAAAAGATCGCCTGTTTTTATCAGTGACCTGAAACTGCAGAATCTTGGGTCTTTGGCAAAACGCTTATTATAGCGTATGACTCTGCCGATTTGCCTTGATTTATAGTTGCAGCCGAAAGCCGCACCTGCGGAAACGCCTATTGCGGCGTCAAACTCTATTCCGTTTTCCATAAAGACGTCGATAACACCTGCGCTGAAAAGACCCCGCATACCGCCGCCTTCAAGAATAAGACCTGTTTTCATTGACCCAACTCCTGCATTGTAACTTCTTCTTTTTCAAAATAGGATACATATTTATCCTGATAATAATTTTCGGCACTGTATTCAATACTGCCGTTTTCGTCAATGTTTATTACAGTACAGCCTCTCTGCGAACCAAGCTTTGAAATACCTGAATATGCAAGGTAGTCGATGCTGTATGAATAGTTAAGGTCAATACCCTTGTAGTTCAGCGAGAAACCGTTGAGATGGTCGTGACCGCAGAATACGGTGTCTGTGCTGCCAAGCTCAAGCATTGTCTCAAAGAAATTGTCGCTGTAAACTCCGTGATAAACAATCTTATCCGATTCGCCTGCTTTGCCGTAGTTGTATTTAACGTTTTCAGTATCCTTGCAGCCGTTTTCCGCGTATTCTGTCCAGGCTGTTTTGTATTCCTCAATGGGGATATGGAGAAATACGGTTGAAGGCACTTTGAGAAGCTGCATATTGTTTTCAGAGAAACTTGAATCGCTTGAAGCCAACATCCTGAATTTGTTATATTCGTTATTTTTTTCAATTACGCTTCTGTACCATTCAATCTGATTTTCGTGAATGTTATCGTATTTCCACATTATTCCGAAAATATCGCCGTCAACATATGAATGGGAGTCTATGGTGAAGATTGAGCGTGATATAAGTCCGTCGGAATTAATTACATTGAAAACCTGATTGCCGTAGCCGTCAACACCTTCCGCACCGTCACGGACAAGGCAGTGAGGATACTGTGAATAGAATTCGGTTATGTCTTCGCGGTCAAAATAGCTGTAAGCTTCGGTATCGTGGTTGCCGTAAGTAGCGGTCCAGTAAACACCCAGTGTTTCCATAAGCTCAGCAAGAAGCTTTGCACCGGATTTGTTGTTGAATGTGCCTGCCTGGAAGGGTACGGGGTAAGCCATATCGCCTGAAATAACAACAAAATCGGGCTTTTCCGCGTTAATCATAGCGGCAATGGCGTTGAGTGCCATAACGTCTTTCTTTGCCGACATCCAGCCGCCTCCGAAATGGGTGTCCGTAAGCTGCATTACTTTCAGCTCTTTGTCGGAATAAATATTCCATACACCGTTGCCTTTGTCTTCAACTTTAAGGTTTGTGCCCACAGAGGGAAATTTCTTGGCAGTTTTTATGTTGGAATTAAGCAAAACCGTGTTGACAACGGCAGTTATGCCTGCAACTGCAACTATTGCTGCAAGGATAACCGAAAGAACACGCAAAGCCTTTCTCTTTCCTCTTTTTTTCATTTTCTCTTTACCTCCCGAGACCCTTTTATGTTTCAAAAAAGGCGCAGCTTATTGCGGCTGCGCCAAAGTGACTTTTAGAAAAGGTTGATTATTGAATACCAGATTGTCTTGAAGAATGCTGCAAGCACCTGACCTACGCTTGATTCGTTTGCATAAAGGTCATACTGAGCAAGCATTGCCTGGTCGTCTGCATAGAAGTCAACATATTCGATGATTTCGGTTTTATAATCGGTTGAGGTTTCGTTGATGTCAATAATTCTTACGCCTCTGCCGTAGTCGCCGTATGAGCCGAAACCGGCGGTGGGAGTGTTGACAAGATCAACGCCCTTGTATTCAACTTCAAATGTGTTTTTGTGGTCGTGACCGAAGAACATTGCAACAACGTCGCCCTGATTTACAACTGTTTCAAACTGACCGCCGTTCACGGTAGGAGGACAGGGCAGTTCATTAATCACGCCTGTTCTGAGAACTTCGTTTTTGATTGCATGGTAGGTTACGGTGCCGTCGTCGTGCTCTTCCGCAACATATTCGTAGTTATCCTTTTCGCTTTCGGGAACTTCAATTATAACATCGTAGATTTCATTAACAATGATGTGCTGGAACATCATTGAGGGAACAACTTTGCCGCCGTTCTGAGCTTTGAGCTCGTTTGATGTTTTTACATACCAGTCAAGCTGATCCTGGTGAACGTAATCATAACCGCCGTTTACATCGTCATACATATTGGAGTCAATCATCCAGAGGTTATATGCGATTTTGCTTGCATCTGCCGATGAATAGATTGGAAGATTGTATGTACCGCAACCATAGAGTGCTTCGCCTTCGTCGATTGCAACACAGCAGTCATATGAGGTGTAAACTTCCATCTGATATTCTTTTGAAACTTTTTCTTCAGCGTCATGGTTACCGAAAGTAACTGCAACGGGAATGCCGATTTCTTCAAAAACAGACATATAGTTGTTGATAGCTGTCTTTACGAGAAGCTTGTCAACTGCTTCTATGCCGAGAGATGCGGAGCCTGCCGAAATGTTATCGCCTGTAAGAACGATAAGGTCAGGCTGAGCATCAATAACAACTTCTTTGATGAATTTTTTTGTTGCGGGAGTGAGGAATGTGCCGTCCTGAATGTCGGAAACCTGCATAATGCGGAAGTTTCCGTCACTGCCGAATTGAAGTTTGCTGTCTGCATTTGTGTCTGCCGCACCTGCGGTGATAAGCATGCCAAAAGCAAGAACGAGCGCGAGGATTACGGAAATTGCTTTCTTCATAGTTAAAATCTCCTTATAAATACAGAATATATCGCACACATTATATCACTGTTTTCTTTGTTGAACAAGGATTAATATTATTTTTGATGTTGTGCACAAAATCAGCAACAAAAATTTGTTTATTGTGCATATCGGAAAAACGGGTCTGTTTATGTTAAAATAAACGATTGGAGATTAACTTTATACTTTTTGAATACAAAGGAGATATCATTATGGAAAAAGTGGCAATTTACGGCGCGGGTTCACTTGGTACGGTACTTGGTGCTTACATGACAAAAAACGGCGTTGATGTTGAACTTGTAAACCGCAACAAGGCTCATGTTGCAGCCCTCAACGAAAAGGGTGCACATATCACAGGTACGGTTGAAATGACAGTTCCCGTAAAGGCAATCACGCCGGACGAAATGAGCGGAAAATACAGCGTTATTTTCCTTATGACAAAACAGCTTCATAACCCTGAGGTTGTAACCTTCCTCAAGCCCTTCCTTACCGACGACGGTGTTATCGTTACCCTTCAGAACGGTATTCCCGAACCCGGTATTGCAGAAATTATCGGCAAAGAGCATACAATGGGATGTGCCGTTGAATGGGGCGCAAACCTTGCCGCACCCGGCGAATGCGTGCTCACAAGCGAGCCCGACAGCCTTTCATACCATATGGGTAAAATGGACGGCATCACTGACGCTCAGGTTAAAATGGTTACTGAGCTTCTCGAAAAGATGTGCCCTGTTCATTTTGAAGAAAACCTTATCGGCACAAGATGGTCAAAGCTCCTCATCAACGCAACTTTCTCGGGTCTCGGCACCGTTATGGGCGGCACCTTCGGCACTGTTACGGGCGATGCATACGCACGCAAGGTTGCAGTACGCTGTATGAAAGAATGTATTGATGTAGGTCATGCCGCAGGTGCGGAATTTGCACCCGTTCAGGGCAAGAACATCACAAAGCTTTTCTACTATACAAACGGCATCAAGCGTGCAATTTCACAGCTTCTTGTTCCCGTTGCGATGAAAAAGCATAAGGATATCATTCCTTCAATGCTTCAGGATTTACGCAACGGCAAGCCCTGCGAAATCGATGCAATCAACGGCGTGGTATGCGAATGGGGAAGAAAGTGCGGTGTTCCCACACCTATTAACGACAGAATAGTTGAAATTGTAAAGAAGGAACAGGCAGGCGAGCTTAAGCTTGAGGCTGCAAACATAAAGCTTTTCGCTGACCTGCTTTAAGGAGAATTTTTATGTTAAAAAAAGCGTTATCCGTTGTCCTTGCTTTGCTTATGCTTCTGAGCATTGTGCCTGTTGCACTGGCAGAGGGAACGGCATATAATTACACAATAAAAACCGAATTTTACGGCTACGATTCCGACGCGGATGAATGGGTGCCCGTCACTACTGCCGCAGGCGGAGATACGGTGAAAATGAGGGTTTCTGTCACAACAAATTATGTTTCGGGCTCAGCAAACTTTCTGCTTGCTTACGACAAATCCGTTCTCAGTGCGGATTTGCCCTCAAACGGTTCTGCGGATTACCTTGAAACCAATCCTGACAGAAAGTCATTTGCTTATCAGAATATTCAGCAGGTGAGAGCTGCCCACGGAACAGGTGCGGCAAATAATCAGCTTGTTGCAGGAAACATTACCGAAGAGGAATACAACAAGTATTCTTTCATAACCGGCTCCATAATTGCTAAAGGCTGTGTTGTTTATGACGGCACGGATTGGCTGTTTGAAGTCAATATGAATGTTCTCGGCGGAACAAAGGGCAAAACCTTTGAATGCACCGTTCTTCCCGGAACAGTGCAGAGTAAATCTAACCCCAGGGGTGCGGTCAGCTTCCCCAAAGCACCTGACGGTTCGACCAACACCGCCGAGCTTGTAGCGGCACTCAACTGGTATGAAGGCACTCCCGATATCAACGCAGTCAGCGTGGATGTAACCGCAGATAACACTGCACCAGAGCTTTACAGCGTTGAGTGGATTGTTGACGGAGTTGCGGAACATACCGAGGAATACGAAGCAGGTGCTGTTATTAATGAATACATACCCGAAAAGTACGGTTATACATTCAGCGGATGGGTTCCCGAAGTGCCTTCTGCAATGCCTGAGGAAGATATGGCCTTCACTGCACAGTGGGAGGTCAACAGCTATGAGGTAACCTTCAATGCTCAGGGCGGTGAGTTTGCCGACGGAAGTGAAACCCGTGAAACAAACGTTAATTTCGGTGCGGATATAATTGCACCCGAAACTCCCGTTAAGCAGGGCTATGTCTTTGCAGGCTGGTCGGATTCCCCCGACGGTGAAATTCTTGATAATCTCGGCTCGATTGACGAAGAAGCAGGCAAGGATTTATATGCGGTGTGGATTGCATCGGACGATGTTGCATACACCGTTGAAACCTATACAATGCTTGCCGACGGCACTTACAGCCTTACATCAACAGGTCATACAGGCACAACCGGTGAAAAGGTGACTGCTTCTGTTTCTGTTGCAGAGGGTTTTGCACTCAATGAAGAAAACAGCGTTCTTTCAGGCGAAGTTTCAGCTGACGGTTCACTTGTGCTCAAGGTTTATTACGACAGAAAAACATATAAATTCACAACCGTTGTGAACGGTATTTCACAGTCTGTTGATTATCTCTACGGTGCAATCGTAGCTCAGCCTGCAACGCCTTCTGCAAAGGGGTATACCTTTACGAAATGGAGCGGTGCAATACCTTCAGCAATGCCTGCAAACGATGTTACCGTCAGTGCGGTGTTCACCGTTGCGGCAACGGTGAAAATCAAAAACAATCCAGGTTCAAAAACAATCAATTACGGTGAAACCCTTCGTCTTACGGCAGAAAAAACCGCAGATTTGCCCGAAGGAGCATACATTAAGTGGTATGCGGAAGGCAGCGGAGTTTCAATGAGTCAGAATGCAGACGGTTCGGTTTGCGAAATCAAGTCAACAGGCAACGGCACTGCCACCGTAACCGCAAAAATCGTTGACAAAAACGGAAATCCCGTTACAAACGGTAACGGAGAAATTTCCGATTCACAGAAGGTTATTTCAAAAGCAGGTATCTGGCAGAAGATAGTTTCATTCTTCAAGAATCTTTTCCGTGCCAACAGAACGATTATTCAGATGTTCAAAGTTTTCTAAAAGAAAGTGGTGTTACCCTTGTCCTATAAAAACAGAATTGACCTGCATATGCACACTCTCGGCTCCTTTGACGGCAATTATCCTGCCGCCGATATGTGCAAAGCTGCAGCTGAAAACGGTCTTTCGGTAATTGCAATTACCGACCATTTCGATGTTGACTTTTTTGAAAGACACAATTTGGATGTCCGCCAGAAAAACAGCTATGAAGATATCTGCGGTGCAAAGGCGGAGTTTGAAGGCAAAATCAAGCTTCTTCGGGGCATTGAGATGGGTCAGCCTGCATATGAGCCTGAGCTTACGGCAAAATCCCTTGCACGCTATGAATACGATTTTGTAATCGGTTCAATTCATAATCTCAGAGGTATGCCCGATTTCAGCGACCTTGATTACCCCAATTACACCGATGAAAAAATTTATTCACTGCTTGATGAGTATTTCAACGAGGAGCTTATTCTTGCAAAGTGGAACGGGTTTGATACCCTTGCCCATCTTACATATCCTTTGAGATACCTTGCACAGCACGGCAGGACAGACATTGATCTTGGCAGGTTTGATGATATTACCGACGAAATTTTCAAGGTGCTTATTGCCAACGGCAAGGCTCTGGAAATCAACACAAGCGGTCTGCGTCAGCCCATCGGCAAAACAATGCCTACGGAAGACTATGTACGCCGTTTCAGAGAATTGGGCGGCGAGCTTCTTACTCTTGGTTCGGATGCTCACTTCACGGAGCACGTGGGTGCGGGCATTGATACGGGTTACGAAATCGCACTTAACTGCGGTTTTGAGTATGTTACATACTTTGAAAACAGAAAGCCCGTGCAGGTTAAGGTTGAAAAATAATTAAAAAGAGCTGACATCAACTGTCAGCTCTTAATTTTTATTATTTCAGCACTCTTTCAAGTGTTTTACCGAGAATTTTTTCTTTGCATTCCTTGCTGATATCAAGATTTTTTATGCGTTCAATGTCTGCCTTGATTTTATCGGGCTTTGCATATGGAAAATCAAGACCGAAAATGCTGTTGTCCTCACCGGTCTGGTGTATTACGGTTTCAAGCTCTTCATCGGTCAATGCCCAGGCATCGCCTTTTTTGTATGTAACGCTGGTCCAGCCTGCAAAAACATTGCCGCCGTTTCGTGAATTGTTGCACATAACCGCAAGGGCTTCTCTGAAAAAGTGATAACCGCCGATATGCTCCATGCTGAATTTAAGGTCGGGGAAATTCCAGGCAACCTCGTCAAAAAGTATTACTCTGTTATCACGGAGTCTGTGCCAATGCATACCTGAATGGAACGAAAGGAACAGCCCCAGCTCCTGTGCTCTTTCATAAACCTGAAAGGCCTCGGGACCGTCAATCACGAATTCCTGATAGGGAGGATGAAGCTTTATTCCTTTGAAGCCCAGGTCTGCGATTCTGTCGACCTCATCGCGGAGATTCTGAGTGAAATCAACCGTGCCGAAGCCAACAAGTCTGTCGTTGCCTTTTATCTGACCTGCAAGCCAGGTGTTGGAGCTTCCTTCAAAGCCGCCTTCGTGAAATCTGTCGGAAAAAGGCGCGAACGCAACCGCTTTGTCAATTTCGCATTCGTCAAGAAATTTCATCAGGCTGTCAACGCTGCCTTCGGGTCTTAATTCCTTCGGAAATATATGGGCGTGATTTGCAAAAATCATTTTTATTCCTCCTTTATGTTCAATGATAAATCAAATAAAAATATTTGTCAACAAAACGGATAAACTAAAAAAACAGGAGGCGATAAAATGAGTCAGAAAGATACGGTGTTTCTGCTTCGTGAATGCAGTGCAGGAATAAAAACCGCCGTTGCCAGCATCGACGGAGTTATGCCTTATGTCAAGGAAGAAACAATGCTTCAGCTTCTTAAAAACAGCAAGCAAAGCCACGAAAATCTGGGTAAATCAGTTGACAGCGAGCTTCACAAGCTGGGCAGTGACGGCAAAAACCCCAACATTATGGCAAAGGGTATGTCGGCAATCAAAATCAACGCGGAGCTTGCTTTCAAGCCTACGGAGGCGCAGGCGGCAAGCCTCATAACCGACGGCTGCGGAATGGGCATCAAATCAATAAACAGATATATGAATCAGTATCCCGCCGCAGGGGATACGGCGATGAATATGGCGCAGAAGCTGGGCACTCTTGAACAGGAGCTTGTTGACAGTATGAAGCCCTATCTGTAAATCAAACCGGAGACTGTTTCGTTATTGAAACAGCTCCTTTTTTATTTATCATCTCAATGAAGCTGTAAAATTCCGTATTTGAAATGAAAACGCTTTTTGTCTTGACATTTGTTTAATATTTTTGTAATATAAATAGGTTAGTGTTACAAAAAAGGTGTTTTTGTGTGAAATCCATATTCGGCAGAACGGGTTTCATTATCTTTGATTTCTATGATAATAATGCAAAAAAATTACGTATAATCGGGAGGCATAATGAAGAAGGCTATAAAGAGGATAACGGCAGTTATGCTGGTGCTTGTAATGTGTTTTTCGGCTGCGGCACCTTCTGCATCGGCATTGGAATGGGATAACGGTCCTGCGAATTTTAAAGAATACCGTGAGATTATCGAAAGCGGCGGATTTCCTGCACTTTCAACAAAGCAGTTTTATGATGTGTTTAACGCCATTGAAAAGGTTTTTCGTCTGCTTACGGGTAAAGGCTTTACCACCGGTGAGCGTTTCAACTTTGTTATGGATGAAATGCTTCTTGAAATCTGCGGCGATGTTGCGGAGGAAAGCGGCTTTGATGTTGCTCTTGTGGGCTCAAATCTGCCCGGTGTAAACGGTTTGGCTGAGTTTGTGACAGGTGTTTTTAATATTGACACCGTAGTGCTCAGAGAGAAAATTTATGAACTCAGATATGAACAGGATGCTCAGGGCAACTGGGTAATGGCAGGCCTTTATTATTTCTTTGGTATGTATTTCAGCGTTATCGAGGAGTGTAAAGCATACTGCGTTCCCGTTGAAGAAGAAAACTGCTATGAGGTTTATCTCAGAATAACCCTTAAAGACGGTGAGGTTGAAGAATTCGGTACGGGTATGATGATAAACACCGAAACAGAAACTCTTTACGGCAGAGATAATAACGGCTTTTTGGGCCTCGGATTCAATTTTAACTACGGTGAGCTTATTGTTTACACAATGGTAAATGTGTGGATGCGTGATTTCGGATTTATGGTTTTCTATGATATATTCAGCTACACGACTCCACTGTTTTTCTACAATACAAGACGAATCAAGTTTGATTACGAGGGTCTTGAGTGGATGGTTCAGATATGGAAGGGCAACTATATTGTCAGCAACGGTGCAGAGGTGGGAATTTATACCCGTGAACCCGGTTCCTTCGGTACATACTATAACTGTGCAAACGATGAGCAGATGATGAATATGTCAATGAAGCTTTATCACGGTGACGAGCTTATTCTTGACCGCCCCGAACAGCTTCACTGGTGGCTTACAGGCTTTAAGGTGAGCAAGGTGCTTTATCCCGCAAGAAGTCAAACCCTTGATTTTACAATCGAAATGAAGGATGAGGCAATGCTTGAAGCCTTCTGCAATGCAATTGACAATCATTACAGACACGATATGAAATATACCGTTGACGGACTTAAGGTTAATGTGATATGGTGATATAAGAGGGAAGTGCAAAAGCATTTCCCTTTTTACTTTTTTGTAAAATGTTTTTTGTTGCAGGATTCGTTGTTATATGATATACTTAAGATGTTACGTCAAATAAAGAGCACAGGAGGAAATAAAATGTGCAACTGTAATTGCGGCGGACCCAAGAGCGACCTTTCGCTTCTTGAAGATATTCTTAACGAATATGCGGGTTCATCGGGCAATCTTATCACAATTCTTCAGAAAGCACAGAATATCTACGGTTATCTGCCCAAGGATGTTATGTATTGCATAGCTGAAAGGGTAGGGGTTACACCTGCGGATGTTATGGGTGTTGCAACCTTTTATTCTCAGTTCAGACTTACACCCATCGGCAAGTATCTTATTATGGCCTGTCAGGGTACTGCCTGCCACGTTAACGGCAGTGAACGTATAACAGCCGCAATTTCGGAATATCTGGGCATAGGTAACGGAGAAACAACCGCAGACGGACTTTTCACTCTTGAAAATGTTGCCTGTCTGGGATGCTGCTCACTTGCACCCGTTATTATGATAAACGGTGAGGCTTACGGAAATCTTACTCCCGATTCGGCAGTTTCCGTAATCAAGGCTTTGCAGGAAAAGGAGGGCAAATAAATGCGTGTTGTAATCGGTGAAGGCTCCTGCGGCGTTGCGGCAGGTGCATCAAAGGTACGCAGTGCAATTGAAGCTCTTATGACTGCAAACGAGCCTTTCGTTCTCGGCAGTACGGGCTGTATCGGTATGTGCTTCCTTGAACCCATTGTTGACCTCTATGAGGGCAAGGAGCTTGTAAAGCGTCTTGTGAAGGTTACGGCAGACGATGCGAAGGCTGTTGTTGAAGCGGCAAGAAGCGGTGATTTGTCACTTGTTGAAGAACTTGCGATTACTGCCGAAGATGAAGAATTTCTTTCAAGGCAGACAAGAATCGCTCTGCGTCACTGCGGACTTATTGACCCCGTATCTCTTGATGATTACAGAGAAGCCGACGGCTATCAGGCTCTCGAAAAGGCACTTAAAACAATGACTCCCGAACAGGTTATTGAAGAAATCAAGATTTCGGGTCTTGCAGGCAGAGGCGGTGCAGGCTTCCCCACCTGGTTCAAGTGGAATGCGGCGCGTCAGAGCCCCGGCGATGAGAAGTATCTCATCTGCAACGCCGACGAAGGTGACCCCGGTGCTTTTATGGACAGAGCCGTTATCGAATCAGACCCCCACAGCCTTATTGAAGGTATGCTTATCGGTGCATATGCAATCGGTGCAAAGGAAATGATTGTCTATGTCCGTGCGGAATATCCTCTTGCAATAACTCACCTTGAAATCGCCATTGAGCAGGCAAAGAAGGCTAATCTTCTGGGCGAAAACATACTGGGTACGGGCTTCTCCTGCGATATGAGAATCAAAGCAGGTGCAGGTGCATTTGTGTGCGGCGAAGAAACCGCACTTATCGAATCCCTTGAAGGCAAACGCGGTATGCCCAGGCTCAAGCCTCCCTTCCCTGCACAGAAGGGCTATACGGATAAGCCTTCAAATATAAACAATGTTGAAACATTCGCAAATGTTTCCTGGATTATCAATAACGGCGGTGAGGCTTTTGCCGCAATGGGTACGGAAAACAGCAAGGGCACAAAGGTTTTTGCACTTACGGGCAAAATACGTAAAGGCGGTCTTGTTGAAATACCTATGGGCAAAACTCTCCGTGATGTTATTTACGGCATCGGCGGCGGTATCCGTGACGATAAGGAATTCAAAGCCGTGCAGATGGGCGGACCATCGGGCGGATGTATTCCTGCACACCTGCTCGATACGGTTATTGATTATAAGGCACTTGCCGCAACGGGCGCAATTATGGGCTCAGGCGGTATGGTTGTTATGGATGAAAGCACCTGTATGGTGGGTATGGCTAAATTTTTCCTTGATTTCACAGCCCTTGAATCCTGCGGTAAATGCGTGCACTGCCGTATAGGCACTGCAAGAATGCAGGAAGTTCTTACCCGTATCGTAAAAGGCGAAGGCAAGGAAGGGGATATCGAGCTTCTTAAAGAGCTTTGCGAAGCGGTCAAGGACGGTGCACTCTGCGGTCTGGGTCAGACAGCACCAAACCCCGTGCTTACAACCATAAGATATTTCAGAAACGAATACGAAGCACATATCAAGAATAAGAAGTGCCCTGCCAAGGAATGCGTTGACCTGCTTACTTACTCCATTGATGCGGATAAGTGTAAGGGCTGTACTCTCTGTGCAAAGAAGTGCCCTGCCAAGGCAATCAGCGGCGAGGTCAAAAAGGCACATATCATTGATGATAATATCTGTATCCGCTGCGGTCAGTGTGTGAATTCCTGCCGCTTCGGTGCAATAATCGTAGAATAAAGGAGGCGGCAAAATGGAACAGATTAAGGTTACGATAAACGGCAAGGAATGTTTTGCAAACAAAGGCGAAACCGTGCTGAATATAGCCGCCGCAAACGGCATTGAGATTCCCAACCTCTGCTATAACGGACAGCTCAAACTTTACGGCGCCTGCGGTCTTTGCCTTGTTGAGGCTGAGGGTATGCCCAAGCTTATGAGAGCCTGTGCAACCGTTGCCGCGGACGGAATGGTGCTCAGCAGTGAAACTCCCAGAGTAAAAAAGGCAAGAAAAATTGCCCTTGAACTCATTATGAGCGACCATGAGGGCGACTGTGTTGCACCTTGCTCACTTAACTGCCCTGCACACACCGATATTCAGGGCTACCTTAAAGCCATTGCAAACGGCGACGATAAGGAAGCTGTAAAAATAATCAAAGAGAAAATTCCCATTCCCGCATCAATCGGCAGAGTTTGTCCTCATCCCTGCGAATCGCACTGCCGCAGAAGGCTTGTTGAAGAGCCCCTTTCGGTTGCGTATCTCAAAGCTTTTGCTGCGGATAACGACCTTGCTTCCGATGACCCCTATACCGCAGTCTGCGAGGAGTCAACGGGCAAAAAGGTTGCGGTTATCGGCGGCGGTCCCGCAGGTCTGACGGCGGCATATTATCTCCGTCTTTCGGGTCACGATGTAACAATTTATGAAGCAATGCCCGAAATGGGCGGTATGCTCCGCTACGGCATTCCCGAATACCGTCTGCCCAAGGCCGTGCTTGCAAAAGAGGTTGAAGCCATTGCGAAGCTTGGCGTTGAAATGAAAAACAGCGTTAAAGTCGGCAAGGATATTTCTTTTGAAGAAATCAGGAACGGTGCGGATGCCGTGCTTGTAACCGTAGGTGCATGGAAAGGCAGCAGTATGCGCTGCAAGGGCGAAGAGCTTGAAGGCGTGCTCAGCGGCATTGATTTCCTCCGTGAAGTCAATATGGGCAATATTCCCGAAATCGGCAAAAATGTTGCCGTTGTGGGCGGCGGTAACACCGCAATGGATGCCTGCCGTACAGCCGTCAGATGCGGTGCCGAAAATGTTTATGTAATTTACAGAAGAACAAGAGCGGAAGCTCCTGCTGAGGATATAGAAATCGAAGAAGCAATTGAAGAAGGCGTAGAATTCCTTTTCCTTACAAATCCCGATGAAATCATCGGTGAAAACGGTAAAGTAAAGGCTGTGAAGCTTCAGATTATGGAGCTTGGCGAGCCTGATGCATCAGGCAGAAGGAAGCCCGTACCCGTTGAAGGTGCATTCAGAATACTTGACGTTGATACGGTTATTTCTGCTATCGGTCAGAAATACGCTCCCTCGGGTCTTGAAGCAATCGGTACAACAGGTTGGGGAACAATTCAGGCAGACGAAACAACCTGCCTTACGGATATTGACGGCGTGTTTGCCGCAGGAGACGCAACAAACAACGGTGCATCAATCGCCATTGATGCCATTGCAGAGGCAAATGTTGCAGCAAGAGCAATCAACGCATATCTTCTCGGTATGCCCATGGATTTCCCCAAGCCCTATTACTCAGAGCGTAAAGTAACCGCAGAAATGCTTGCCGACCGTGAAAAGAAGGCAAGGGCGGTTATGTCTGTCAAAGACCCCGAATACAGAAAGCATAATTTTGATGCTGTGCTCAACGGCTTCACCGAAGAGCAGGCAAGAAACGAAGCAAAACGCTGCCTTGAATGCGGCTGCCACGATTTCAAGGATTGCCGTCTTATCAAATATGCTAACTTTGACCCCATTGACCCTGCAAGGCTTGCAGGCGAAAAGCACGCTTGCTTTAAGGAAACAAGGCTTGTTACCATTGAGCGTGACCAGGGCAAATGTATTCTCTGCAATATGTGTGTCCGTGCCTGTAAGGAGATTGCGGGCGAGAGCATTCTCGGCCTTGTGGGAAGAGGCTTCAAAACGGTTATCAAGCCCGAATTCGAGGGCAGTGGAAGAATTGCCGTTTGTAAGGATTGCCGCAAGTGTGCTGAGGTCTGCCCCACAGGTGCACTGAAAATTTTATAAGATGTAAACCCTGCTTTACAAGGAATTTTCCGTTTGTAAAGCGGGGTTTCTTGTTTCTGTCGGTCAGAATGCTATAATCATCACGAAAGGAGTGATTACATGGCATTCGTTGGTTTCTGGATGATACCCCTTGCAATTGTTGTGGGGATAATCGAAAAAGTTCTTTCGGTTTTCGGTTTTGACCTTATGGAATGGCTCAGCAGACCCGAAACTCTTGACGGCTTTGAGAGAATACTTGAAATCGCCGTGAATTTTGTGGGCAGAATATCGTCATATTTTTAATTTTATAAAGCAAAAGACCTCCGTGGAAAAATCCTCGGAGGTCTTATTCGTGTTGAATTACTTTACTTTAACTTTGTAGCACTTGATTTCAAAGGGATTGATTTCAAAGCTCATTGTGCTGCCGTTTGCTATATCTGCCGCAACATCCTCACGTTCAAGGAGGTTACACTCTGTAACGCCTGCGATTTCTGCAAAGAACTGAACGTTAACCTTTGTTCTTCTGCCTGATTTTTCAACAAAACGCACGATGTATGCATCTTCATCTTCGCACTTCTTGACTGCTTCAAGAGTAACGTTCCTGCCGTCGACGCTGATGAATGAACCGCTTTCATCACCCTTTGCACCTTCTGCAAGCTCAACGGGAAGCATGGGATTGTTGATTTCAAGACCTCTTACCAGAGTTTCAGCATCCTTCCAGCAGCCTGCGTGGGGGTAGAGTGAGTATGTGAAGTAGTGGTCGCCTCTGTCCGATTTGGGGTCGGGGTTCATGGGCGCTTTGAGAAGTGTGATAATCATTCTCTGACCGTCAACCTCGTAGCCGTACTTGCAGTCATTGAGGATTGAAAGACCGTAGCCGTCTTCTGACATGTCGATGAAGTTATGAGCGGAAACCTCAAACTTTGCCTTGTCATAGGGATTGTGGCGGTAGTTTGAGCTTTCGATTGTTGCGTAAGCAATATCTCTGGTGAACTTCTGAGCCTTGATATCAACATCGAAGCCTACTTTAAGAAGCTTTTCCTGCTCGTGCCAGCTGATAAAAGTATCAAAATCAATTCTGTCAAGGTCATTATAAAGGATAATGTTCTGTTTCAGAACGGATTTCATTATGTTCTTTGAGATTGTAACGCAGGTGAATACATCGCCGCTTACAACGCTTTCAACCTTGCCTGCCTCTGTGTCAAACTGACGGTCTGTGTATGTTGCAACGATATCCCATGCATCGTACTTGCCGGGAAGGTCTTCATAAATGCGGAATACGTTACCCTTGCCTTCAAGAACTTCTCTGCCGTTCTTCTTGTCGAAGATTGAAACAAGCTCTGCGGCTGAATCGAATTTAAGGCTGAATGATGCGTTTTCGATATCTGCGCTTTCAACTGCCTTAGCTTCGGGTACTGCAGAATCCTTGGTGTAGTATACCTTGTAGCCTACTGCGGGAACATCCTTTGCAACGAAAACAAGAACCTTTGTGCCGTCAAGCTTTGTGTAAGCCTGAACGGGAACCTTGTTGCCTTCCGTATCGTAGATTTCAACATCCTTGTAGGGAAGCTCAACCTTTGATGTTGCGGCAACGCCGAGAGAATTGAACAGTGCAAAGGGCTTGCCGTATTTTGCTTCGCCGCTGATATTGCCTGCGATGGTGTTGAGTGCTTCGTCACGGACCGATTCACCGATTGCGATGATATCGTCATAGATAGCGCAAAGGTCGCCGAATACTTCGGTGATATGTGAACCGGGAAGTGAATCGTGGAACTGGTTTGTGAGAATCATCTGCCAGCCTTCGTTAAGCTTTTCAAGAGGATACTCGTAACCGTATTTCATTGCAATTGAAGCAAAGATTTCAGCCTGACGGTAAAGATTTTCGCTGTATCTGTTAAGCTTTTTAAGGAGAGCCTTTGTGGTGTGAACGCCTCTGTGCTCTTCAAGGTAAAGCTCGTCTTTCCATGTGGGAATATTTGTTTCGGTAGCATTTGCCTTCATTCTTGCAAGCGAATCTTCAATCTTGCTTGTTTTGGTTTCGGGCAGACCGGGGAAGCTCTTGTAACGCTTTACATATTCAAGCATTTCGGTGTCAACACCGCCGCCGCCGTCACCCCAGCCGTAGCAATACATTGATTCGCCGATGGTTGCTTTGTCGGTATATTTCTTCCAGTTCATCTTCAGTGAGTCAGCCTCAACTGTGCCGATGAAGTGAGTGGGAGGAACAATTGAGAATACCTTTGAGCCGTCGGGGCCTTCCCACCAGAAGGTGCTGTACTGCCAGGGGTTTGTATCGTTCCAGATACCCATTTTGTGAGTTACGAAATATTTAACGCCTGCCTTCTTGAGGATCTGAGGCATTGCGTAGCCGTTGCCGAATACGTCGGGCACCCAGCAGGTTTTGGGAGTGATGCCAAAGGTTTTTTCTGCATATCTTACGCCGTGGAGAAGCTGACGCACGAATGATTCACCTGAAACAAGGTTACAGTCGGGCTCAACCCACATTGCGCCGATGTATTCCCATCTGCCTTCTTCAATGCGCTGCTTAACCTGCTTGAACATATTGGGGTAGCGCTTTTCCATTTCGATATACGTAGGAGCGGTGCTTTGTGAGAAAATGAAGTCGGGATACTGCTCCATAAGGCGAAGCATAGTTGCGTGTGTTCTGCCAAGCTTACGCACATACTCCTTGTATGCCCACATAAAGACGATGTCGAGATGTGAGTTGCCTACAAGTGAAAGAGTGCCTTCCGTCTTATAGTTGGGGTTGTTGTAAACCTTTTCTTTGAGAACCTTCTGAGCTTCAAGAAGACCTGCCTTGAACTCGTCGCCGTCAACATCAAAGTTAACGTGAGTGAAGGCTTCCTTGAGGGCAGCTCTGATGATTTCAGCAAGACCTGTATCAAGCACGGGCATAAAGAGTGCGTTGAAAACAGCCTTGAAATCCCAGTAAACTTCCTCGATTACGGGGTCAACAACGCCGATGAATGAGCAGGAGAGAGTTTTTACGGTTGATTCGTTTGAATGCCATACATAGTATGATTCAATGTCAACATCGTAGTGCTTGCCTGCCTCTGCTTCGTTTGAAAGAAGCACGCTGTTGCGGAATGGATCAAGACCCTGATAGGGCTCGCCGTTGAGTGAAAGAAGTGAGTCGCCGCCGAAATAAACGTTGAGTGTAACCTTCTTGCCTGCGAATCTTTCGGGGATATCGAATGAATTCTTGAAGAATGCACTCCAACCGTTGTTACCCCACTTATCGCCTACGTTAAGGTCCTTCCATTCGTCATAAAGATATTCATAATCGCCGATGCCTTTGTAGATGCATTCCTTCATCTTCCAGGCAGGGAGTGATTCAATGTCTGTGTAGATTCTCTTTTTGAGAGTTTTGAGCTTTACGTTAACAACGTCGTCAAAGGAGAAAATGCCTCTCTGCTTGCCTTTTGTGGCATCACGCCAGTCGTCAACATGAGCATCCATTGCGTCAAGAGCCGCAACAGCGTCAAAATTTTTGATTTCTGCCAAATTATATCTTCCTTTCCGAAGTGATATCTTTTACAGTATATCATCATAATCCGTACATTTCAATATAAAAACTTTTTAAATATTCAAAAATTGGATTTACTTATTTGCTTTAATGTGATAAAATGACTTGTGATTTTAGCTTTGAAAGGAAAATTCGGATGTTACTTGACAAAACAATCAATATCCCCGATCTGGGTCTTATCGGCCCCGACAGCGGATTTCATCTCCTCGAAACAACAGAGGACGGCAAATTTATAAGCGGCAAAAACGGCGTTGACTGTATTGTTGCAACGGGTGACAAGAAGGTTGAGTTTGTTTCCTTCGGCAGTCATACGCTGGCAGGTGTCAAATCCGCCATTGCATACCCCGTTTATTATCCCGTTTACCCCGTAAAGACCGAATATCCCCTTAATGCAGTGCTTATGGATCTTGACGGCACCACCGTACGCAGTGAGGATTTCTGGATATGGATTATTCAGATGAGCACCGCAAGTATGCTGGGAAATCCCAAGTTTGAGCTTGAAGATGCTGACCTTCCCTTTGTTTCGGGTCACAGTGTTTCGGAGCATTTACAGTATTGTATCGATAAATACTGTCCCGGCGAATCTCTTGAAAAAGCCCGTAATTTCTACTTTGAGCATACTCACAGAGAGATGGAAGAAATTATGGCAGGCAGAGGCAAGGAGGGTGCATTCACTCCCACCGAAGGCGTCAAGGATTTCCTTCTTGAGCTCAAAGATATGGGTGTTAAAATCGGTCTTGTTACCTCCGGTCTTTACGAAAAGGCGTGGCCCGAAATTCTTTCCGCATTCCGTACTCTCGGTATGGGCGACCCCAAGGATTTCTACGATGCAATCATTTCCGCAGGATTTCCTCTGCGCAAAGGCAGTGTAGGTACTCTCGGCGAGCTTTCACCCAAGCCCCATCCCTGGCTTTATTCCGAAACCTCAATTGTAGGTCTGGGCGAGGCTTTCGCAGACAGAAACAGAGTTGTGGGCATTGAGGACAGCGGCGCAGGTGCCTGCTCCGTGCGTCTTGCAGGCTACACAACAATCGGTATTGCAGGCGGTAACATCGAATCAAGCGGCACAAAGGCTGTTTGCTCTCATTTCTGCAACAATTTTGAAGAAATTATGAAAGTCATTAAAGGATAAGGAGAACGGTTATGGATAAGAAAGATAAGCTCCAATGTCATTTTATATCAAACACTCACTGGGACAGAGAGTGGCGTTTCTCGGCACGCCGCACCCAGCATATGCTGGGCTATATGGTGGATATGCTTCTTGATATTCTCGATAAGAATCCTGAATACAAGCACTTCCATTTTGACTCGCAGACAATGCCCATTCAGGATTACCTTGAAGTTTACCCCGAAAAGAAGGAAAAGCTTCAGAAGTATATCAAAGAGGGCAGAATTGCCGTAGGCCCCTGGTTCTGCCTGCCCGATGAATTCACCGTAGGCAGTGAGGCACTTATCAGAAACCTGCTTCTCGGTCACAAAATGGGTAAAGAAATGGGCGGCATAAGCAAGACCGGCTATTCACCCTTCGGCTGGGGTCAGATTTCACAGCTTCCTCAGATTTATTCAGGCTTCGGCATCAATTTTGCTTCATTCTACAGAGGTATCAATACATACAAGGCACCCCGTTCCGAATTTTTCTGGGAAAGCCCCGACGGTTCAAGAATCTGGGCATCACGCCTTGGTAAAAGACCCCGTTACAACATCTGGTATGTAGTTCAGAGACCCGTTTATTTCAATCAGGCAAACGAAAACAACCGTGACATGCTCTGGAATGACAATAACGGCGTATTCAAGCTTATTGACCGTGACTGGAAGCTTGACTATCAGTATACACATCCCTTCTACGAGTATCACAGCGAAAATATTCAGGCAAGAGCAGAGCAGGCTGTCAAGGAACAGGATGCAGACTGGACTACTCAGCACCGTTTCTGGTCAGCAGGACACGATTCATCCTGCCCCGATGCCCGTGAGGTTCAGCTTATCAAGGATCTTGATGCGGCACTTCCCGAAGCAGATGTTTTCCACAGCACACTCAGGGAGATGGAGCAGGGTATCATTGATAATTTCGACCCCAACGCACCTGTTCTCAAGGGCGAAATGCGTGATCCCTACACCAAGGGCAGCGTAAGCATTCTCTGCGGATGGATTCTTTCCGCGAGAACATACATCAAGCAGGAGAACTTTGATACAGAAAGAAGACTCATCAACTACGCCGAGCCTTTTGCAGTGTTTGCTTCACTTGCAGGTGCACCCTATCCTCAGGGCTTCATTGACCTTTCATACAACTACCTCCTTCAGAACCACGGTCACGACAGCATCGGTTCCTGCGGCAGAGATGTTGTTTATGAAGATGTTATGTCACGTTACAGACAGTCAAGAGAGCTTTCAAGCTGTGTGTTTGAGCGTGCATTCATGGATATTGCAGGCGATATCGACCTTCGTTCATGGAGCCGTGACGATGCAGCGGTTGTAGTATTCAATCCCGCACCCTTCAAGAGAACGGAAACAGTCAATCTCCGTGTTGAAATTCCCGCAGAGTGGAAGGCTGACAGCTTTGCGCTTCTTGATGAAGACGGCAACAAGATTAAATATCAGATTATTTCTTCGAATAAATCAAATGCTCAGATTATTCAGAATCCCAACGATACCGCAAACGTGCTCCACACCGAGCAGTATCTTATTGCGGCTGAGGTTTCGGATATTCCTGCAATGGGCTATAAGACATACAGACTTACTCCTCTCTATAACGTTCGTGCAACAACTCCCGTAACCCTTCTCAGAGCAAATCAGGTTATGGAAAATGAATATCTCCGCGTTACCTTCAACAGCAACGGTACTTACAATGTTACCGAAAAGGAAAGCGGCAGAGTTTATGAAAATCTCGGTTACTTCAAGGATGGCGGCGAAATCGGCAATCCCTGGGAGCACTTCGTGCCCGAGTTCAACGAGATTTTCACTACTCTCAATGAAAAAGCAACAATCACTCTTCTCCGTGACGGTGAATTCGAAACAGCTTATAAGGTTTCAATGCGCTGGATGCTTCCCGAAAAGCGTTCCGCAGACGAAAAATCAAGAAGTGAGCACAAGCTGCCTGTTGATATTGACAGCATTGTTACTCTCCGCAAGGGTGCAAGATTTGTTGAAGTTGAAACAACAATCAACAACCGCTGTGAGGACCACTACCTGCAGGTAGCCTTCCCCACCAATATCAAGTCGGAATTCTCCTATGCTCAGGGTCAGTTTGATGTTGTGAAGCGTCCCGTGGCACTGCCCGATTATTCGCTTTATGACGAAATTCCCATGACAGAGCATCCCATGAATTCCTTCGTTGACCTTACCGACGGTGTTAACGGTGCCGCACTTCTCAACACAGGTCTTAAGGCTTACGAGGCTGCCGACGATGAGTGCAACACACTTTACCTTTCACTTATCCGTGCATATCCTCTCCGCATATGCGTAACCGCAGATATGCAGAATTACAGCGATTGGGATAAGGGCTCACAGTGCATCGGCGTAAATACATTCCGCTATGCATTTATGCCTCACAGAGGCGATTGGGAAGAAGGCAACGTATGGCAGGAGAGCGAGAGATTCAATCTCTACCTTACCGCAGGTCAGCTTGCACCTACCGCACACGGCAAGAACCCTCTTACCCATACATTCCTTGAGCTTAAGGAAGAAAACCTCAATGTCAGCGCAATCAAAAAGAGCGAGGACGGCGAAGGCTATATTATCCGTCTCTTCAATCCTTCAGATAAAACAATCAAAAATGCAATCAGACTCAACGGCGGCATAGCACCCATTGAAAAGGCACAGTCACCTGTTGAAAGACAGGTTGCCGAGTTCGAGCTTCCCGCATATTCGGGCAATAAGTGGAAAGAAATCAGGCTTGTTACTCTTGAAGAAATCGACGGCGAGCCTCTCACTGTCGATAATGACGGCTTCGCAGAGTTTGAAATTACAGGTAAGAAGATTCTTACAATAAAGTTCATTGGTTAATAATTCAGGCTGCTCCGATATCGGGGCAGCTTTTTTATTCAAAAAATTACAAAACTGTTAAAATTCGCGAAATGGGGTTATTTTTCTTTTTTGTAAAATAAAGTCGAAAAAACGGATATATAATAATATACAAGGACAAAATTCGGGGGAACAAAAAATGAAAAAATCCAAGCTTATTGCCGTTGTTACGGTACTTGTGCTGTGCGGACTTGTTATATTTACTTCCTGCACAGGCGGAAAGAAACCGGTCACACAGGAAACCACCGTAAATCGGACGGAGGCATCAAGTCAGACGGAAACAAACTTTGCCTCAAAATACACATCCAAGGATAAGCTGATTGCACTTACCTTTGATGACGGACCTTCCGCAACATCAACCAACCGTATTCTTGATGTGCTTGAAGAAAACGGCAGCGCCGCAACCTTTTTTGTTGTGGGTTACAATATTGAAAAAAATATTACGACAATCAAGCGTGCCCACTCCATCGGCTGTGAAATCGGGAATCATTCCCAGGGTCATAAAAATCTTATGAAATGCAGCGATGCAGAAATAAGGCATCAGGTTGATACACCAAACGAGCTTCTCAAAGAGCTGGCAGGTATTGATGTAAAGGTTTTCCGTGCACCCGGCGGCAATTTTGACGGTGTTGAAAAGAAAATCGGTATGCCTCTCATTCAGTGGAATGTGGATACCCTTGACTGGAAAAACAAGGATTCTTCCAATGAGGACAGAACTGAAGAACAGCGTAATGCCGACCTTAAAAGAATTGCGGATGAAGTGGTAAACAATGCCGCAAGAGGTGATATTGTGCTTATGCACGATATTTACGGCTTTACCGCCGACCTTTGTGAAATTATTGTGCCCGCACTTGTTGAAAATGGGTTCAAGCTTGTAACCGTCAGCGAAATGTATGAAGCATACGGCGAGGAGCTTAAAGACGGCAAGGTTTACCGCAACATTGATGTAATTGCGGATGCGGAGCCTCTTGCTCTGGGTAACTACAGAGTCAAAACAAACGGCGGTGTGCTGAATATCCGTGAAAAGGCGGATAAAGATTCACAGTCACTTGCGAAAATTCCCAACGGCACAAATCTTACGGTGCTCAATTCCGTCAGAGGATGGGCTTATGTTGAATATTCGGGCGTAAGAGGCTGGGTAAATGCCGCTTTCCTTGAAAAAATATAATAAAAATTTTTTCAAATAAATTCTGAATATACTGTTAACTTTTGCAGAAATATGTGTTATAATACCAATTTAAAGATGTAAAAATTTTGTGGGTGATTTTTTGAGCGAAAAAAGGCAAAAGAAATCCGGAGGCTTTGAGGATATTACAAGCTACAGTGTGCCGAAGGGTTTTAAAAATAAAATCAAATATTTCTGGGAATTCAAGTTCAAACCCTTCTTTCTCAGAAATCAGAAAAGAAATCTGAAAGCGTTTCTCAGTATTTTTATCTGCCTTGTTCTTGTCGTTTCGGCGGCAGGCGGAGCTTACCTGAGAAAGCTTATCGGTCTTATCAATCAGAGTGACGGCCGCTTCGGTAATCCCGATGCAACCTTTGCCAACGAGGAAATGGACGAAAATCTCTCTTTCAATACGATTTCGGATATTGCCGATGCGAATTCAATCAAGGATTGGCTCAGGTCCTGGGCGACAAACGGCGGTGAAAAGATTTACAGCAAAAAAGTTATCAATGTTCTGCTTATCGGTGAAGATGATGAGGACGGTTCGCATCGTTCAGACTCAACAATGCTTGTTTCCGTGAATACGAAAACAAAAACCATAACCATTTCCTCCTTCCTGCGCGATTCATACACTTATATGAATATCAACGGCAGTGAGCGTTACTGCAAAACCAACCATTCCTACGGCTGGGGCGGTGCGGCATCGCTTATGGAGGTTCTTTCCGATAACTATAAAGTCAAAATTGATAAATATGTTTCCATAAACTATCAGTCATTCAAGGCGGCGATTGATGCTCTCGGCGGTGTATCCGTTCCCATTACGGAAGCCGAGGCTAAATATATGAACCGCACAACAAGGGTCAAGGGCTTCACAAGCGGTGACAGTGTTCTTCTCAACGGCGAGCAGGCACTTATCTATGCAAGAATCAGAAAGCTTGACAGTGAGGTTGAAAGAACAAGAAGACAGCGTGAGCTTATCAGTTCCGTAATCAGAAATGTGAAAGCATCTTCACTCAGTGACCTTAACTACGCAATCGAAACCTTCCTGCCTTATGTTACCACAAACATCAAAACCAGCGAGATTCTTTCGCTCGGCACTCAGGCACTTACCGAAGGCTGGCTCAAATACAATATAGTGAGTATGGTTGAGCCTTCCGAGGAGCTTCGTTACGGCGTAAGAGGCTTCCGCACATATTCGGGCTACCTTGATGTGTGGATTGTTGACTATATCAAGGCTGCAAGGGAGCTTCAGCTTGCTCTCTACGGTCAGACAAATATCGAAATTGACCCTGCAGCTCATGTTTCTGCAATCGATTTTGCAAAGGGAACAAATTCGGTGAATAACGGTTACAGCGATTATAACGATTATAACAGTGATGAAACACGTTATTATTACGATGATGAAACCACTACACGGCGAAACTTTTTTGATTGGCCTGACAGTGATTACACAAGGCCCGAGATAAATATTCCCACCTTCACAAGACCGTCTATATTCGGTAATGACGAAACCACGGAATATTACGAAGAAAATCCGGATTACAGTGAAGATGACAGCGGTTCTTACGAAGAGGATACCACTGAATACTACGAAGAAGATACGGACTACACCGAAGAAGAATACTGACAGAAGCCTCGGAGTTACCCGGGGCTTTATTACTCTGTATTGCATATCATGAAGTAAAAATAAAAAGGAGGTTACTTATGGAAATGGTATTTCTTACTGCACTGGGTGTGGGCGGTGCAACCGTAATCGGCTCTGTTGCAGGTTTCATATTCAAAAAAATATCACATAAATTCAGCGATATTGTTCTTGCTTTTGCGGCAGGCGTTATGCTTGCGGCGGCGGTGCTGGGGCTTATAGTACCCTCTGTTGAATACGGAGGAAACTACGGCTTGATTATCACCGTGGCAGGTATATTCACAGGTGCGGTGTGTCTTAACCTTATCGATAAACTGGTACCTCATATGCATAAATTTGTGGGTGCGGAAAAGGAAGGCAGAGGCGGCGATAAGCTCGATAAGGTTTTGCTTTTTGTAACTGCCATTGCAATCCATAATCTGCCCGAAGGCATTGCGGCAGGTGTAGGCTTCGGTTCTGGAAATACCTCAGAGGCTTTTCTGATTGCAGGCGGTATTGCCTTGCAGAACATCCCCGAAGGCATGGTTATTATCGGACCTATGCTTGCGGCGGGAATAACCCCCAAAAGAACATTCCTCTGCGCCCTTACAACGGGACTTATTGAAGTTGCGGGAACACTTCTGGGCTATTTTGCGGTCAGCATAGCATCGGCTGTTCTTCCCTTTGCCCTTGCCTTTGCAGGCGGAACGATGCTCTATGTTATCAGCGATGAAATGATTCCCGAAACCCACGCTCACGGAAGCGAAACAGGTGCAACATACGCCCTGCTTGCAGGCTTTTGCGTGATGCTTGTTTCGGATGTACTTCTTGCATAAAAGTAACGCCCACGGTACATACCGTGGGCATTTGCTTGCTAATATTCTTTCTCATAAATATAGTTTTTCAACTCGATTTTATAACATCTTGATGTGTCTTTGTAGAATGTGAATTCTATCCTTCGTTCAAAATCATAAACGTATCCGAATGTATCATAATCTAAACCTAAATCAATGTCATCTCGACTGAGCTTGTCCGGAGTTCCGAATTCTGCAACGAGCTCATCATAATGTGCACCTGGTTTTATTTTTTCGTTAACAGAGAACGAAACATTGCAATCGGGTTCATATGAAATTCTGCCGACTTTGCTGTTTATTAGTTCACAAGGTTCAGATGCATATGCAGTGATATATATGCAACTGTCATTTTTTATGAGTGTTGTGTTACTGTGGACGTAAACCATCTCGTTTATTGAGTTGTATGTCTGCGGTTCCCAACCGTTCGCATAGAGTTCTGAAAAATTGCAAGGCAAGGAATATGTAACACCGTCAAGCTCAAAAGTAAGATTATCAAACAGGTTCAAAAGAGGAACGGTTGTTTCCTCTTCTTTATTATCGAGCCAATTCTGAACAATATTTTCGCTGCTTTTGGTTGTGTCTGTATCCGATTCAGGTAATAACGTGTCGTTTGTATTATTCAGAAGAAGTGAACCCGAAAGAAGTCCTATACCGCCTGATAAAACAGAAATGACAATAAGAGCAATCAGCAGTATTTTCAATACCTTCATCTTTTTTTTGTTGCTTTTGTTTTTCGGCGCTTTATTTTTAACTTTAACTTTTGCCGTAGGGACATTGAATTCTTCCTGTATATCTCTGATTAAATTTTCTATTTCTTTTTCAGGATCTGTTATTGCGTTGTACATTTGGATGGTTTTGAAAATAAATCCGAAGGACTTATTCAAAGGGGTATCATCAAGAACAAAAGGTAAAATTCTTTTTTTTGCCTCTCTTGCCTCGAGTATTTCATCTTGAACCCATTCCGACTCTTGCGAATTTTTGGTAAGAACAATAACAAACGCAGAACAGCCATTTATAGCGTTCGGGATTTCATTGGAAAAGTTTTTGCCGCCATGTATTGATTTGTTGGCTATCCAACAGGGGATACCGTTGCTTTCAAGTGTGGATTTTACCCAATTCGCTTGTTCGGTGTCTTCAGAGCTGTAACTTATAAAAACATATTTGCCGTTCAAAACAGCATTACCTCCTCATGGCATGGATCAACCCATTACTTTGCCGCCCTTCATCTTAATGAGCTCTCTGTAGCTGATAAGTTCAACGCCGTGATCTTTGAGGTACTTATGAGTGTATGGGTCTTTCATGAGCTGATATTCCCATACTCTGTCCTGCCACCTGCCGGTTATGCCCTTAAGCTCATCGCATTCAACAGAGGGATGGATAAAGGTTTCGGTAACACCGTCTTCGGGGATATCTGTCCAGATTTTGAGAATGGTATCTCTGTATGTTTCGTAACTTACGCGCATATCGTCATTCCAATCGGGGAAAAGAAGATAATCGGGAATAACAACATTGTATTTCTTGCCCCATCTCTTTGAAAGAAGAGTGATTGCGGCATAGAGGAAATAGGGTGTGCCGTTGGGGCAGATTCTCTTGTCGTGTTTTGTATAAAGACGGTATGCATAGCCGTATTCACCGCATACACGGAGAGTCATCTTTGCAAGACCCAGTCTGCCTGTGTAGTGACCGTAAAGTGAGCCCATATGGTTATCTGTGTGTGAGGGCTTCATTCCCCAGCTGTGTGCAAGGTCAATCTGTGCGCGTATTTCAGCTTCAAGGTCTTCGTATGAAGCGTTTTTCTCAACCTGGTCGCTTTCGTGCCACATAAAGCCTTCTTCGTCAAGAAGGGTTTTGCCGTTTGTGAGAGGCTTCCAGCGGTATTTGCCCCATTCGCTTGTCATTGTAAGGTGAATACCGATTGCGTATTCGGGATGAGCATTTGAGAATTCAACTGCATCTCTTGCAGTGGGGCAGGGTATCATTACGGTTGCGGATTTAAGAAAACCGCCTTCAAAAAGTTCTGCAACAGCCTGGTTTGCGGCATTGCACATTCCGTAGTCATCTGCATTAACGATAAGATATTTTGCCATATTACCAATTCCTTTCGGTGTAAATTTACAAATTAATCTATTTTAAATAATATCACATACATTCCGAATAATCAATATTATAATCGGGCATTGACAGAAAATCTTTTTTATTTTAAATTATCTGTGAGGTGCGTTCACATGAAATACAAAAAGATTACAGCAGGCAGATTTATCAGCCGACCCAACAGATTCATTGCACAGGTTGAAATTGACGGCGAAATACACACCGTTCACGTGAAAAATACGGGCAGATGCAGAGAGCTTCTTGTGCCCGATGCAAGGGTTTACCTTGAAATATCCGATAACCCTGCAAGAAAAACAAAATACGACCTGATTGCCGTTGAAAAAGAAACCGACAGCGGTATTCTGCTTGTGAATATGGATTCACAGATTCCCAACGCGGCGGCAGAGGAATGGCTGAGAAGCGGCGGAATTTTTCCTGAAAATGCGGTCATTGTGCGTGAAAAAACCTTCGGGAAATCCCGCTTTGATTTTTACATTGAAAACGGCAACCGTAAAATCTTTCTTGAAGTCAAGGGTGTTACTCTTGAGTATGACGGCATTGCAATGTTTCCCGACGCTCCCACCGAAAGAGGGGTAAAGCATATAAACGAGCTGATTTCCTGCGTTGAAAACGGATATGAGGCCTACATACTTTTTGTGATTCAGATGAAAGGTATGAAGTGCTTTATGCCTCACGATGAAATGCAGCCCGAATTTGGTGAGGCACTGAGAAACGCTTCGGAAAAGGGTGTTAAAATAATCGCAAGGGATTGTATTGTAACTCCCGATTCAATGACGGTTGACGGTGAAGTAAAGGTTAATCTTCGCTGAATTTTGATTTGACCGAATATGCGTATTCCGATGGTGACATTCCCGAAAGTCTGCGGAAGACGGCGGTGAAATACTGAGGTGTGTTGAAGCCCAGTCTTTCCGATATTTCGGTAAAATTATATTCATTTTCTCTTATCATTCGTTTGGCCTCGTCAATTTTCAGCCGTGTGAAATGCTCCATTATTCCGCAGCTCATATTGTTCTGAAAAAGGCGTTTTATAACCGATGCGGAGGTGTTGAATTCCTTCTGAACATCATTGAAGGTCAGCTTTTTTTCAACATTACTTTCAAGAAAATCGCAGATACGGAGCAGAAGTGTTCCGCTGTCTGCTTTTTTTATTTCAACGGTGCGGCGGTTTCCTCTTATGAGGCTTATGAGAAGCTGTTCCATATAGAGCTGAACAAGCTGTTCACAGCCGAATCTGCCGTTTTCGGATTTTTCAAGCACGCTTGTGTAGGGCGTGCCCAGAGGGGTTGAAAATGCATCGGTTGCTTCTTCAATAATCTGGCCCATAAGCCTTCTTTCGCTGTTTGTGCAGGTAATTACCGTGCCTGCAATGCTTATAAGTTCGGCGCAGGAGCAGTCAAACGAAAGAATAACCGAGTTTGCGGCACTTGTTCCGTCACAGCGGATTTTGTGGAATTCGTTGGGCTTGTGAATATACATCTGACCTGCATTCAGGGTCATTTCTTTTGAACCCGCGGTTATGACAACACTTTTTTTATCTGCGTATACAATCTCCCAGAAATCGTGAAGCTCGCCCGAATACGCAAAATCCTTGGTGTATTCAAAGTAGTGAATTGTGTATATACCGTCAATGGTGAGAGGTCTGCTTAATTCCGTTCTGAAGTAATCCATATTTTTCACCTCGGTTCGATTATAGCTTATTAAAAAATTTTTTTCAACAAAAAATGAGCCTAAATTGTAAATATAACGGCTGTTTTTGTAACATTGACATCAAACTATGTGCTAAAATAATAAAAGAAGAATAAAACGGAGGGATGAAAAAATGATTAAATTCGGTACCGGCGGATGGAGAGCTGTAATCGGCTACGATTTTACTTGTGAAAATATCCGTCTGGTTGCGGCAGGTATTCTTGCGCTTGCCCGTGAAGAAAGTAAAACAGGAAAGCCCATAATTATCGGTTATGACCGCAGATTTCTTTCCGAAAGTGCGGCAAAATGGGTTGCCGAAGTGCTTGCGGAAGGCGGAATAGAAGTGTGGTTTCTCAACCGCTCAGCACCTACTCCTCTCATCATGCACACCGTTAAGGATAAGGATTTGCACTACGGCATTGAAATCACTGCAAGCCATAACCCTGCAAGCTACAACGGCATAAAGCTTTTTGTTGATGAAGGCAGAGATGCCCCACTTGAGGTTACTGAACGAATCGAACAGCTTATTGAGGGAATCAAGAATGTTGAATTTGCCGATTTCGATAAGGCTGTTGATGAAGGTAAGGTTGTTTATCTTCACAGCCCCTTTAATAAATTCCTTGACGATATCATCGACCTGCTCGATATGAAGGCTCTGCGAGAAAGAGGTCTGAGAGTGCTTTTTGATACAATGCACGGCTCGGGTGCATATCCTTTGCAGGTTATTCTTTACACCGCACGCTGCACCGTTGATACAATCAACCTCAACAAAGATGCCTATTTCGGCGGCCAGATGCCTGCACCCAGCGAGAAAACCCTTGCAAATCTCAGCAATATGGTTATCCGCGGTGGATATGATTTCGGCATAGCTATGGACGGCGACGGCGACAGACTGGGTATTGTCGATAAAAACGGCAGATACATAAACGCCAACGAAATTCTCTGTATGCTCTACTATTATCTTGTGAAGTATAAGGGCTGGAAGGGCGGCGTCGTTCGTAACCTTGCCACAACACATATGCTTGATAAAATTGCGGAAAGCTTCGGCGAAAAGTGCTACGAAGTGCCCGTAGGTTTCAAATATATATCATCAAAAATCGATGAGGTTGATGCTGTTTTGGGCGGTGAATCCTCGGGAGGTCTTACCGTAAGAGGCCATATTCACGGCAAGGATTCGGTTTATGCCGCATCACTTTTTGCCGAAATGGTAAGTGTGACGGGTAAATCACCTACGGAGCTTATGGATGAGCTTGAAGAAAAATTCGGCAAGCACACAATGGTTGAGGATAACCTTGTGTTTGCACCTGAACGCAAGCCGGAGATCAACGAAATCATTATGGTTGAAAAGAAGCTGCCCGATTTCGGAACAGAAATAACAAGGGTTAATTATGAAGACGGCTGCAAGGTTTATTTTGCCGACGACAGCTTCGTTATCTGCCGTTTTTCGGGTACGGAGCCTTTGCTGAGAATTTTTGCAGAAAGCAGTGACGGCACTGCGGCAGAAAAATATATTGCAGATTATAAAGCTTTTCTCAACATATAACAAAAAGGGGATGTGCCGATGCACATCCCTTTAACTGTTGTTGGAAAATATCAGTCTTTTTTGCAGGAAAGGAACTTATATACGAGTGCTGCCAGAACACCGCCGATAAGAGGAGCAACGATGAATACCCATACGCTTGAAAGTGCGTCGCCGCCTACAAGGATTGCAGGGCCGAAGCTTCTTGCGGGGTTAACGGATGTGCCTGTGAATGAAATGCCGAGAATATGAACAAGTGTAAGTGAAAGACCGATAACGATACCGGCAACGGCACCGTTTTCAACCTTTGATGTAACGCCGAGAATAGCAATAACAAAAACAAAGGTGAGAATGATTTCAATAAGAATTGAAAGACCGATGCTGTCGTTGTAGAGAGCGTTTGCACCGAGACCGCTTTCTTTGCCTACAAGTGCCATAAGCACTGCAGCACCTGCGGTTGCGCCTGCAAACTGAGCAACAACATAGCCGATGAAGTCAGCAACCGAAAGCTTGCCGCTTACAAGCATTGCGATTGAAACAGCGGGATTGATGTGACAGCCCGAAATGTTGCCGATTGAATAAGCCATTGCAACGATAACAAGACCGAATGCAAGTGCCGTGAGAAGATAGCCCGTTCCGTTTTCAGCCGAACAGCCCACTACCGCTGCTGTGCCGCAGGCAAAGAGAACAAGAACGAAGGTGCCGATGAATTCTGCGATGTACTTTTTGATTGACTGCATAGAAGTTACCTCCTTAAATATGTTTATTCCATTGTAACAGAGGAATAATAAAAATGCAACGAAAAAGATGATGTAATTGTTATTTTTTATATATCCGTATGCTGAAATTTAATTTTTTTTGTCACATCTAAAAAATTTGAAAAACAAGTAAAAAAATTCACAAAAAAATCTATACAAATTTAAAAAATTGTGATAAAGTAAAATTGTTTTCAAAACAGAAGGAGTGTTGCAACCATGAAAAAGATTTATGAAGGCAAAACAAAAGATGTTTATTCTCTTGACAACGGCAACGTAATGCTTAAGTTCAAGGATGACTGCACAGGTAAAGACGGCGTTTTCGATCCCGGTGAAAACAGCGTAGGTCTTACCATTGAAGGTATCGGCAAGGCAAACCTTGAAACATCAATTCACTATTTTGAGCTTCTCAAAAAGGCAGGCATCAAGACCCACTATGTAAGTGCAAACCTTGATGACGCAACAATGGAAGTTCTTCCCGGTAAAGTTTTCGGCCACGGTCTTGAAGTTATCTGCCGCCTTGTTGCAACAGGCAGCTTCATCCGCAGATACGGTGAATACATTGCAGACGGCACCGTTCTTGAAGGCGGTTATGTTGAGTGCACATTCAAGAATGACGCTCTCGGCGATCCTCTCGTAACAGGCGAAGGCCTTGCAGCCCTCGGTATTATGAGCCCCGAAATGTTTGAAAGCATGAAGGCTCAGACTCTTGCAATCACAAAGATTGTTGCTGATGACCTCAAGTCAATCGGTCTTGACCTTTGGGATATTAAGTTTGAGTTCGGTTACAACAACGACGAAGTTATCCTTATTGACGAAATTGCTTCAGGCAATATGCGTGTTTACAAGGACGGCAAGATTGTTGACCCCGTAGAGCTTACAAAGCTTATCAACAACAGATAAATTAAGAAATGAAAGGAGCAGGCATAAGCTTGCTCCTTTTTTTGCAAAATAAAATTAAAAAAACACTTGAAAAAATATTGCACATCCATTATAATAATCGGGTACATGCTACTATGGCTCAGTTGGTAGAGCAGCGCATTCGTAATGCGCAGGCCGTCGGTTCGAGTCCGACTAGTAGCTCCATAGGGAGAGTTGTCCGAGAGGTCGAAGGTGCAGCACTCGAAATGCTGTGTGGGGAAACTCACCTAGGGTTCGAATCCCTAACTCTCCGCCAGAAAAGATACCGCAGTTGATACAATAGTGTCGACTGCGGTATTGTTGTACAGACACCCTAATCTTTATTCCGCTTCAGATTGTATTTTTTCTTAATACCGGGAAAAAAGTTTGCATAAAATAATATTTTAATAAATTCCACTCCGGCAAAATAAGTTGAAGCTATAAAAGCTATTATTTCACCTGTTTTTACGGATTTAATTGCATCTGTTATTACTTTTTTTGCAAAGTCGAATTTTTTTGTGCCCGGCACATCTGTTGCCGTAAAACTCCTCCACATACAATAAGCTCTCACGACTTTTATATCAATGTCAGGTATTTTCGAATAATTATACTCCAGTTTTTCCATCGGGCTCTTCTTTGTTAATTCTTCAAGGCTTTCAACTTCAGTATATTTACCGCTTTCAACAAGAAATTTGTATATTTCAGAACCGGGAATTAAAGCCAAATAATTTAAGTTGATCAGACTGGTATCAAGTTTATTGATAAGATTAATTGTTTGCTTTAGATCGTCTGTTGTTTCATCAGGAAAACCTGCAATAAAAGAGCCTATGCAGGCTATATTGGCTTTTTTGCAAGCGTGGAATGTATCCTCAATTTTATCGTAAGAGATATTTTTATTTATCTTCTTCAAAATTTTTTCAGAGCCACTTTCGATTCCAAAGAATATCCATCTGCAACCACACTCGTGCATGTAAACGAAATCTTCTTCATCAAATAAACCTATTCTTGTCTGACATCCCCATACAAAATCAAGGTTAAGCTCTTTTAGCTTTGTACATATATCAAACATTTCCTTTTTGTTTCTGCACCACAACTCGTCTGCAAAATAAACGCCATCCATAGCGTAATTATTAACAAGATACTTAATCTCATCAAGAAGTATCTCAAAAGGACGCTTTCTGTATGTACATCTGTGAAAATCCTTATTGTAGCAAAAAGTACAGCTGTGAGGACAGCCCTTCGCCGAATAAAGATACAGCATTTTTTTGCAACCGTACGATGACTGAAAATATTTAGGAACATTGATCAGTTTCCAGTTCAAAGGCGCCAAAAGCCGCAGATCAATAAAATCTCGCTCTCCCGTATAAACGGTTTCACCTTCCGGGTTTTTAAAGGCAATGCCTCTTATTTTACTTAAATCACTTCCGCCATTTTCATAAAACTCAGCAAGTTCCAACCATGTTGCTTCTCCTTCTCCCAAAGAAATAATATCTATGAAGTTGTATTTAAGAGTAAGTTCCGGAACTACCGAAGGAAGCGGTCCCCCGAAAACCACCTTAATTTCTTCTTCTTTCAATGCTTTGGCAACGAACAGGGCATCTCCGATGGATTTGTAGGACATCAAAGAAATTCCTGCAATTTCGGGTCTGAAAGATTCTATTACCGTCTCCAGTTTGGTTTTATCAACGGTACGGTCATATATTTTTACTTTGTGGTTTTTACTCTCAAGATATGATGCGATTGATAATATACCTAAAGGTACAGAAACTGATCTTGTATACCTTGATGTTGCAGGATTAATGAATAGTATTCTCATTTTTTCACCGCTTTCTCTAATTATTATCAATCAAAAATTATAAGTTCCGCCAGGTGCAACAATATGTTTGCGGGAAAGATTTATTTAAAATGCTGTATAAAAATCAATTCACTGTTTATTTAATTCTATCACAATATGTTTTTATATTCAACCTAAAATCCCGGCAAATAATAATCAACAGCAAAGATCTTAATGACAGATCATGATTTTTTTAAAAACGATCCCGGATTAATTCCTGATTTGACTGTTACTCATTAATTGCATAGCAGAATATTAATAACACTTCGCTTTTTCGAATAGCAGCACACAACGAGCACACAGAGAAATTATACTTCAATAGTCCATGACTCCCCGCAGGAAAAGAACCCCGCAGTTGCTATAGTTATCAACTGCGGGGTTTTGCTTAAAATTCAAAATGATTTTTGCTTTGGTTAAGTTTATATATCTCTCCGTCGAAGATAAATTCTGCAGGCAGATTTTTGGGGATTTCAATATCAAAGGTTACGGCACTGTCTTTTTTCTCGTATGAAACCGAAACCTTGCCTGCTTTCAGTGTTCTGTGACCTTCGAGGTTGTTTATGTTATCAACAAGAACGGGGGAAATGATAATTTCCTGATAACCGGCACTGCCTTCTTTTGCACGGATGCCCAGCAGATAATCGTAAAGATATGCCGCAACCGCACCGAACATGGGGTGGCTGTGAGAACGATCGCGGAGTGATTGGGGCCAGTATTCCCATAAAGATGTTGCACCCAGGCGCTTCATTTCTCCGAAGGAATGAACGGTTTCCGAAAGCAGTAAATCTGCCGCGAGCTGACCGTCGCCGTGCTCAAAAAGAATTCTCGTCAGAATATCCGTACCGAAAATACCTGTATCATAACCGCCTCTTTTGCGATAATCCTTAACCATATTTTCATATGTTCTTTCATCGCCCAGACCGATATCAACTGCAAAGGCGTTTGCACCCTGCCTGCCGCCCAGGAAGTTGCCGTCCCATTTGTTGAAATATGCGGTCATTATTGCCGCTTTACGTCTTTCAATTCGGCTTTCAAAATCGTCGATATCTTCAGCCTTGCCGATGATTTTTGCAATCTCAATGCATCTGTTAAGTGACTTGATATAGAAATAGTTGTTGACAAAGGGTGCGGGAAGAACGATTGATTCGGGTGTGCACCAATCGCCGAGACACCACTGACCTTCTTTGTCGCTGATAACAAGGTCTGCCTGCGACTTGGATTCAAGATAATCGAAATATCTGAGCATCTGCGGATAACATTCTTCAAGAACGGATTTATCGCCGTAGTGCTTGTAGAACTGATAAGGCACCTCAACAATTGCACCGCCCCAGCCTCCGGGACCTCCGCCTGAACGGATGTAGGGCGCGGTATACTGAACGTGACCCGTCAGCGTATCCTGACAGTCGCGGATATCGCCAATCCATTTGCGGTAGAAGCTTTCGCCGTCAAGAATATTCATTGCGGCGTGACAGGCAAGCTGACCGTCACCTGTATAACCTCTGCGTTCAAGGTGAGGGCAGTCTGACGGAATGCCCGTGTGCATATTGGAAAGCTGGGTGTTCACATATGTATCGTGAATCCAGTTGAGAAGCTCATTGTCGGATTTGAAAGCGGAAGTGATTTTTACATCGCTGTGAATTATTTCAACACATTCAACCTCTGCATTGCCGTAAACCGCAAAATATCTGAAAGTGAACCAGGTGAAAAGGGGTTTTGACTGCATTTCTTTGCCGCTGCAGATATAAAACTCTCTCTGACCGTGAATGAATTCAGGGTTAAGGTTGTAGGTATCGGTTAATTCTTCACTGCATACAAGTTCAACCTTTTCGCCTTTAGCACCTTTTAATTTCAGTACGGGATAACCGCTGATATTTTTACCGCAATCATAAACAGTATATCCGTCGCCGTCTTTGATTTTCTTTGCCTCAACTGTGTAAATAAGCTTATCTGCAGGGCAATCGGTGAATAAATATTCCGTTTCCAAGGGTTTTGCAGGGCAGGCATTATGCCAGGCAGAATCGTCGAAGTTTTCTTCGAGTGCATCGACGGTGCCGTGGCACAAATCCTGAGTTTCGGTATATGTAAAGTGATAATCTTTTACAAAACTCGGTGCAATTTTGTTTGTTTCATCGGATGCAAAATCAAATGTGCCGTTTTTATCTTCGCCGAAAATACGCCAGATTGCTTTCGGGTCGCCGTAGCTGCTGTTTTCAACCTCGCAGGTGTACCAGCCGCCGCCGAAATGGATTGCAATAATGTTCTCTCCGCTGTGAAGGAGGGATGTGATATCGTATTCGGGCACATAAATTCTGTGCCCCGTAAGGATTTCATCAACGGGATAGTTTTTCCTTGTCTCAAAATCCGTGCTCAGGGGCAGAAAATAATCGTTGCCCACTCTTTTGCCGTTTACGTAGCAGTGAAAAAATCCCAGACCGATAACACGGAGGGTAGCGGATTTCACTTCATCAACGGTGAATCTGCCGCGGATAAAAAAGAATCCGTCGTCGCCGTAATTCTCGGGTCCGAGCCACTTTGCGGAAGAAAAAACTTCATTTATATTCATAAGAAAACCTTCTTTCGGGAAGTTTACGGTTATTATAGTATCATATCCTTCGCCGCTTGACAAGAACACAAAACATAATATAAAATCAAATTATATTATCGAAAAAGGAGCATGAAATGAAAAAAATAATGTTCGTATGCCACGGCAATATATGCCGAAGCCCTATGGCGGAGTTTATAATGAGAGATATGGTCAGACGCAGAGGGATTGCAGAGGATTTTGTGATTGCTTCAAGTGCCACAAGCACGGAAGAAATATGGAACGGAGTGGGCAACCCTGTTTATCCTCCTGCAAGGGAAGAATTGCTGAGTATGGGAATTTCCTGCGAAGGAAAGCGTGCGGTTCAGCTCAAGAAAAGCGATTATGACAAGTACGACCTTTTCATAGGTATGGATTCGATGAATATCCGCAATATGCACCGTATTCTCGGTAATGACCCTCAGGGTAAGATTCATAAGCTTATGGATTATGCGGTAAAGGGCGGCGATGTTGCCGACCCGTGGTATACGGGAAATTTTGATGTGACCCGCCGTGATGTGTGCGAAGGATGCGAAGCCCTGCTTGACCATATACTTAACGAATGATGAAAGGACTGTTCCGACGGAACAGTCCTCTTTCTTACGGCAAAATTTTGTTTGTGGTGATATAGTCAACTCCCAGTGCATTCAGCACGTCAACAACAAAGGGAATATCAACCGTCCAGGAGGCAAGAGTGATACCCTCTGCTTTTGCCTGATTAATGTAGAAATAATTCTGCGGAATACCGAAGTTGAAGCCGATGCCTGCGTTGTTGGCTTTGACAAATTCCATTGTTTCATCGGTGATTTTGTTGGTCAGATGCCAGAGAACGATATCACCGTCAAGGGCTCTCATTGCACTGAGTCTGTCCTCATCAAAGTCAATGATTATTGCGGAATCCTTCACACCTTTTGCGTTTACGATGTCAAGAACGCTCTGCATATCATGGGCATTACCGCCCTTTATTTCAATCATGGGACGCATTGAATATTCGATGCAGATGTCAATGGCTTCTTCAAGGGTTGAAATTTTCAGGTTGGGGTAGTTTTCAATTCCCTTGCCGCCGTCTATGGTCATTTCTTTAATCTCGGCATAGGTCATCTTTTCAACCTCGCCTTCGCCGTCCATTGTTCTGTCAACAGTGTCATCGTGAATGAGAACCCATATGCCGTCGGCGGTGGGGAAAATGTCAAATTCTGCGGCATAGTAGCCTGCTTTGCCTGCTTCAACAAGGGCAGGCGCAGTGTTTTCGGGGGCGATTGAGGAAAGACCTCTGTGTGCGGTGAGATAGAATTCGGTATTGAAAAGACCCGAAAGAGTAAGGTTGGAGCTTATCTTTTTTGCACCGAAGCCGTAGCCCACGGAAATGCCGAGAAAAATGATTATGACCGCAAATGCAACAAGTATTTTTTTGAATATATTTTTCATACTGTTCACCTCAATCATAAATATAACAGAATATTTACCGTCAATCAAGTAATAAATATTCGTAAATCTATGGAAAAAAACGCTTTTTTGTGGTATATTTATAATATTAAGCCACGGAGGTAATGTGTATGAAAAAGATAATCGCAGTTATATCGGCAATGCTTATTGTGTTGACTCTTGCCGCTTGCAACGGCACAAAAAACGGCGAGGTAACAACAACCTTGCCCGAAACAACAGCAGAGGAAGTAACGACAGCAGCTGTTACGGAAGAATCAACAACTCAGTCTGAAATCACAGAAGCTTTAACAACAGAAGCGACTACGGAAGAAATAACTACCACAACAACCACTCAGCCCACAACTACTAAGCCCACCACAACCAAGAAGGCAACAACAACGGCAAAGCCCACAACAACAGAAAAGAAGGTGACTGCACCTTCAAGCAAAACTGATATCGTGAAGCTTTATAACGATGCCGCTGCAAAAGCGGCAAGCTCAAAGCCGGGCTATAAAAAGTCAACGGTAACAGCTCTCAGCAACGTTGAAATGGGCGCGCTTTCAAAAATCAGCGTCGTAAGAGGCGCGGTTGGTGATTTCCTTGGTGAAGGCAGCAGCAGTGAGACCGTAAGCAAGGGCAAGTTTGACGGTAAGTCGCTTGTGAAAAGCACCCTCAAAGCCTCGGATGTAAAATCCGCAACCTGCAAGCTTTCCGACGACGGGAAGTATTATATTGTCACAATCAATGTTGTGACCGAAACAAATCCCAAGAAAAGCGGAAGTGCACTGGGTAAATTTACAAAGGATTTCAAGGACGTTGACGAAATCAAGGCGGGTCTTGCAGATGTAGGTGCAAGCGTTGAGTCAATGACCGTCACCACAACATCCGTTACCATAAACGCAAAAATCCGCACGGATAACAACAGATTCACTTCTCTTAACCACACAATCAACATGAAAGCAAATCTCAAAGGCGTAAAATATTCTATTGTAAGGGGCGTAAACGCTTCTGCAAATATGGAAACAAAGGTATCATACACAGAATTTAAATATTAAAAGCGGTGATAAAAATGAAAAGTATTATTTCTCTGATTTTATCGTTCATAATGCTTTTTCCTTCTTATCTTTTCAGCCTTCTGCCCTCAAAGGCGGATACCGAATTCAATATCATCGGTATAGAAACGGCTGAAGTTACGGGAATTGAAAACGGAGTCATAAGCGAAAAAGCGGTTTATGATTTTAACTGTAAGGATCGCGGCTGGTTCAATTATTACGGAATCAGCTATAAATCCGATACATATATAAAGGGCGTAATCACATATATCATCAGAGGCAGGAAGTACAGCGAAGAATACCGTTACCTTCGACCTTAACAGACTTTATCTTTTCGGTAACGAAGGCGGTGCGGGCAGCCCCTGCGGCAGACTGAATAAGGTTACGGAAATCCGTTTTGAATTTGCAAATACGGAAAGTGCGGAAATAAGCATCGACAGCATTCGTTTTGCACCCGATACATCCGACGGGAAAATTCATTTTGACCCCGACGAGAATACTCTGGATACGTTTATTGAAAAATTGACCGCAATATTTACAAAAGCCGTCGGCATAATAGTTTCTCTTTTCAGATAACAAAAAGGCTGTCTCGTCTGAGACAGCCTTCAGATTTTATACATACTTTTCGATAAATGCTTTCACTTTTGCATCATATTCTTCCTTGGCGTCGTAATATGAATAAGCGTGTGTTGCACCCGGCACGGTAAAAATATCCTTTTCAACAGGGCAGGCATCATAGAGTTTTTGACACATTTCAAAGGGCACAAGTGTGTCTTCTTCTCCGTGAATAAACAGCACGGGATTTTTTGCATTCACCATTGTATCCAACGGGTTTGCATCTTTTTTCAGGTCGTATTTTGAAAATGCCTTGCAGTAAAGATTTGCCACACGGACTATTATCCCCGAAGAACGGTTAAGCTTCATTTCTTTCATTTTTGCCGCAACCTCTTCAAGTGCATTGGTAAAGCCGCAATCCTCAATAATCGCTTTTACCTGGGGCTGGGGGTTGGTGTTGTTGACAAGCATAACCGTTGCCGCACCCATTGAAATGCCGTGGAGAATAATTTCAATGTTCCCACCAAAACGCTCAACAAGATAATCGATCCAAAGCTTGATGTCTTTGCTGTCCCAGGAGCCGAAGCCGATAAGGTTGCCGTCACTTCTGCCGTGGCCTCTCAGGTCGGGAAGAAGGTAGTTGCAGTTCATATCGTAATGATAGAAGGGAAAAAGGTGGCTGCATTCGTCGGGACCGTTGCAATTGTAGCCGTGTACACAGATAGCAAAACGGTCGGAGGGTCTTTCGGCAGGCACATACCAGGCTTTGAGCCTTAAACCGTCGGGAGTGATAATTTCAAGGTCTTCGGGGTTGTGAGCCTGAAAAAAAGCGTTATTTCTTTTTCTTACCTCAGTGCGGAGAATTTTTTTTGGCTCGGTTTCGGGCTTATGTTCTCTTTTTGAAACGCAGGCAATCTTATAGCAAGCTGCACCTGCAGACGCAGCGGCAACGGCCGCAACTGTTCCTATTCCTGCCAGGATTTTGCTCTTTTTCATATAAAATCCTCCTTGGAAATACTTTATACATTTATTCTATCATATTGCGAATAATTTTTCAATCGGAGCGGAAAATACAGTCGGATAAAAAATTTTTTAAAAAATTCAAAAAAGTTGTTGACAAAACGAAAAGTGTGTACTATAATAAACAAGCCCTTTGCGGTAGAGATAAATGGCGGCATAGCTCAGAGGCTAGAGCAACCGGTTCATACCCGGTAGGTCGTGGGTTCAAATCCAACTGCCGCTACCAGTATTATGGCCCGGTGGTCAAGCGGTTAAGACACCGCCCTTTCACGGCGGTAACACGGGTTCGATTCCCGTCCGGGTCACCACAAACTCCTCGTTGCAACAGTAACGGGGAGTTTCTTTTTGGACAAAATACGGTGATTGCATATTGCGTTTTTGGTGTTGCAGTGATAAAATTACACAGAATTTGCGATAATTATCTAAAAAATGACCGGCAGGACGAAAGGAATCTTGTATGATTAAAACGGAAACTCCTTCTGTAAGAGAGTTGCTTGATCAAGGTGCTGAAAAATACGGCAATTCAACCTTTATAAAATATATTGAAAACGGCGAAGTGAAAGAAAAAAGTTTTGTTCAGATAAGAAATGACAGCCGTTGCGTATGCCGTATGATAAGACATACCGCAGATAAAAAAATAAATATTGCCGTTATCGGCAAAACCTCATATGAATATCTTGTTTTCGCATCAGGGGTGCTTATAAGCGGTAACGTATCCGTGCCTTTTCCGCCCGAAATTTCCGTTAAAGAAGCGGCCGAGCTTTTTGAGAGAGCGGATATTGAAATGCTTCTTTATGAGGAAGCTTTTGCAGATAAAGCAAAGGAGCTTTCGGAAATATGTCCCATGCTTAAAAACATCTGCTCCTTCGGCAGTGCGGATGAGATATATGAGCGTTATTCGGAAACCTCGGAATTTTCAGATCTTTCCGATTTTGAAGAGGATAAAGAGCAGAGCGCAATCATCATTTATACGTCCGGTACAACCGGTGTCAAAAAAGGTGTTGTGCTTTCGATGAATGCCCTTGTGGGCAACATTATGTATCGTGAATACTGCACGGATATCTTCAACGAAGGCGTTGTTGCACTTTCGGTGCTGCCTATGTATCACACCTTGTGTTTTTCGGGGGATTATCTTAAAAATCTGAAAGACGGCTTGCAGGTGTGTCTTAACGGTGAATTCAAGGATATAGCTGAAAATCTTAAGCGCTTTCAACCCAAGGTAATCAGAATTGTTCCTATGATTGCACAGTCACTTCTGGGCAAAATCAAAATTCTTCTCAGAAGAAATCCCGACCTCACTCCCAGACAGGCAGCTGAGGCTGTTTACGGTGAAAACATAAAATGGCTTATTTCCGGCGGTGCATACCTTAACCCCGAATTGGTTGAAGAATACGATAAGCTGGGAATTTTTCTCCGTCAGGGCTACGGTATGACCGAAGCTGGCTGCCGTATTTCCGTGCCTGATGACAGCGCTGCATATGAATCCGTAGGCAGAGTAATTGATTTATGTGATGTGAGAACGGAAAACGGTGAAATTCAGGTGAAAACACCTACGGTTATGACGGGATATTACAAAATGCCCGAAGAAACAAAAGAAATATTTACCGACGACGGCTGGCTTAAAACAGGGGATATCGGATATGTGACCGAAGACAGACAGCTTTTCATAACGGGTCGTGTGAAAAACCTTATTATTCTTTCAAGCGGTGAGAATGTTTCACCCGAAGCTATCGAAAGAAAATTCAGCTCGATGGAACTGGTTGAAGAGGTGCTTGTCTACGGCGAGAGCAACAGAATTATTGCTGAAATTTACCCGGATTACGAATATGCCGCCGCAAAAGGCATTGAAGATATTGAGGCAGAGCTTGAAAAAGCGGTTGATGCAATGAACGAAACAGCTAAGGCATCGCATCTTATTTCGGAAGTCAGGGTCAGAAATATACCTTTTGAAAAAACAGGTCCCGGCAAAATCAAAAGATATGAAACAAAGATCTAAGGAGTGTAGACTATGAAAAAGCCTATAGGCACGGTCTATGAGCTTATTCCGCCTCAGGAAATGATTCAGTTTATGCTGAAATACAGTTTTTTTCATAAGCAGGTCACACAGATACCTGAATCAATAATCGTTAAAAAGAATATTGATTTTGACCTTATGGAAAAGGCATTTAATATCGAAATTGAAAGAAATGACTGTCTGCGTCTTCGCTTCTTCAAGGAAAAGGGCAGAATAAAGCAGTATTTTCTTCCCGAATACAGGATTGGCAATATCCCCGTTCTGAATTTCAAATCTGAACAGGAACGTATTGATACACTTACCGCAGATGCGCGCAAGCCCATAAGAATGCTTAAAGGCGAAACCTTCCGAGTGAAGTTTTTTCGTACTCATGATAACCGTTGCGGTGTTTATGTGAATATGCATCATCTTGTAATGGATAATGCGGCGGTGTTTACTTTCTTTGCGGATTTGTTCGCAATTTATGACAGCCTCAAAGAGGGTACGGCAATGCCCAAGCCCCTGGGCAAATATGAGGATATTATCAAAAAAGAACTTGCATATGTTGCAGACCCCGAAAACTTCAAGCGTGAAGAGAAGGCTTACAGAGAGTTTATGGAAAAGGACGGCGAGCCTCTTTACCTGGGCGTTGAAGGTCCCAAATTCCTTGAAGCCGAGCGTATAAAGAGGAAGAATCCCGATATAAAAGCTCCTTCCCTTTTTGATCCCATTCACGATAAGGCGGAGCTTACAAAATACAGCATTCCTTATGACGACAGCCAGAAAATCTTTAAGTTTATGGAAGAAAACGGCGTAAGCGGTGAATGTCTTGTTCAGCTTGGAATGCGTCTTCACGTTTCAAAAATCAATAACAGGCACAATGATACATATTTCATTGTGCTTTGCCCCAGAAGGCGTACCCTTGCGGAAAAGCGTGCAGGCGGAACCCTTGCCGCGCCTCTTCCCCAGAGAATTGTTCTTCCCGAAACCACAACATTCAAGGAAGCGCTTGAGAAAATGGCAGAGGTTCAGTTTTGGGCATTCCGACATATGGATTATCCCTACCTTGAATACCGCACATTGCAGCAGAAAATGTATAATTACCCTGCGGCGGCAGGCGCTTCAACAATGATGTTCTCCTGGTTCCCCCTTGAAGCAGGCTCAATGAATAAATGGGAATACGAATTTGAAGGCTATTCACTGGGCAGATACATTATGGTGCTTTATTCCTTCGCAATGAAGGATACTCACAGCAGATGCCTTAAGCTTTCCTGTATGCACAGAACAAAGTTTGTCAGCGTTGAGGATATTGACTCTTTCCACAAGGGTACTGCAAACGCTCTTAAACTTGGTGTTGAAAACCCCGATATGACTCTCGGTGAAATAATGGACAGAATCTGAGGTGATAATATGCTTGATAAAATCAGAGAAATAATTTGCAGCTTTGTTGATGTTGAACCCGAAGAAATCACGGGAAATTCAAAACTCACATCGGATCTTGGTCTTTGTTCACTTGACCTTGCAATGCTTTCAACAGAGATTGAAAGGGAGTTCGGCGTGAGTATTACGGCAAAAACCTTTGCAACTGTGAAAACCGTTGGCGGTCTTATGGACTACATAAAGGGGATTATATAAAAATACAGTTGATAAACCTCCGTTCATTTGTTAGAATGTAGAAAACAGATGAACGGAGGTTTTTTATGGATAAAATCAAAGTAGGTATTCTGGGTGCAGGCAGAGGTATGGACCTTGCAGAGAACCTTATGCTTGCAGGCGCCGAAATTATTGCACTTTGCGAAATCCGCCCCGAAAGAGCTGCCCGCGGTATTGAAGAACTCGGTGTTGATATTCCCGTTTATGATAATTTTGATGAATTTATTGAGCTTGGAATGGATGCGGTTGTGCTTGCAAACTATTTTCACGAGCACACTCCTTATGCAATAAAATGCTTTGAAAAGGGTATTCACGTATTATCCGAATGTATCAGCAACGGCACAATGGCTGAGGGTGTTGAGCTTATCCGTGCGTATGAAAAAACCGATTCCATATATATGCTTGCAGAAAATTATCCTCAGATGAAATTCAACCGTGAAATGAAAAAAGTGTGCCGTGAAGGCACACTGGGTAAGCTTATTTATGCAGAGGGTGAGTACAACCATCCCCCTGTGCCCGATGACAGTGAGTTTTACAAGGGTTATATTTATTTCGCTGAGCACTGGCGTAATTATCTTCCCCGTTCATATTACATAACCCATTCCCTTGCGCCCCTTATGTGGTCAACAGGCGCAACTCCCACAAGAGTCAGCGCAGTGCCCGTTTACTCCCCTATGAAAGAAAACGGAACCGCAAGATGTGTAGGCGACAGGGCTGCAATTATCACAACCCTTAATGATGATGAATCCGTTTTCAGAGTAACGGGCTGTGCCGCATTCGGTGCTCATCACAACGCATACCGTATCTGCGGTGAAAACGGACAGATTGAAAATCTCCGCGGTATGGACGGTAAGGTTATGCTCCGTTATAACCATTGGTCAATACCCGAGGGCAGGGAAGAGGTCAATCTTTATGACCCCGAATGGAATGACAGCGATGAGGAATTCATAAACAATGCAGGTCACGGCGGCGGAGATTATATAGTTTCAAGAATGTTCCTTGAATGCATCCGTGAAGGCAGAGAGCCCGAGCATCCCTACGACATTCATTCGGCAGTGACAATGGCATCTGTTGCTATTCTTGCTCACCGTTCAATCCTTAACGGCGGTGTACCCTACGATATTCCCGATTTCCATATCGAAGAATGCCGTAAAGAATATGAGAATGACAGACAGACTCCCTTTTACGGTTCGGACGGCAGTGCGCCGAATATTCCCTGCTGTTCATATACGGATTATAAGCCCACTGAGGAGCAACTCAGAAAATACAATGAAATGTTAGGGTAACGATATTGCGTCAACACATTCTTCGGGAGTAAGCCCCGAACATTCTATTGTAATATCAGCATATTTTTCATATAAGGGTGCCCTTTCGCCGTAAAGCTCGGCGATTGTGGTGCCCTCCTTCATTGCTATGCCTCTGGTGTGGATGTTATTTATGCGTTTTTCAAGCTCTTCGGGAGAAAGCTTAAGATAAATAACCTTGCCTGCGGCTTTCAGCTTTTTCATTGCTTCCTCGCCGTAAACCGCACTTCCGCCTGTTGCAATAACACAGTTTGAAAAGCTCCGGGAGCAGATAACATCGTTTTCGATTTTCAGAAATTCCTCAATGCCGTTTTTGTTGATTATATCACAAAGGCTTGAGGAGTATTTTTTTTGTATCAGCAGATCGGTATCAACAAAATCCATAAGAAGTGATTTTGCCAGCAATACACCGATGGTGCTTTTGCCTGCGCCGGGCATACCGATAAGTATAATGTTTTTCATTCTTGCATCACATCCGCGAAAAAAATTACAGAAAAATAATAATAAATTGTTTGGAAAATGTCAAATGTAAGAATAAATTTTACGCTTTATTTCAAAAAAATCTGCGAAAAAAGTGCTGTTTAGGCTGTGAGATTTTGCATTATTATTCACAATGCATAAAACCCAAAATTATAACTATTCATTTTCAGCTCAAAAATGCATAATTAAACAAAATTAAGGAAATTTTAACAATTGTTTGTTGAAAATGTGGATTTTTTTTGAACACAGTATCACGAAATTTTGTTGCACTCGTAATTTCTTTGGGTTATCACGATTTAAAGCATGATTATTGCCTTTATAATATAAAGCAAAGGGTGTGTTTGTGCATTGTGTATAAAAGTTTTCCACATCTCAAAAAAGATGTGTTGACATTACCGAAACCGAGTGCTATCATGAGGGTGCGGAAGGGAAATGAAACCAAATCTTCCGAAAGTGCAGACGGAGGTGAATCCCAATGGTTGACATTGTTTACGGCAGCGTGCTCGGGCTTCTTTCGGCACTGGCGTTCAATCGGATATCGGTTTTCCAGATTAAGAAACGAACGGATGAAAGCTCAAAGCTGGAGGCAGTAAAAAACACCGCAGCCGTAGTAATCTGGATGCTGATTTCGGGGCTTCTGTTCGCAGCGGTTTTCGCAATGAAGGAAGGCACAGCAGAAAGGCTTGAAGCGGTTGCATACATCTCAATTGCAATTTCAATTGCGGTGGTTGACCTGGATATCAAAAAAATTCCCAACCCGTCGGTTCTGGCACTTCTCATCATAAGGGCGGCTGCGCTGATATACGCAATCGCAACGGGAGCGCCGCTCAAAGAAACCCTGATACCGTCGCTGGTCGGTCTTGCGGCAGGCTTCATTCTTTATCAGCTTCCCATGTTCTTCGGAATCCCCATCGGAACGGGAGATGTGAAGTACAGCTCGGCAATCGGTTTTTGCCTGGGAGCTTTCGGATATCTTCAGGCGGCACTCATTATGGCGGCAGGCCTTGCGGTTTATCTGATATACCTTGTGGCAACAAAGAAGGGTTCGCTCAAAACGGCGGTTCCCATGGGACCCTACCTTTCACTGGGCGTTATAATCACGGTGCTGTTCCCAATGTTCAACGAGCTTTCGCAAAGCGTTTTTTCGCAGTTCTTTTAGGCCATAATACCCGGAAAAGGGTAAAAATATATAAGGAGGCATAGTTATGTTAAGGAAATGGTTCAAAGACGAAGAAGGCCAGGGTATGGTAGAGTACGGTCTCATCATCGGTCTCATTGCAGTGGTGGTAATCGTTGCACTTGTCGCACTTGGACCGAAGGTAAAATCAATGTTTGACAAGGTCAACACTGAGCTTGACAAGGCCGGTGCAGGTGCCGCAGCAAGCGGAGGCGGTACCGCAACATAACCGAAGGACAATCAAAGGGAAAGAAAAATCACAGAGAAAACAAAAATGAAAATCAGAAAAAGAGAAAATGAAAAAATGAACGGAGGTAATCTTATGTTAAGAAAATGGTTTAAAGACGAAGAAGGCCAGGGTATGGTAGAGTACGGTCTCATCATCGGTCTCATTGCAGTGGTTGTAATCGTTGCGCTTGTTGCACTCGGCCCCAAGGTCAGAGAAATGTTTAACAAGGTCAATACCGAGCTTGACAAAGCAGGTGCAGGTGCCGCAGCATCCGGCGGCGGAGCAACAACTTGATCATCCCTCCATATATATTTCTTCCTGAAAGCTGATTAGGTAACCCGAAGGGTAAGTTCGCTCGCTGAGCGAGCTTACCCCTTCGTTTTTATCGGAGAAAAAGCGTTTGTGCGGAGGTGACGGCAGAATGAAAAAGCGTTTAAGAAAAAAGTGCAGGGGTGAGGATGGTCAGGCAATGGTTGAATTTGCGCTGATACTCCCAATATTCCTTTTGATTTTATGCGGAATAATTGATTTCGGATGGTTGTTTTATAATCAGCTTTCTCTGAATAACGCCTGCCGTGAGGGCGCAAGATACGCTGTTGTGAATACTGCCGAAGGCTACGGCACTCAGGCGATAATAAATCACATTGAAAATGTAACCACAACCGTATTTGCCAACGACGGGGTAAGGATTGATGTTGAATACACCACACCCTCAGACCCCACCGCAGGAGATGTAACGGTTTCAATGGAAGCGGATATTTCCTTCTTCACTCCCGTGCTCAGTACGGTGCTGGGCGAAGAAAGGACAATAACCTCAACCGTTGTGATGAAGGTTGAATCATAGAAAGGTAAAAATATGAAAAAGATTTATTTGATAGCGGCTGTTATTGCGCTGGCAGCAGGTGTTGCAACCTATTTCTTTGCAACTGAGCTGCGAAACAGCAAAATAGTGACGGGTGTTGACGAAGCAACCGTGCTCATTGCCCTTGAAGATATTGATAAAGATACAATTCTCACCAAAGAAATGTTTCAGCAGGTGAATCTGCCCGAAACGGCGGCATCCTTCGGCACAGTCTGCAATATTGACGATGTTGTGGGCTTTATGGCAACGGAAAACATTTTTAAAGGCGAACAGCTTATGGCACGCAAGCTTACTCCTGTAGGTCAGGAAAATGCAAAAGACAGACTTTCCTATCAGCTTCCCCAAGGGCTGTATGCATACACGATTTACATTGAGGAGGAAAATGCAGTTGCATATTTCATCCGTGAAAACGATATGATTAACATTTACAACGATGCATCGCCGACCGTTGAACCCTTGCTTAAAAATGTTCCCGTGCTGAAAATCGGTGATTATAATTTGAATGAGCAGTATGAAGCAGGGGCGGATATTCTGAGTTATGTCAGCATTACCGTAGGTCTTAAAAAAGAACAGATACCGGTGCTTATGGGGGCCGAAGACCCGGATACAAATTCAGACAAGGTATACAGAATCGTGCTTGTGCCTTATGCGGAAGGTCACGGACTTTCGGAGGATATTGTGAATGCGGCAGTGCCCGAAACAAGGAATCCGGAGCCTGCAACCAACGTGGGTATGGGAGAAATCACTACGGCGGCTTCCGAGGAGGGATAATTTATGGATAAAATTAATCTGCTTGTGTTATCCGATGACCTTGACCTGCGGATAGAAATGAAAAATCTCATAACCGATGAGGAATTTGCAATCAGCGGTTATTCGGGCTTCGCTGCCGAAGGGAAAACAAAGATTATCAACAAATATCCCGAAGTTGTGCTTTGTGCGGTTAAGGGCGAGGTGCCCGATACGGTTTTTGATTTTGTTCAGGATATGCTTACCGCAGTGAGAGGAACAATAGTTATTCTGGCAAACGATAATATTTCCGTTGAGCTTGTAAATAAGGCGGCTCAGTACGGAATCCGCAAAGTTCTTCCCGTTGAGGGTATGGCGGCGGAAGAATTCTCCGCAAATATCAGCACCGTTTATAAGCTTGAGCAGCAGCGTGTGCTTGACACAAACGAAGGTAAAAAGGTAAGGTGCAAGGCACTGGGATTTTTCGGCGGCAAGGGCGGCACGGGAAAAACCACACTTGCAATCGGTGTTGCCGCACAGCTTGCAAAGGCAGGCAAAAGGGTTATGCTTCTTGACCTTGACCTGCAATTCGGCGATATTTCAATGGCACTTGACCTTGATACAAAAAATTCCATTGTTGACCTTGTTCAGGACAGAGGCGGCATTACCATTGAGAATATCAACGGCTTTGCGGTTGAGCACAGCACGGGAATGAGCGTTCTGTGTGCACCCAAAAGCACGGAGTTTGCGGAATTCGTAACCCCTGCCCATATCGAAAAAATAATCGATATTATGCGGCCTTATTACGAATACATAATCATTGATTTGCCTGCATCCTTCAACGATGCAACAATTACCGCCTGCGAAAACTGCGAAGAGCTTTATCTGGTATATAATAATGAAATGCTTTCGCTGAACAATGCAAAGGTGTGCTACTGCATTCTTGACCAGCTTCATCAGCGTGACAAAATAAAATTCATCCTCAATAAGGTTGAAAAAGGTCTTGTCAGGGCAGAGGATTTTGAAGAGATGTTCAGGGTGCCCATGTTTGCCGTTGTGCCTGCGGATTATTCCGCCGCACTTGCAAGCATCAATAAGGGTCTTGCCGTAACGGTGGCGCAGCCCAATTCAGGGCTTTCAAGAGGCATAAACGAAATTGCAGATAAGATAATTCAGACTCACACAGGCATTGTTCCCATAAAAGACAACAAGGAGAAAAAGAAAAAGCTGTTTTCATTCGGTAAGAATTGAGAGGTTTGAATATGGGACTTTTGGATAAAATAGACGGCAGAAAAAATTTGCCTCAGCCTGCGGCGGCGGAAGTTGACGATACGGCGGCAAAGCAACCTGCCGAAGAAATAAAAGAAGACCCTTATCTTGATGTGAAACGGCGGATTCATTCGGCAATCATTGACGAAATGAACAAAAGCGGTAAGGTTATAACTGACCGTGAGGCAATGTTCAAAATCGTTGACGACAGAGTAAATGATGACGAATTTATGATTCCCCGTATGGACAGACCCAAGGTTGCAACGGATTTGTTCAACGATATTATGGGCTACGGTCCCATTGAGGAGCTTGTTCAGAATCCTGATTACAGTGAAATAATGGTTAACGGTCCCGATAAGATTTATGTTGAGGATAAGGGCAAATTAAAGCTTACAGACCTTAAATTCAGAGATGAAGAACACCTGATGAATGTAATAAACAGAATAGTTTCCGATGTAGGGCGTCATGTTGACGAAGCAAGCCCCATGGTTGATGCCCGACTTTCCGACGGCTCCCGTGTGAATGCAATCATACCGCCTCTTTCACTTATCGGACCTGTTCTGACAATCAGAAAATTCGGCAAAAAACCCATTACCGCACAGCAGCTTCTCAAATTCGGTTCACTGACACCGGATATGCTTCAGTTCCTTGAAGCCTGCGTAAAAGGCAAGCTGAATATTGTTGTTGCAGGCGGTACAGGCAGCGGTAAAACCACGCTTCTCAACGTTCTTTCGTCATATATCCCCGAAGATGAGCGAATAGTTACCATTGAGGACGCCGCCGAAGTTCAGCTTAAACAGGAGCACGTTATTACCCTTGAAGCAAGACCTGCAAACCTTGAAGGCAAGGGTGCGGTAACAATCAGAAATCTTGTCAAGAACGCCCTTCGTATGCGACCCGACAGAATCATCGTCGGTGAGGTTCGTTCGGAAGAAACTCTTGATATGCTTCAGGCAATGAATACGGGTCACGACGGCTCACTGACCACAACTCACGCCAATTCACCCAGAGATACGGTGTCAAGACTTGAAACAATGGTGCTTATGAGCGGTATGGAGCTTCCCCTTAAAGCTATCAGAGACCAGGTTTCATCGGCTATTGACCTCATTGTTCAGCAAAGCCGTCTGCGTGACGGAACAAGAAAAATCACCTCCATAACCGAGGTTGTGGGTATGGAAGGCGATATAGTCAGTATGCAGGATATTTTCGTTTATGAAACCGACGGCTCGGTGGATGCATCAGGCAAGTTTATCGGCAAATTCCGTGCAACGGGTGTAAGACCCAACTGCGTTGAAAAAATCCGAGGAAACGGAGTGACGGTAAAAAATGAATGGTTTACAGATTAGTATTCTTATTCTTTCCTGCTCTTTCGGCCTTCTCAGTTTCTTTCTGCTGGCAGGTATCGGCGGTACGGTAACGGAAGGAAGACGCAGGGTAGAAAAAAGAGTCAATAAAATTGCAGATAAAAAAAGCGGTCTGACCTTACAGATTCAGGAAAAGAAGAGAAAACGCAAAACCGCACTCATAAAGCGTGCAACAAGCGAAGGCGGCAAGCAATCCGTTCAAAGAAAAAAGCTTATGGATACTATTTTCAACGAGCTTATTCTTGCGGATATTATGATGAAGCCCGAAGAATTCAGCATTATATGGTTTGTGCTTACCTTTGTGCCTTCGGGTCTGGCAGCATTGTTCCAGCTTGGGCTTATGCCCTCTGCAACCCTTGCGGCGGTGGGTGCATTTGCACCGATTATCTACATAAAAATCAAAAAGGGCAGACGCATAAAAGCCTTTGAAGCTCAGCTTGGGGATACTCTCATAATGATGTGCAACGGTCTGCGTTCGGGCTTTTCGTTCCAGCAGACAATGGAGAATGTTGCCAACGATATGCCTGCACCCGTAGGCATTGAATTCGGCAGAGTGTGTAACGAAATCCGATACGGTGCAACAATGGAGGATGCACTTAACAATATGGTTGACAGAGTGAAAAGCCCCGACCTTATGCTTGTTGTTTCCGCAGTTCTTATTCAGAGAACAACGGGCGGCAATCTTTCGGAAATTCTGACAACCATATCCCACACAATCCGTGACCGCATCAAAATTAAAGGCGAAATCAGTTCAATAACCGCACAGGGCAGAATGTCGGGGATGATTATCGGTGCGCTGCCTGTGTGTATAGCGGCGGTGCTGATGGTTGTGAATCCAGATTATATGCAGACCTTTTTCAATACCTCCGCAGGCAACATAATGCTGCTTGTTTCAATAGTTATGGAGGTTCTGGGATTCTTCGCCATCAGAAAGGTTGTTACCATAGAATATTGATTGCGAGGTGAGGTTTTTGGAAATACTTGTTATCACCTATTCATTTCTAGCATTTATAATTGTTGTTCTCATTGCCTCGCCCCGAGGTTTGAAAAACGATAAAAAGCAAAGCAGAATTGATAAAATAAAAGAAACGTCGGGTATGCCCGCATTTCAGGAGCTTCAGCTTTCGTTTTATGAAAGATTTATCGGCAAAGGCGTGAAGTTTGTTTCCGAAAAGCTGGGCAGATTTGCTCCAAAAAAGAAAAGTGCGGATAAAAACAAATCCCTTGAAGCAATCCGCAAACAGCTCAGATATGCAGGAATTTTTATGGAGCCTGCGGATTTTCAGTTCATCAAATATGCGGTTCTCATCGGCGTAATGTTTGTGACTCTGGTTGTAATAATTGCCGTTGATATGGAGCCTATGATAATGCTTCTTGTGCTTATGTGCGGTGCTCTTCTGGGAGTTATGGGACCTACGATGTATCTCAGGTCAAGGGTTACAAGCCATCAGACGGGCATAAAAAAGCAGCTTCCCGATGCAATGGATTTGCTCTGTGTCTGTATTGAGGCAGGTTTAAGCTTTGATGCGGCGCTTCTTAAAGTGTCACAGAAGCTGAAAGGACCTTTCATTGACGAGTTGCTTATGGTTTACAGAGAAATCCAGATGGGCAGAACACGAAGGGCGGCTTTGCAGAATCTTTGCGATGCCACAAATCTTGAAGAGCTGAAAACCTTTGCATCCGCACTTGTTCAGGCGGAACAGCTGGGTATACCTATTAATAATGTAATGAGAGCCCAGTCGGAACAGCTTCGTACGGAACGCAGTCAGCAGGCGAAGGAAAAGGGTATGAAGGCATCAATCAAAATGCTTTTACCCATGCTCCTGTTCATATTCCCTGTTGTATTCATAATCCTTATGGGCCCCACGGTGCTGAATATTATCGAAACATTTTAACGGTGTATGCTATGAAAAAAGCAATAATCAGAAAAAACGGAATAACTCTTACTGAAAACTGTCAGGTTGCCGACAGCTTTTTCACAAGGTTCAAGGGACTTATGTTCAGGCGTTCAATTCCCGATGACTACGCCCTGCATATAACTCCCTGCAATCAGGTGCATATGCTCAATATGCGGTTCCCCATTGATGTCATTTATCTTGATGCTTCGGGCACGGTGGTGAAAATCGACGAAAACGTGCAGCCGGGTAAAATATGCAAAACGGTTAAAAATGCAAAAAGCGTGATTGAGGTTACAGGCTTTTACAGTTCGGAAAATAATATCCGTCAGGGCGATATGATTGAGGTCAGTCTGACAGGAGGGAACATATGAAAAACTCAAAAAACGGCAAGGCTTCTCCCGAAGTCAATTCCGAAAAAATAAGAAATAAAAATACCGATAACGGCGGTCTTGCCTTCAAAAAGGTGCTTTACGGCTATGACCCGGAGGAAGTTGCATCATATATAAATGAACTCAGCGAAACCGCTGAGGCTTCGGCAAAAAACTATGAGCTCAAACTTTCTGCAATCAAGGAAGAGCTTGTGCTTTCAAACCGTGAAAGGGATTCCTATGCAGAAAAATACAGGAAAAGCAAAATGACTCAGAAGCCTTCCGAAACAAAGAAAACGGAAGATAAAACCGATTTTGAAAAAGTTATTGCAGAATATAAAAGTAAGCTTGAACAGGCGGTTTCCGAAAATGCTTTGCTCAGCGAAAAGCTTGCGGAAAAAGGGCAGGATGATGAAAAGGAAAAAATAATCGCAGCCCTTGAAACCGAAAACGTAAATCTGCGGAAAACCGCCGATGCACTGAAAGGTGAAAATTCTTCGCTGAGTGCAAAGGCTGAAAAATACGACGGACTTTTTGAACAGTACGGCGCCTTGCTTTCACAGCTTGAACTCCTGAAAGCCGAAAACGAATCAAGGACGGCACGCCTTGAAGAAAAAGAAACCGAGCTTGCAAAGAAGCTTGATGAACTTAAAGCAGTGCAGGGCGAATATGAGGAGTCAAAGAAAAAATCCGCTGAATATGAGGCGGAAAAAACCGTGCTTGAATGCCGTATTTCGGAGCTTGAAAAGGAAAATGCAAAGCTTAAAGAAACAGGCGAGGCACAGGCAAAGGAATATGCGGAAAAAATCACTCTGCTTGAAAATGAATGCGCAACGGGCAGGCTTGAAATGCAAAAGGAGCAGAAGCTCCGTGCCTACCATATAAGCCAGGCAGAAAATGCTGTTGAAGAGCTTTCACGTCAGCTTGAGCAGATAAAAAATACATTGGGATAAAACAAACTGCAATCCTGAAAAGGGGCGAGTTTTATGTTTGAGAAAATAAAAAGAAAAATCTGTTTCAAAAAATTTGCAAAGGCGGAAGACGGCGCGGTTATGATTGTTGCCGCACTGAGCCTTGTTGCCTTCCTTTCCGTTGTTTCGCTGGTAACGGATATGGGTCTTAAATACCATCAGAAGAGCAAGCTGCAAAGTGCAATGGATTCGGCGGCACTTGCGGCTGTCAGATATATGCCCGACGAAGGGAAAGCAAGGTCTGTTGCACTTGAATATGTTGAAAAAAACGGATTTTCCGCAGATGACGTTACGGTTGAATTCCCTACCGATGATACGGTCAGGGTTTCCGACGCAATAGAGGGCAAAACAATTTTTGCAAGCCTTTTTGATGTTGATTCCGTGCTTATCAAAGCCAAGGCGGCGGCAAAATATGTTGATAAAAATATGGCGGTGGATTTCGATTATCTTATGTTTTACGGCGATAATTCCCAATTCACCCTGAACGGCGGATATAACATCGGCGGCAGCATTTTCGGTAACGGCAATGTCCACGCTGACGGCGGTGCGGGCAGCAGTATATCAGGCACCGTTTTTTCTGCACAGAACGCAACCTATAATCAGTACAGCGTTACCGTAGGCGGCGTGAAAAACAATGCAGGCAAACATCCTATGCCCGATTTTGACGAAACAATAATGTCCGTTGTTCCTGCGGCAAACGAAGGGGTTTTCGGCAAAACATACAGCCATATCAGTGCAAGCGGAAGATATCTCAACAGATATTCCGCAGGCACGTCACTTAACTCAGTTATAACGATTAATGGTAGTACATACTGTTCAGGCAGCCTTGCCACGGGCTACAGCTCGGAGCTTATGACGGTTTACGGCGATTTGTATGTTGAAGGCGATTTTACTCCCCAGTGCCCCGTTTACGTTACCGGTAATGTTTATGTAGGTGGAAATATTGTAACCTCCTGGGGCAAGGATTTCAAGGTGGGAGGTAATGTTTATGTTGAAGGCAATGCTTCTCTTCAGGGCAACACATCGGTTTACGGCGAATATTTTTACATCGGCGGCAACCTCGAAAGAGGTTCAACATACAATCTGCTGTGCGAATGTGAAACATATGTAAACGGCAATATCCGTCTTGACGGTAAATCAACTCTCAACGGTGATGTTTACTGCTGCGGCAATTTTGTCAAAGGCGGCAGCACATCAATGAATATAAGGGGCAATGCTTTTACCCGAGGAAAGCTTGATTGGCAAAGCGGCGGCACAAATGTAAAGGGCGATGTTTTTGTTTTCGGGAACGGTACTGTGTCCGGTGAAGACGGTGCAATTATCAGCGGTCCTTTTACTCTTGACGGTGACCTTTACAACGAAAAAGGCGGGCTTAATCTTTCGGGTCAGGGTACTTATCTTATGAGAAGCGTGATTTACAGCGGCGGCTCAATTTCAACCAATCAGGGTTCAAGCGGAATTTACCTTAACGGCTGTATGATAGCCGAGGATGATGTTAAAATCGGCGGCAGCACCCATTCATATAATGAAGGCGGTGCAACCCTTTCGATTTATTCAAGAAAAGGGGATGTTACTCTCTATTCACAGCAGGGAGGCTTTGAGCTCTGGGGTATAATTTATGCACCCGAAGGCAATGTTGACCTTGCTACGGGTACCTTTGATATTCACGGCAGCGTTATCGGCGACACAATAAGCTGTACCCCCGGCGGACTTACAATGAGCTATAACGACAGGGAGTTACCCTATGCGAAAAAAATAAAAACGGCAGTTCTTATTGAGTAATCCCAAGCCGCAGTCGGATTGACTGCGGCTTTTTTGTGTGCTATATTAATAGCATACTATATATTATATATCGGGTGAGTCTATGAAGATAATTGCAAGTGATTACGACGGAACCTTCAATCACGGAGGCATTGACGATGTTAAAAGAGATGCGGTGAAACGCTGGCGTAAAGCAGGCAATCTTTTCGGAATTGTCAGCGGCAGGGGAGCGGAAGATCTGATTTATCTTCCTGAAAGAAATAATTTTGAATTTGATTTCCTTCTGGCCTCAAACGGTGCGGTTATTCTGAATACCGACGGCACCGTCAGGGCGGATTCACGGTGTGACGGCAGTCTGGCAAAACCTCTTCTTGAATTCATTATGAGTATCGGTTGTGATTGGGCAAGCGTTCACACAAAATTCAGGTGTGTTATCGATGAACGAGACGATGAACGCCTTGAAGGTGAGTTTACCCTTGAAACTTTGCCTGAAATCCCCTGGTTTAACCAGATAAGCACAATTTTGCCTGATGATGAGGGTGCGGCAAAGGTGACGGTGGCGGTAAAAGAGCACTTCGGCAAAGTGCTTAACCCTCTGCAAAACGGCAGATGCATAGATATTGTGTCTGCAGATATGAATAAGGCAAAGGGTCTTTATAATTTTCTTGAGCTTATCGGCGCCGATTATGATGACCTGATTACCGTAGGAGATAACATCAATGATATTGATATGATAGCCGAATTCCGTTCATACGCAATGGAAAACGGAGTTGATGAGGTCAAGGCGGTTGCGGATTACATTACAGTCGGAATAACCGAGATTATAGAAAAAGAGCTTGCTTGATACAGAATATACAGGATCGCTTTATGCAGTGTGAATGAACTGCGTAAGGCGGTTTTTTATGTGAAATTTTTAAAGGTTGACGGTTTGACATAAATAATATATAATATTATGTTAAGAAAGTATTATTTTCATAATATGATGGTTGTTTATATATTACCCAAGGAGATATTTATGATTGAAAGAGAAGATTTGATATTGATGCCTGCAGTGGCACTCAGGGGACTCGTTGTATTCCCCAATATGTTTATTCACTTTGATGTGGGCAGAGAAAAATCCATAAACGCCCTCAAAAAAGCTATGGATACCGACCAGGAAATTTTTCTTGTGACACAGAAGGATATTTCCGTTGATGACCCCGATTACGGCGAGCTTTACGAAATAGGTGTTATTGCAAGCGTAAAGCAGGTGCTGAAGCTTCCGGGCAAAAGCGGAAATGTGCGCGTTGCGGTTGAAGGTATACGCAGAGCAAGGCTTATTCAGGGTCTTAATCCTGAAAAGGGCAATTACCTGAGAGCTATGGTTTTTCCCATTGAAGAGCCTGCAATTCGCAGTGACAAGTCGGATTATGCAAAGGCACTTGTACGCCACACAAAAGATATTTTTGCCGAATACACGGACTGCGCACCCCAGCTCCCTGCAGACATCGTAACGGGCGTTATGCAGAAGAATGAGCCCGGTGAGCTTGCGGACTATATCGCAGGCAACATTATGCTTGAATATGAAGACAGACAGCACATTCTTTCGTTTATCAATCCCATAAAAAGGCTTGAAGAAATGTGCGTTATGCTTGCAAACGAGGGCAATCTGCTTTCACTTGAAGCGGAAATCGGCGATAAGGTGCAGGAGCAGATTGATAAAAACCAGCGTGAATATTATCTGCGTGAGCAGATGAAGGTTATATCCGCAGAGCTTGGCGGCGGTGTTTCGCAGGAGGAAGAGCTTGATTATTTCCGTGAAACCATTTTTAATCTCAAAGCTCCCGATGAGGTTAAGGAAAAGCTTTTCAAGGAATGTGACAGGCTTGAAAAGTATTCACCTTCATCACCTGAGGCTGCGGTAAGCAGAAATTATATTGAAACCTGCCTTGCGCTGCCCTGGAATAACTTCACCGAAGAGAATACGGATATTGCAAAATCAAGAAAAATTCTTGAAGACGACCATTACGGTCTTGAAAAAATAAAAAGAAGAATTCTGGAATACCTTGCTGTCAGAGTTATGGCGCCTGATATCAAAGGTCAGATTATCTGCCTTGTAGGACCTCCCGGTGTGGGTAAAACCTCAATAGCACGCTCAGTTGCAAGAGCAACGGGCAGGGAGTATGTGAGAATTTCTCTTGGCGGTGTTAAGGACGAAGCTGAAATCCGAGGTCACAGAAAGACTTATATCGGTTCAATGCCGGGCAGAATTATTGACGCCATGAAGCAGGCGGGCACAAGCAACCCTCTTGTTCTTCTTGATGAGGTTGATAAGCTTTCGTCCGATTATAAAGGCGATCCCACATCGGCACTGCTTGAAGTGCTTGACCCCGAACAGAACTCAACATTCAGAGATCACTACATTGAACTGCCTTTCGACCTGAGTAAGGTGATGTTTATCACAACCGCAAATGTTGAGGCGAATATTCCCGACCCTCTGCGTGACAGAATGGAAATCATTGAGCTTGGCAGCTACACGGCGGAAGAAAAATTCAATATTGCAAGAAAGCATCTTATACCCAAACAGATGAAACGCCATGGGCTCAAAACCGCAAATTTCAGAATTACGGATAAGGCGGTAAGGCTTGTTATTGAAGGCTACACCAAAGAAGCGGGTGTAAGAGCACTTGAACAGAATATTGCCGCAATATGCCGAAAAGCGGTTGTGCGTATTGTTGAAGGTGAGGCGGAGAAGATTTCCGTGAAACCCGAAACCGTTGAAGAAATGCTGGGTACACGCAAATTCAAGGCGGATGAAATTATCCGCGAAAATGAAGTGGGTGTTGTAAACGGTCTTGCATGGACTTCTGTAGGCGGCGATATGCTTGAAATCGAAACTGCCGTGCTCAAAGGCAGCGGCAAGCTTGAGCTTACGGGCTCTCTGGGCGATGTTATGCAGGAGAGTGCAAAGGCGGCTGTAAGCTACATACGCTCAAAGGCGGAGTCGCTGCCCATAAACGGCGATTTTTATAAAGAATGCGATATTCATATTCACGTGCCCGAGGGTGCAACTCCCAAGGACGGACCGTCGGCAGGCGTAACAATTGCAACCTCTCTTGTTTCTGCACTGACGGGCAGAAAGGTACGCAAGGATGTGGCAATGACGGGTGAGATAACTCTCAGAGGCAGAGTTCTCCCCATCGGCGGACTCAAAGAAAAATCAATGGCGGCATACAGAGCAGGCATAAAAACCGTTGTTATTCCTTATGATAATATTCCCGACCTTGATGAGGTTGACCCCAAGGTTAAAGAAACGGTAACCTTTGAGCCTGTGAAAACCGTTGAAGCGGTGTGGGATATTGCTCTTGAAAAAGAAGAAAAGCCTGCGAAGAAGCAGTCGGCACATGTTGAAATGGGCAAACCTGTGCGTGCCGCAATAACACAGTGATAAGGAAAAGATAAAATGAGATTTGATAAAGTAGAATTTACCGCCGCATACGGCACATCAAAGCAGCTTCCGCCTTCAAAGGAAGCGGAAATTGTGTTTTCGGGCCGTTCAAACGTAGGCAAATCATCGCTGATAAATAAGCTTTTCAACAGAAAAAATCTTGCAAGAGTCAGCTCCGTGCCGGGCAAAACAATAACGGTTAACTTTTTTAAAGGCGACGGCGTTTATTTCGTTGACCTGCCGGGTTACGGCTATGCAAAGCGCGATCAGGGCGAAAGAAAGAGATGGGCTGAGCTTATGGAGGGTTATTTCCATTCGGAAAGAAATATTGCCCTTGTAATTCAGCTTGTTGATATGCGCCATTCACCTACGGCGGATGATATGATGATGCTGAATTTTCTCAGGGAGTGCAAAATTCCTTTTGTCATTGCTCTGACAAAGTGTGATAAACTCAACAAAACCGAAACCGAAAAACGCAGAGAAGCCCTTGAAGAAGAGCTTAAGGAATATGCAGATGTAACAAGAATCGAATTCTCTGCCGTAAAGGGTACGGGAGTTGAGCAGGTTAAGGCTGCCGTTGAAGCGGCGATTACGGAGGTTTAAAAATGTACGTATCGGATTGCATTGATATAAACAGTGCGGGTCATCTGACAATCGGCGGCTGCGATACCGTCGAACTTGCCAAGGAATTCGGAACACCCGTTTATGTGATTGACGAAAATGAAATCAGAAAGAATCTCAGAACTTTCAGGGATTCAATGAATGAATATTACGGCGGCAACGGTCTTGCCGTGTATGCAAGCAAGGCATTCAACTGCAAGGAAATGTGCCGTATCTGTGCTCAGGAAGGCACGGGTATTGATGTTGTTTCGGGCGGTGAGCTTTACACTGCGCTTTCCGTCGGTTTTCCTGCTGAAAACATTGTTTTTCACGGCAACAACAAAACTTATTCGGAGCTTTGCACCGCGGTTGAAAACGGTGTAGGCAGAATAGTTGTTGATAACATCGACGAGCTTGAAACCCTCAGCAGAATTGCCGCTGAAAAGGGCAAAACCGCAGGTATAATGTTCAGAATAAAGCCGGGTATTGATGCCCATACCCACGATTTCATAAAGACGGGTCAGATTGATTCAAAATTCGGCTTTGCACTTGAAACGGGCGAGGCTATGGAGGCTGTTAAAAAAGCACTGTCAACCCCCAATGTAAAGCTTCGCGGACTTCACTGCCATATAGGTTCGCAGATTTTTGATATCGACCCCTTTGAACTTGCTGCAAAGGTTATGCTTGAACTTTTCAAGGCAATAAAAGATGAAACAGGTGTTGAACTTGAAGAGCTTAATCTGGGCGGCGGCTTCGGAATAAAATATCTTGAATCCGAATGCCCCAAGCCTTACGGCGAATATATGAAGAATGTGTCGGCGGTTGTCAGGGAATACTGTAATAAGCTTGGTATTAAAATGCCTTTTGTTCTTATTGAACCGGGTCGCTCTGTTGTCGGTGCGGCAGGCATTACCCTCTACACCGTGGGAAGCGTGAAGAATATTCCCGATATCCGTACCTATGTTTCCATTGACGGCGGAATGGCGGATAACCCCCGTTATGCACTTTACCGTGCGGATTACGAAATTGTCTGTGCCAACAAGGCAAATGAAGACAGAAGTGAAATTGTTACCGTTGCAGGTAAGTGCTGCGAAAGCGGTGACCTTATTCAGGAAAACACAAAGCTTCAAAAGGTTGAAAGAGGCGATATTCTTGCAGTGCTTTCAACGGGAGCTTATAACTATTCAATGGCTTCCAATTACAACAGAATTCCCCGTCCGCCCGTTGTTATGGTCAAAGACGGTGAGGCAAGAACAGTTGTAAAAAGGGAAACCTATGAGCAGGTATCCGCAAACGATATCTGATAAAAATTTTTAAGGAAGTGACCCAATGCCCGATATCAGAATGCTGGCAGAAAACGTACGCCTTGTTTCGGTGCAGACAAGCCGTTTCAAAACGGGAAGAATTTCCGTTACTGCGGCACTGCCTCTGAATGAAAATGCGGCGGCAAACTCGCTGCTTATATATCTTCTCAAACGCTCCTGTAAGGAATATCCCGAATTCACTCTGCTTAACGGCAAGCTCGATGAGCTTTACGGTGCATCCGTTTCCGCGGGTGTAACAAAGCTGGGCGAAGCTCAGGTGCTTTCACTTTCGGCGGTGTGTCTTGACGACCGTTTTGCACTGACGGATGAGAGCATTTTTGAGCAGTGCGCTTTGCTTCTTGCCGATATGCTTTTCAGCCCCAACTGTAAAAACGGCAGCTTCGGTGCGGATAAGCTTGCAACGGAGAAAAGGCTTCTTATTCAGAGAATTGAAGAAGAGCTTAACGATAAGCGTGCCTATGCTTTCAATAAGTGCATTGAATATATGTGCTCGGATGAAGCCTACGGCAAGGATAAATACGGCACAATTGAAGAAATTGAAAATGTTAAAATGGCAGATGTTTATGCCGCGTGGAAGAATATGCTTTCAACCGCAATATTCCAGATAACCGTTGTAGGCGGCTGCGATGCGGATAAAATCGGCGATATATTTGAAAAGAAATTCAAAAAAATCCAGCGTAATCCCGTGAAGCCTCAGACTGTGTTTATTCAGCGCGGCAGACACTTTAACAGATATGAAGAAAGTTTTCCCGTGAATCAGGGCAAGCTTGTTATGGGCTTCAGGGCAGGTATGAGCAAAAGCAGAGATAATGTCCACGCTATCAGAGTAATGAACGATATTTTCGGAATGGGCACTTATTCAAAGCTGTTTGCCAATGTCCGTGAGAAGCTGAGCCTTGCTTACTACTGTTGGTCAAGATTTATTGAGAGCAAGGGTCTTGTGCTTGTTGAAGGCGGAATTGATACAGATAAGGAAAAGAAGGTTTCGGCAGAGATTCTCAGCCAGCTTTCGGATTTGAGAAACGGCAAAACCGACCCCGAGGTGCTGGAATCCTCAAAGCGTTCACTCAAAGAAAAGCATACCTTCACTACTCCCGAGGGAATTTGCTCCTGGTATGCTTCGCAGCTTCTTGAAGATGAAATTGTTACTCCCGAAGATACGGTTAAAGGCATTGAAGCCGTAACGATGGAGCAGGTTTGCGAAGCGGCGAAGAAGCTGTCAATAGATACAATCTTTATGCTTAAAGCCGAAGGAGAGGAGGGCAGCGGTGATGAAAATTAATCAGATTACCAACGAAAAGCTTGGGGAAACCGTTTACACCGCAGTTCATCCGTCAGGGCTTGAAATCAGGGTTATGCCTAAGAAAGGCTATGACTCCGCCTATGCGGTTTTCGGTGTAAAATACGGTTCGATAGATACTGCCGTTAAAAATGCAAGCGGTGAATTTGAAACAATACCCGAGGGTACTGCCCATTTTCTTGAACACAAGCTTTTTGAAAGCGAAGATCTGAACGCTTTTGAACGCTTTGCAAAAACAGGTGCAAGTGCAAATGCTTACACAAGCTTTGAAAAAACCGCTTATCTTTTTAAAGGTTCCGAAAATATAGGTCAGTCACTTGAGATTCTTCTTGATTTTGTTCAGAATCCCTATTTCACTCAGCAGACCGTTGAGAAAGAACAGGGTATTATCGGTCAGGAAATCAGAATGTACCGTGATTTGCCCGATTGGCAGGTAATGTTCAATCTTCTCAAAGCGCTTTACAGTGAGCATCCCGTGCGAATCGATATTGCGGGTACCCAGGAATCCATTGCCGAAATTGATGCAGACCTGCTTTACAGGCTTTATAATACATTTTATAATCCCGCCAACATGGTGCTCAGTGTTGTAGGCGGAATTGAGCCTGAGGAAGTTTTTGATATTGTTGAAAGGTGCATCAAAAATACCGACGGTAAAGCAGCTGAAAGAAAATTTGTGAAAGAAAGCGGCGTACCTGTCCGGAAATATATTGAGCAGCAGCTTTCAGTTGCGCAGAAGCAGTTCCTTCTGGGTTATAAGGAAGAGCTTTCAGAGCCTATGCTGACTCTTGAAGACGAAATTGCATCACAGATGATGACCGAAATAATCGCAGGTAAATCGTCGCCTCTTTTCAAAAAGCTTATTGACGAAGAGCTTGCGGATATGGGCTTCGGCGGTGATGTTTTTAACGGATTCGGATTCTCTTGCATAATGCTTGGAGGTACAAGCAAAGACCCGGAAAAAGCTGTTGAAATCATAAAAGGTGAAATTGAGCGTTACAAAAAAGAGGGAATTGATCCTGCCGCGTTTGAAAGAGCAAAACGCAAATTCTACGGCAGATATGTTATGAGCTATAACGATATTGATGATGTTGCAAATCTTATGATGAACCTTTATTTCAGCGGATATGAGCCTTTTGCGGAGCTTGAGGTCTGCAAGAAAACAACCCTTGAAAAGGTGCAGAGCAGACTTGATGCGGTCAAGGATGAATTTTCCGCACTTTCCGTTATCAGCCCGATAGCTTAAAGTAAGAAAGGAATGTTAAAAAATGTCCGATTATACCGTTGTATATTTCACGGGTATTGACCGTGGATTCAGCGTGCCTGCCGTGCTTGCGGATTTCAGTCTTTTCGGCATAAATGTGGAAATCCGCTTTTACGGTGCAATCATAGCGTTCGGCTTTCTGCTTGCCGTTCTTTTCGGCGGCAGAATGGCTTACAAGTGGAAAATGAGTCTTGATAAAATGGTGGATGTGCTTATTTACGGCACTATTTTTGCCATTATCGGTGCAAGACTATATTATGTTTTTTCAAAATGGGATTATTACAGTGCTCATCTTTCGGAAATACCGCAGATATGGGAAGGCGGTCTTGCCATTTACGGTGGAATTATCGGCGGACTTGTTGCCGCATATTTCGTGTGTAAAATCAGGAAGCTCAATTACTGGAATCTGCTTGATATGGCAACAATGAGCCTGCTTATCGGTCAGGGTATCGGCAGATGGGGTAACTTCACAAACCAGGAAGCCTTCGGTGTCAACACTGACCTGCCGTGGGGTATGTGGAGCGAAAAGATTGCAAGCGATATTATCCGCAGTCAGTCCGAATACAAAGGTTTTACCGTTGACCCCAATCTTCCCGTGCATCCCACTTTCCTTTACGAATCAATATGGTGTCTTCTGGGCGTGCTTGTGCTTTATATTATCTGTTGCAAGGCAAGAAAATTCAGCGGACAGATTGCACTTTGCTACGGCATATGGTACGGACTTGAAAGAACCTTTGTTGAAGGCCTCAGAACAGACAGCCTTTACATAGGTGACACAACAATCCGTGTTTCTCAGGCACTTTCGGCAGGTCTTGTAATTGTATGTGCAATCCTGCTTACGGCACTTCTCATAAAGTATACAAAACATCCCAAGCCCATTGAAGGCGTGGATTATTTCCCTGATGAAAAGCTTGCGGTGGCGGAAACGGTTAAAGAAGAGCCTGCTGCGGAAACGGCAGAAAACATAATAACAGAGGAATCGGAGGAGAAAACAGATGGCGAAAATAATTGACGGCAAGGCAATAAGAGAATTCAACCTGGATAAAATTCAGGAGCAGGTTCAGAAGCTCAAAGATCAGGGCGTGTTGCCTACACTGGCGGTTATTATTGTCGGCAGTGACCCTGCATCCAGAATTTATGTTAATAACAAAAAGGCTGCCTGCGAAAGAACAGGTATGAAATCTCTTGAATTCGCACTTCCCGAAGAAACAACAACCGACGAACTGCTTGAACTTATAGACAAGCTTAATGCAGATAAATCCGTGAACGGTATTCTCTGTCAGCTTCCCGTACCCAAACATATTGATAAAAATAAAGTGCTTGAAAGAATTCTGCCCGAAAAGGATGTGGATTGCTTCCATCCCGAAAACGTAGGTAAGCTTTGCATCGGCAACGGCGGTCTTGTGCCCTGCACACCTATGGGTATGGTTAAAATGCTTGAATACGAAGGTGTTGACCCCACGGGCAAGCACTGCGTTATCATAGGCAGAAGCGATATTGTAGGTAAGCCTATGGCAATGCTTATGCTTGCAAGAAATGCAACTGTTACAGTCTGTCACTCAAAGACCGTTAACCTTGCGGAAATCACAAAGCAGGCGGATATTCTCGTAGCGGCAGTCGGCATTGCAAAGTTCGTTAAAGCCGATATGGTCAAGGACGGTGCAATCGTGCTTGATGTCGGTATGGACAGAGATGAAAACGGTAAGCTTTGCGGCGACGTTGATTATGATGAGGTCAAGGAAAAGGCTTCGATGATAACTCCCGTGCCCGGTGGTGTAGGTCCCATGACCATTGCAATGCTGATGAGAAATACTCTTACAGCGGCTAAAATGCAGAATAATTTATAAGGAGAGATATACATGACAAAGAAACTTTACAGAAGCAGAACAGACAAAAAGCTGTTCGGTGTTTTGGGCGGACTTGCAAACTATTTCAACATAGACCCTACAATCCTCAGAATCATTTATGTTCTTCTTTCAATCTTCGTTATCGGCTGCCCCGTAATCATTTATCTTGTTGCGGCGCTGATTATTCCCGAAGAACCCGAAAACACAGAGCAGTCACCCTATCAGCAGGCAAATTATGAGCCTGTTGACGACAACAAATAATTATTGAGAAAAAGATAAAAAACATTTGACAACGGTTGACTGTTGTGATATAATCTTTCATGCCGCATATTCGGGGCGGGTGAGTTATGCCCAAAAACAGATACATTCTGTGCCTCAGGTAACCCAGTTATAAGTGTTACAAGAATAGCGAGTCTTAAAGAAAAGGATGATATTCCGATGTACGCAATTATCGAAACAGGCGGCAAGCAGTATAAGGTACAGGCCGGCGATGTAGTATTCATCGAAAAGCTTGACGCTGAAGAAGCAAGCGAGTACACCTTTGACAAGGTTATCGCAGTTGGAACCGACGACGGTATCACCGTTGGTGCTCCCTATGTTGACGGAGCAAGCGTTTCCGCAAAGATTGTCAAGAACGGCAAGGCAAAGAAAATTACCGTTATGACCTACAAGCCCAAGAAGAACTCAAAGAGAAAGATGGGCCACAGACAGCCTTACACTAAGGTTGAAATCTCTGCTATCAACGCATAAGAAATTGACCTATGATTAAGGTCAGGTTTTCAGTCGGTAACAGACAGCTGAAAGGCTTTGAAATAAGCGGTCACGCAATGTATGCCGAAAGCGGCAGTGACATAGTCTGTGCTTCGGTTTCCTCGGCGGCATATATGGCAGCAAACACCATAACCGATGTTATAGGTGCTGATGCAGATGCGGCGGCAGGTGACGGCACAATGAGCGTAACCCTTAATCAGCCCAACGAGCAGGCTCAGGCAGTGCTCAGAGGATTGGAGCTTCATCTGACGGAGCTTTCAAAGCAGTATCCCCAAAACATCAAACTAATCTACGGAGGTGTAAAGAATGCTTAAGATAAATGTACAGCTTTTCGCTCATAAGAAAGGTATGGGTTCAACCCGTAACGGCCGTGATTCAGAGTCAAAGAGACTCGGTGCTAAGAGAGCAGACGGTCAGTTCGTTCTTGCAGGTAACATTCTTGTAAGACAGAGAGGTACTCACATCCATCCCGGCAACAACGTTGGCAAGGGTTCAGATGATACTCTCTTCGCTCTCATCGACGGTACAGTTAAGTTCGAGCGTATGGGCAAAGACCGCAAGAAGGTAAGCGTTTACGCAGTTGAGCAGTAATTTACAAAAAGTAATCCGCTATGCAATTGCATAGCGGATTTTTTTATGCTCAGTTTAATTAAGTTTTATCTTGCCATATATCAATCCCGACAATGTTACTGTTTTTGCATATTTCAAATGCTTTTGAAAGCAGTGCAGATTGAATCATATCGCCGTAGTTCTCGTGCCATGAACATTCTGAAATATTTTTATTTTCATCTGTAAGGCGGTATGAAATATCAAGGTGAAGCTGTGCAGGTTCATCACCGCCGCAATCAAACTGTTTGACCATTGATAATATAAAAGCATTATGTCCGTTACGCACTTGCGTTCCCGCTTCAAATAGAAACAGTTCATCTTTGAGGTTATCATCAATTCTGCACATACGCCCAAAAGTGTCAACTATGGAGAGTGATGTCATATTTGTATTGATATTTGATTTTAAAAATTCCAAAGTTTTCATATTGCACCTTAAATTTTCATGTTTTTTATTTCAACACTTTTTTCAGGTACATACCCGTATAGGACTTCTTGCATTTTGCGACTTCTTCGGGTGTACCCTGAGCAACAATTTTGCCGCCGCCGTTGCCGCCCTCGGGGCCAAGGTCGATAATGTGGTCGGCGATTTTTATAACATCAAGGTTATGCTCGATAACAATAACCGTATTGCCCTTATCAACAAATTTTTGCAAAACATCAATGAGTCTGTGGACATCGGCGGTGTGCAGACCCGTTGTGGGCTCGTCAAGAATATAAACGGTTTTGCCTGTTGACTGCCTTGCAAGCTCTGTTGCAAGCTTTACACGCTGCGCCTCACCGCCTGAAAGGGTTGTGGCAGGCTGACCGATTTTTACATATCCAAGACCTACATCATAAAGTGTCTTGATTTTACGGTGGATTTTGGGAATGCTTTCAAAGAAATTCATTCCTTCTTCAACAGTCATTTCAAGAACATCATGGATGTTTTTGCCTTTGTATCTGACTTCAAGGGTTTCTTTGTTGTAACGCTGACCCTTACATACTTCGCAAGGCACATAAATATCACTCATAAAGTGCATTTCAATCTTAACAATACCGTCGCCCTGGCAGGCTTCGCATCTGCCGCCCTTCACATTGAATGAAAAGCGGTTAGCCTTATAGCCTTTTTTCTTTGAGTCAACCGTTGAAGCAAAAAGCTCACGGATATCGTTAAAAACTCCCGTATAGGTTGCAGGGTTTGAACGGGGAGTTCTGCCGATGGGTGACTGGTCAATGTCAATTACCTTGTCAAGGTGCTCCGTGCCCGTGATGCTGTCGTGGTCACCTGCAATCTTTTTAGCACCGTTAAGTTCAGTGACAAGATATTTTTTGAGAATTTCATTAACAAGTGATGATTTACCGCTGCCCGAAACACCCGTTACACATATAAATTTACCCAGAGGAAACTCAACATCAATATTTTTGAGGTTGTTCTCCCTTGCGCCGTGAACGGTGAGAAATTTGCCGTTTCCTTCTCTTCGCTTTTCGGGGAGAGGGATGAATTTCTTGCCGCTGAGGTACTGACCGGTAATTGATTTTTCACAACCGATAATATCTTCAACACTGCCTGAACAAACAATTTCGCCGCCGTGAATACCTGCACCCGGTCCTACGTCAACAATATAATCTGCCGACATCATCGTTTCCTCATCGTGCTCAACAACAATCAGTGTGTTGCCAAGGTCGCGGAGATTTTGCAAGGTTTTAAGCAGTTTTGCATTGTCACGCTGATGCAGACCGATGCTGGGCTCATCAAGAATATAGAGCACGCCCATAAGCGATGAGCCTATCTGGGTTGCAAGGCGGATTCTCTGCGCTTCGCCGCCTGAAAGGGTGGCAGAGGGACGGGCAAGTGTCAGGTAATCAAGACCCACGCTTGAAAGGAAATCAAGTCTGTTTCGGATTTCTTTTATAATCTGCTCCGCAATCATAGTGTCACGGCTGCTGAGATTCATCTTGTCGAGAAATTCAATTTCTCCGCCTATGGATTTTTGGGTAAATTCATCAATATTGATGCCGCCTACGGTAACGCAGAGTGACTCTTTTCGAAGTCTTGCGCCGCCGCATTCGGGGCATTTTACCGTTGACATATATGCTTCTATTTCGCCTCTTGACCATTCGCTTGTCGTTTCACGGTAACGCCTTTCAAGATTGTTGATTACACCCTCAAAATCAGTCATATATGTGCCGCTGCCGTATTCGCTTTTGCGTTCAAGCTTGATTTTTTTGCCGTTTGTGCCGTAAAAAATAACATCCTTTGCCTTCTTGGGCAGGTCTTTGAACGGTGTGTCAAGGCTGAAATCATAAGCGTTGGCAATGCCTTCGTAGTACATCTGTGCAATTGTGCCGCCGTCGGATACCGACCATCCGCTCGCCTTAATCGCACCCTCACGGATTGAAAGCTTGGGGTCAGGCACAACCATTTTCGGGTCAACCTGCATCAACACTCCGATGCCCGAGCATTTGGGGCAGGCACCGAAAGGATTGTTGAATGAAAATGAACGGGGTTCAAGCTCTTCAATGCTGACTCCGTGCTCAGGACAGGCGTAGTTGAGAGAAAACAGCATTTCTTCACTGCCTGCAACATCTACCAGCAGAAGTCCTTCCGTAAGATTTGTTGCGGTTTCAATTGAATCCGCAAGTCTTGAACGGATTCCGTCTTTTATTATTAGTCGGTCAACAACGACCTCGATGTTATGTTTTATATTCTTTTCAAGCTTGATTTCTTCCGAAAGGTCATAAATTATGCCGTCAATGCGCACTCTTGCGAAGCCCTGCTTGCGGATGTGTTCAAGCTCTTTTACATATTCGCCTTTTTTTCCTCTCGCAATGGGTGCCATAATCTGAATTTTTGTACCCTCATCAAGTGCAAGCACCTGCTTCGTGATATCGTCAACAGTCTGTCTGCTGATTTCTCTGCCGCATTCGGGGCAGTGAGGGATACCTGCCCTCGCATAAAGCAGACGCAGATAATCGTAAATCTCCGTTACTGTGCCTACGGTTGAGCGGGGATTTTTTGATGTGGTTTTCTGGTCAATGGATATGGCGGGGGAAAGCCCTTCAATGCTTTCAACATTGGGCTTTTCCATCTGACCGAGGAACTGTCTTGCATATGACGAAAGTGATTCAACATATCTTCGCTGACCCTCGGCATAAATTGTGTCAAAGGCAAGCGATGATTTTCCGCTGCCTGAAAGACCCGTGAACACTACAAGCTTGTCACGGGGAATTGATATATCAACATTTTTCAGGTTGTGCTCTTTTGCACCCTTGACGGTAAGATTTTTTATTGCCATTCGTTATTTACCTCTTCTGAGCTTTTCAATTTTATCTCTCAAATATGCTGCGTGTTCAAATTCAAGTATCTTTGCCGCCGCCTTCATTTCTGCGGTGAGCCTTATAATCATTGCTTCACGCTCTTTACGGCTCATCTTTGAGATTGCCTTGTCATCGTCGGTTTTTGCCGAAATTTCAATGATTTCATGAACATCCTTGACGATTGTTTTCGGCGTAATGCCGTGTTCTTCGTTGTATTTCATCTGCTTCTGTCTGCGGCGTTCTGTTTCCGTAATGGCTCTTTCCATTGACGGGGTTACGCTGTCGGCGTACATTATGACAGTGCCTTCCGAATTTCGTGCGGCCCTGCCTATGGTCTGAACAAGTGAGGTTTCGGAACGCAGGAAGCCTTCTTTATCCGCATCAAGAATTGCAACCAGAGATACTTCGGGAATGTCCAGACCTTCACGGAGAAGATTAATGCCGATAAGCACATCAAATTCACCGAGGCGCAGACCTCTTATGATTTCCATTCGCTCAATGGTATCAACATCGTGGTGCATATAGCGGACCTTGATATCAAGATTTTCAAGGTAATCCGTAAGGTCCTCCGCCATACGCTTTGTCAGTGTGGTCACAAGTACTCTTTCGCCTTTTGCGGTGCGTGTGTTGATTTCGGAAACAAGGTCGTCAATCTGACCTTCCGTGGGTCTTACGGAAATTTCCGGGTCAAGCAGACCTGTGGGTCTTATAACCTGCTCCGCTATATGGGAGCTTCTTTCTTTTTCGAACTCACCGGGAGTTGCACTTACAAATATCTTCTGACCGCTTCTTTCGTAGAATTCATCAAAGGTAAGCGGTCTGTTATCATAAGCAGAAGGCAGACGGAAACCGAAATTAATCAGGCTTTCTTTTCTTGCTCTGTCGCCGCCGTACATCGCCCTTACCTGTGGCAGGGTAACATGGGATTCATCAACAAAAAGCAGAAAATCATCGGGAAAATAATTGAGAAGAGTGAAGGGTGCCGAGCCTGCGGGTCTGCCCGACATAACTCTTGAATAGTTTTCAATTCCCTTGCAGAAGCCTGTTTCACGGAGCATTTCGATATCGTATTCCGTGCGCTGTTTTATACGCTGTGCTTCGAGAAGCTTGCCGTTTTCTTCAAAATATTTTACACGGTCAAGCATCTCTTCGTAAATATTTTTAATGGATTTTTCCATTTTGTCGGGAGCGATGACATAGTGGGAGGCAGGGTAGATTGCGGCGTGTGAAAGCACGCTTTTTACTTGCCCCGTGAGAGCATTTATTTCGCTTATTCTGTCAATCTCATCGCCGAAAAATTCAACTCTTATGCCGTTTTCGTTTGAGTAAACGGGGAAGATTTCAACAACATCCCCTCTGACCCGGAATTTGTTACGGCTGAAATCAATATCGTTTCTTTCATACTGAATTTCAACAAGCTTTTCAATCAGCTCATCCCTGCTTTTTTCCATTCCCGTACGCAGAGAAATAACCATACTTCGGTAGTCAATAGGGTCTCCCAAAGTGTAAATGCAGGATACACTGGCAACGATAATCACATCACGCCTTTCTGATAAAGCGGAGGTTGCAGAATGACGGAGTTTATCGATTTCATCGTTTACCGCAGAATCTTTTTCGATATATGTGTCGGTTGTGGGAATATATGCCTCGGGCTGATAATAGTCATAGTATGAAACAAAATATTCAACCGCATTGTCGGGGAAGAACTCACGGAATTCACTGCAAAGCTGTGCCGCAAGAGTTTTATTGTGAGCAAGCACAAGAGTAGGTCGGTTGACCTTTTCAATGATGTTTGCCATTGTGAAGGTTTTGCCCGAACCGGTTACGCCCAGCAGAGTCTGTTCGGTACAGCCTTTGTTAACGCCGTCAACAAGCTCAGCTATTGCCTGAGGCTGGTCGCCCATGGGTTTGTATTTTGATTTCAGCACAAACTTATCCATGCTTTCCTCCCTTTTTGATTATGAACAAATGTTCTAATTATTATAACACAAATATTTTTAAATGTAAACTGTTATTTTTTGTTTCTGAAAAATTTATTGCGAAAGTTAACATATTTCATAAACGATTATCATATTACGGCAATGTTTGTTGACATTTTCAACAAATGGTGGTATTATAACTGTGGTAAATATTCCATAGAACGGAGTGTTTTGTTTGAAAGGTATAATTCTGGCAGGCGGCTCAGGCACAAGGCTTTATCCTCTGACGATGGTAACCAGTAAGCAGCTCTTGCCCGTTTACGATAAACCCATGATTTATTATCCCCTGTCAACCCTTATGCTTGCGGGTATCAGGGAAATTTTGATTATATCAACACCTTCGGATACACCAAAATTTGAAGAGCTTTTAGGCAGTGGCAGGCAGTTTGGTTTGAATCTTTCATACGCTGTGCAGGAAAGCCCCGACGGTCTTGCCCAGGCATTTATCATCGGTGAAAAATTCATCGGCGACGATGATGTTGCAATGGTGCTGGGTGATAATATTTTTTACGGCAACGGTCTTGGACATATGCTCAGGCAGGCTGCAAAAAATAAAGGCAGAGCAACCATTTTCGGTTATTATGTTGATAATCCTCAGGCATTCGGCGTTGTTGAATTTGATGAAAACGGAATTCCCGTTTCCATTGAAGAAAAGCCCGAAGTGCCTAAGTCAAACTATGCGGTAACCGGTCTTTATTTTTATGACAACAGAGTTGTGGAGTATGCAAAATCACTGAAACCTTCAAAGCGCGGAGAGCTTGAAATTACCGATATCAACCAGATGTATCTGAAAAACGGTGACCTTGACATAAAGCTTATGGGCAGAGGTTTTGCCTGGCTTGATACGGGAACGGTTGAAAATCTTATGGATGCTGCAAACTTCATCAAAACTGTTGAAAAGCTGCAGGGAATCAAGATATCGGCTCCGGAAGAAATTGCGTATAATATGCGCTGGATAAGCCGCGAAGCACTTCTTCGCTCGGCTGAAAAATACGGTAAGTCATCCTACGGTCAGCATCTGCGCTCCGTTGCAGAGGGCAGAATTCTTTATACCGGCGGTAAGCCCGGTGAAAGACCGTGCTGGGGTGCGGAAGGTAATCTTAACTATGAAACTGACTGAAACGGCGGTTAAAGGTGTTTTTGAGGCAGAACCTAAGGTTTTCGGTGATAACCGCGGCTGGTTTTGCGAAACATATTCAAAAAAAGAATTTGAAGAAGCAGGAGTAAAGGCGGATTTTGTTCAGGATAACCGTTCTTTTTCTGCAAAAAAAGGAACTCTCAGAGGTCTGCACTGCCAGAAAAATCCTATGTCGCAGGCAAAACTTGTAAGCTGTATCAAGGGAAGAATTCTTGATGTTGCCGTTGATATCAGAGAAGGCTCGCCAACCTATATGAAATGGGTTGCGGTTGAACTCAGCGAGGAAAACAAAAAAATGCTTTATATTCCCAAGGGCTGCCTTCACGGATTTGTAACCCTTACGGATGATGTTGAGATTTCCTATAAGGTTGATGAGTTCTATTCACCTGAAAATGACAGAAGCATAGCCTTCAATGACCCTGAAATCGGTGTTGAATGGGGAATAGCAGATCCCATACTTTCCGAAAAGGATAAAAATGCACCGCTTTTCAAAGAAAGCGATGTAAAATTTGAATTTTAAATTTTTTGAATAAAGCCTCTGTTTTCTGCTCATACTATGCGTGAAAAGCAAGTAAGGAGTTGAAACGAATGCTTGATAAAATTTCACTGGTCCTTGTAATAATCGGTGCACTTAACTGGGGCGGTATAGGTCTGTTTCAGTTTGACCTTGTGGCATGGATTTTCGGCGGTCAGGGAGCAATTCTCAGCAGAATTGTTTACACTCTTGTTGCCCTTGCGGGTATCTGGTGTATTTCCCTGCTTTTCAGAGAATCCGAAACTGCAATCACCGCAGGCGACTCGGACGATATGTAAAAATGAAAAAAATTAAACCGCTGACTTTGCGTCGGCGGTTTTAATTTTTATGAATGATTTTTCTTTGCAACAAAAGTTACCACATCTGTTGTCAAATCGGATATATACTTTCCTCTCGGAATATCATATCTTTGATTTCTCACGTTGCTCTTTATAACTTCCCAACCGATGAAAGAACGGTTAAGCAAATCAAAAAGATTCTGCGTTGACAGATTAACTTCAAATTGCGGCGTAAGAATCTGTCCGTTTTCTTTATTGATTTCAGTAATCTGAGAGTTGATAATCAAACAAACAATTCCGTTTTCTTTTGTTCCTTTGCTGATTTCATCAAGCTTGATTCTGAACGATTCAATACCGTCAACGTGCTCCAATGCAGAAACAGCAACAATTAAATCGTATTCATCATTACGGATTTCAAAATCGTCAATGGAAGAAACTATTCCGTTAATTTCATTTTTTACGTCATAATGCACACTGTATTGTTTTAGTTTATCAATAGCAAAATCAAGTATGTCAACACAGTCAATTTTACATTTACCTTTGGATTCCTGTGCAAGAGGTATGCAATTTCTGCCTACTCCGCATCCCAAATCCAGAATTTTTATGTGTTGATAGTTTCTGAAATGCGGAACTAAATCCATAACTGTCTTAACGGGTTTTTGAAGCCAGCTGCCGCTTTCAAAAAGCTTTGCGGTAGAATACACCTCAATGTGGGATTCTTTTTCGGCTTCTCGGATTGATTTCAGAGTATCACTGTTCATTTTGCACCTTGTTCTTTCACATTATTTCTTCTTTTTCAACCTTTCGCAAAGTTCTCTGTCAGGTGTGACCCACATTGTGTTGTATGTGTGATAAATAACCTTACCGGGTTTTGCACCGACGGGCTTTTTCAGTGAGCGAACTTCCGTGTAATCAACCGCAACCTGAGATGATTCTCTGCCGCCGCTGTGGTATGCGGCAAGGATTGCCGCCTGACGGCAGGTGAGCTCGGGAATTATATCTCCGTTACCGATGACAACAACGTGTGAACCGGGAATTTTTTGTGTGTGGAACCAGGAGTCATCCTTTGCGGCGGTTTTGAAGGTGAGAATATCGTTCTGCACATTGTTTCTGCCTACAAGGATTGTGTATCCGTCGTCCGAAACATACTCCATAGGCGGCATAGGCTTTGCTTTTTTTGTTTTATCGTTTTTGGCACGTTTCAGGTAGCCCTGCTCGTAAAGCTCGTTGCGAATTTCCGCAAGCTCTGTATAACCGTCGGCACGGTTAACGGCATCGATAACCGATTCAAGGTATGCAAGCTCCTGCTCACTTTGTTCAATCAGCTCACCCAGCATACTTTCGGCGGTCTTTGCCTTGCGGTATTCCTTGAAATATTTTTGTGCGTTTGCCGAGGGTGAAAGTGCGGGGTCGGCTGGAATACGCACGGGATTGTTGTTATCGTAAAAATTTTCAAGGTCATAAAAAAGCGAACCTTTTTCAAGTCGGTACTGATTTGCAAGAATAAGTTCCGCATAAATTCTCAGTGTGTCACGGTCGGCACAGGCTTCAAGCTCTGCCTGCCTGCTTTGCAGTTTTCTTGCTGCCCTTGAAGCGGCGTTTGTCAGCAGTTTGAGTAATGACTGACTGCGCTGTTTTGTTCTTTCAAAACGGTCTTTTTCATAATAAAAGTCATCAAGAAGCTGCGAAAAGCTGTCGAATGTTCTTGGTGTAACCGTGAAACCGTATTGTGTTATATCGGTAAATGTAAAGTCGTAGGGCTTTACATTCTCTCTCACAAGCATTGTGGGATTGGCTTTGCCTGAAATCAGCATATTTCTGATTTCTGTAAGTTTACTTTCAAGCCTTTGGCAGTTTATTTCGTTCATTTCGGTAACCCCGATGTCGCCGCCGCAGGCAAAAGCCGCAATTTCCCGGCTTATCAAGGGAGAAACGCCTTCAAGGGTTTCTAAGATTGCTCCCGAAAGACGCTTGTTCGTGCATTTTTTTACGGCATTTACACCCTCGTCGGGCTGAATTTCCGTCAGATTAAGCTTACCTTGACGGGGAGGCAATTCATATTTAAAAGTGGGCATAATTTGCCTGACAGACGACTGTGTAAAGTCAACTCGCTTTACAGAGTCTATGATATTACCATTGGAATTCACAAGTATAATATTGCTGTGCTTTGCCATAATTTCAACGCAGAGGGTGAAGGTTACGGCATCTCCGATTTCATTTGTGCCCGAAAGGTCGATAAAAACAACTCTGTCAAGCCCAAGCTGGCGGATATCGGTTATAACCGCACCTGTCAGATGCTTTCTGAAAAGCATGCAGAGCATAGGGGGAGTGGCAGGATTTTCGGGCGCATTTGCCGTCAGATGCAATCTCGGGCTGTTGGCGGATGCCGAAACAAGCAGACGGTATGCGCCTTCACGGGAACGCAGATGAAACACCAGTTCGTCTTTTGACGGCTGGTGTATTTTTTCTATCCTGCTTCCGACAATATATTGCGAAAGCTCATTCTTAAGTAAATTTAAAGTAATTCCGTCAAGGGGCATAGTTTTTTCCTCTTAAAAATATTTTACGGGCGAATTCTGAGGGATTATTTCCACATCAATGTCAAAATTATTTTTCAGTTTATCCGCAAGTACGGCAACAACGGGATTTTCTGTTTCAAAATGACCTGCGGTGATGAGAGTTATACCAAGCTCATATGCGGCAAGAAATTCGTGGTGCTTTGCTTCACCTGTTATGAATGCATCGCAACCGCTTTCTGCAACGGCACCAATGAAATCGCCGCCCGCACCGCCGCAGAGAGCAACGGTATCTATTGTCTTGCCGCAGTCGGCAAGCTGAACACCGGTTGAAAGTCTGCCTGCAATGTGCATTGCAAGGGTTTCGCCGTCGGTTTCGTCAATAATAACCTTTCTTATCATTGAAGTTTCGCCGTCTTCGGTCATGGGAACGGGATTTTTGAAGCCCAGGGTTTCTGCAAGAGTATCGTTGACGCCGCCTTTTGCAATGTCAAGATTTGTGTGGGCACATATTGCCGAAATGCCGTTCTTTGCAAGCATAAATGAAATATCGCCGTCGAGAAAGCTTTTTACGGCTCTGAAAATGACGGGATGATGGCTGACGATAAGATCAATTCCGTTTTCGGAGGCATACTTTATGGCTTGTGATGTTATATCAAGCACAACACCGATTTTTTTCACTTCGCCGTCGGGAGTGCCGACAAGCATACCGCTGTTATCCCAATCGCACTGGTTTTCAAAAGGTGCGATTGAATTTATGAATTCACAGATATCTTTAACCGTCGGTTTCCATTCCATTTATGATTTCCTCCGTTTCAAGGGCAATCTTTTCAAGATAATCGGCATATTCCGCCGAGCCGTGCACACGCTCCGCTTCAAGCTTTTTGTGAAGCCTTGCAACAGTGTTTTCAAGATAAAGGCGTGCTTCTTTCTTTTGGCATTTCGGAAGCTCGCCTGTGTATATGTAAGAAACAGGTCTTTGCAGTTTTGCGCCTGTATATTCCGCCGCCATGGCACAGTAAAGCTTGCCGCCGTCGGTGCAGGCATCTTCAAAAAGAATTTCAAATCCGTTTTCAACAAAAAATCTTCTTATGTCCTCGGCGTGGGACTGAGGCTGAACAATAATGCGCTTTGAACTGTCTTTGAGCCAGTGCGTTCTTGAAACAAGCTGCTCCATAAGGGTGCCGCCCATACCGCACATAATGAAATCCTCTGCCTCGGAAGGTTGGATTTCATCAAAACCGTCGGAAAGGCGGAGAGTGATTTTGTCTTCAATTCCGTAATGTTCAACGGTTTTTTTTGCATTTTCAAGCGGACCCTTGCGCACATCACACGCAAGAGCCTTCGGGGCTATGCCGTTTAAAATGAGATAGGCGGGAAGATATGCGTGGTCGGTGCCGATATCGGCAACAGCGTTACCCTTACGCACCATCTTCGCCGCCATAAGCATTCTTTTGGAAAGATTAAGCATTATTTCGCAAGGAATGCGTTGATTTTTGCGATAAGCTCGTCAGCGTTAACGCCGTGTACCATACAAGCCTGAGCAACGGATTCGTTTCTTGCTGAGGGGCAGCCGAGGCAGTGCATACCCATTTCAAGGAAGAAGGGGGCAACCTCACGGTTAGCATCAAGAATATCGCCGATTTTCATATCTTTTGTGATTTCTGTCATTGTAAAACATCCTTTCTCTGCAAAGATAAAATCAGTATACCACACTTTCATCCCAATATCAATAGCAGTATTTTTATAAAATATTTGTTTTTGTATAGTGACTTTTGCAAAGCGATGTGTTATACTAAACTGTAAATGTATTTTTCAAAGGTGAGTTTATGTTTGAACAGATAATCAATGTTGACAGAATGGAGCAGGCGGTAAGTCTTTTCGGCAGCTTTGATGAGAATATAAGGCTTATTGAAAAGGAGTTTTCCGTTTCCGTTATCAGCAGAGGCTCGGAGCTTAAAGTGACGGGAGAGCCTGAAAATGTGCAGAAGGGTGTGCGTGCAATCAACGGTCTTCTTACTCTCATCAACAGAGGCGAGGCACTGAGCGATCAGAATGTGCGTTACGTACTTTCGCTTGTCAACGACGGTAATGAGGATAAGCTTGTTCATATGGCGGCAGACTGCGTGTGCATAACCTCAAAGGGTAAACCCGTAAAGCCCAAAACTCTGGGTCAGAAAAAATACATTGAAACCATCCGCAACAACACAATTACCTTCGGTATAGGTCCTGCGGGTACGGGCAAAACCTACCTTGCGGTTGCAATGGCTGTTACCGCTTTCAGGGCAAAGGAAATAAACAGAATCGTTCTTACAAGACCTGCGGTTGAAGCGGGTGAAAAGCTCGGTTTTTTGCCGGGTGACCTTCAAAGCAAGGTTGACCCGTATTTAAGACCTCTTTACGATGCACTTTTTGATATGCTCGGTGCAGAGAACTTTCAGAAGCATCAGGAGAGGGGAGATATAGAGGTTGCACCTCTTGCATATATGAGAGGTCGTACCCTTGACGACAGCTTCATTATTCTTGACGAAGCACAGAACACCACGGCGGAGCAGATGAAAATGTTCCTGACCCGTCTGGGCTTTAATTCCAAAATGGTTGTAACGGGTGACGTTACACAGATTGACCTGCCGGACGGCAAAAGATCGGGACTTAAAGAGGCGGTAAGAATTCTCAAAAATATTGAGGATATCGGCACCGTAAGATTCAGTGAAAAGGACGTTGTACGCCACAGGCTTGTTCAGGATATTATCAAAGCCTATGAGAAACAGGATGAGGAGCGTAAAAAGAAATGAGCAAGGTAAAGGTAGTAATTTCAAACGAGCAGAACGAAATGAGAATCCCCACGGGTGTACGTCTGCTTGTGCGCCGCTGCTGCACCGCAGTTCTTGTTCAGGAAGAATTTGAGGGTGCCGCCGAGGTAAGCGTTACTTTTGTTGATGATGATACCATTCATCAGCTTAACAAACAGTACAGAAATATCGACAGAGCAACGGATGTTCTTTCATTCCCTCTGGGTGAAAACGGTGTTTACGATATCAACAATGATACGGGTGCAAAGCTGCTGGGCGATATTGTTATTTCAATTCCTCATGCCGTTGACCAGGCGGACAGATACGGTCACACCTTGCAGCGTGAAATCGGTTTTCTCACAGTTCATTCAATGCTCCATCTGCTTGGCTATGACCATGTTAACGGCGGTATGGAAAGCGTAAGAATGAGAGAAAAAGAAGAAACCGTGCTTACAAAGCTGGGTCTTAAAAGAAATTCCAGCTACTATATGGATGATGAGAACATATGAAGGATTTACTGAAAAGCTTTATTTATGCGTTCAGAGGCATAGGGTATTGCATATGCAATGAACGGAATATGCGAATTCACCTTTGCTTTACGGCGTATATGTTCGGTTTTCTTACCGTTCACGATTTTTTTGAAGTCGACAAAGGTCAGCTTGCGGTGCTTATAGGTCTCTGCGCCTTGGTTATGGCGCTTGAAGCTGTCAACACCGCCGTAGAAAAGGCGGTTGACCTTGAAACCAAAGAAATAAATGAGCTTGCGAGAATTTCAAAGGATGCGGCGGCAGGTGCCGTTCTTATTGCGGCTATAGGCTCTGTTGCGGCAGGTATTGCAATTCTCAATCAGCCCGAAGCATTTGCAAAGATGTTTGAATACTACAAAGAAAATATCCCCGTTTTAATCGGTTTTGTTATCAGTTTTATCGCAAGCCTTGTGTTTGTATTTGCAGGACCGAAAGGAATAAAGAATTTCTTTAAAAATCACGTTAAATGAGGAAATTGAAATGACGAAAACCGCATTTGTTGCAATAGTGGGCTGCCCCAATGTGGGCAAATCCTCCCTTCTTAACAGAATGCTGGGTCAGAAGGTTGCCATTGTAACCCAGAAACCCCAGACAACACGCACAAGGATTATGGGCGTGCTTACTTTGGGCGAAACTCAGCTCGTTTTTACGGATACACCCGGTTATCACAGACCCAAAACTAAATTGGGCGAAAAAATGATAAAGGCTGTGGGCGACGGCATAGCAGGTGTGGATGCCTGCCTTTTTGTGACGGAGCCTGAGGGAGATATCAAGGACACGGAGCTTGAGCTTTTAAAGCGACTTAAAGCCGAAAAAGCACCGGTTGTGCTTGCAATCAACAAAACCGATACCGTAAAACAAAAAGAGCTTATGATGGAAAAAATCATAAAGCTTACCAATGAATTTGATTTTGAGGCGGTTGTGCCCGTCAGTGCTCTTAAAAACGAGAATGTTGACCTTATCATTGAGGAGCTTAAAAAGCTTACCTACGAATCGGTCCATTTCTTCCCCGACGATACACTTACCGACCAGCCCGAAAGAGTGCTTGCAGGCGAGATAATCAGAGAAAAAATGCTGCTTCTTCTCGATAAGGAAGTGCCCCACGGCGTTGCGGTCAGCATTGAAAAAATGCGTGAAAGACCCACGGGCGGTATTATGGATGTTGAAGCGATTATATATTGCGAAAAGGATACTCACAAGGGAATCATTATCGGCAAAAAGGGAGATATGTTAAAACGTATTTCCTCAAAAGCGAGAGTTGATATGGAAAATTTCTTCCAGTGCAAAATCAACCTTCAGTGCTGGGTCAAGGTCAAGGAAGGCTGGCGCAACAGAGAGGGAATTATTCACAATTTCGGCTTGGACTAAAAATATTTTCCTTTCATAAACCCCGTGAAACAACTCAAATTATTAACGGGAGATGATATGAATGGAAAAAGAAAAAGCGTGGAAAAAGTTTATGCAAACCGGCTCGGTTGCCGATTATCTTGAATTCAGAGGCTGTGTGAACAGCACGGCAGGAGTTAAAAATGAGAATGTCTACCGACGCTCTGGTGCTCAAAGTAACCGATACGGGGGAAAGTGACCGCCTGGTTACGCTTCTTACCTCCGAATACGGTGTGCTCAGAGCCTTTGCCAACAGAGCGAAAAAGATAAACAGTAAAATGCACGGTGCAACCCAGTCCCTTTGTTACGGCGATTTTTCGGTGTATAAAAGCAGGGACAGCTACATAGTTGACGATGCGGTTGCAAAGGAAGTTTTTTTCGGGCTTCGGGGAGATATTGAAAAGCTTGCCCTTGCCCAGTATTTTTGCTCCCTTGCTTCGGAGCTTGTACCCGAAATGGAGCCTGCAAGGGATTATCTCAGAGTTATTCTCAATTCCATGCATTTTCTTGAAAAAAGCAAACGCTCCAACGATTTTCTGAAAGCGGTCACGGAGCTTAAATTCATGGTTTTCTCGGGCTTTATGCCTGACCTTACCGCCTGCCCTCATTGCGGCGAAACAGACGGTGATATGATATTCAGTATTGCAGACGGCTGTATTTACTGCAAAAGCAGCGCCAGAAGCGGTGAAAGGATAAATTCTACCGTTCTTGCGGCTATGCGGCATGTATGCGCAAGTCCCATAGAGAAAATATATTCGTTTTCTCTGCCAACCACGGATGAAAAGCGTTTCGCTCAGGTTTGTGAAAGATTCCTGCTTTCACAGACGGGCAAAAGATTCAAAACGCTTGAATTTTATAAATCTCTATAAGAAAGGGTCTAAAAAATGAAACAAGGATTTTTACACAAGCTGTTCGGAACAACTCCGGGCAAGGGCGTACAGCCCAGAGAGGCTATCGCTTACAGCGTTACCGGTATCGGTCAGAATTTTATCTGTACCATTATCGGCTCTTACATAACCGTATTTATGACAGATGCACTTCTTTTCGGTGCCGAAGGCGTAACAATCGGCAACGTCAGCGGTGCTGTTGCAGTTGCAATTCTTATGCTTGCAGCCCGTGTTTTTGATGCATTCAACGACCCCATTATGGGCAGTGTTGTTGATAAAACAAGAACCAAGTGGGGCAAATGCCGTCCTTATCTCAAATGGATGGCAATTCCCATCGGTATCTGCACAGTTCTTTGCTTCCTTCCTGTTTTCAGCGCACAGTCTGTTTTTGACGGCTCAAAGACAATGCAGACCTTCGTTGTGATCGCAGTTATTTATGTTGTTTGGAGTGTTGTTTACACAATCGCCGATGTTCCCTACTGGGGTCTTTCAACCTGCCTTACAAACGATACCGTTGTAAGAGGTAATATCCTTACCGTTGCACGTATGGCTTGTACCGTAGGTGCAGGCGTTGTAACAGTTTTTGTTCCTGTTATCACAGGTGCTGTTACCGCAAAGTTCAAGTATACAGATGCTGATCTCGGCGCAATTATGACAGATAAGGCAGCCGCAATTGCAGATATGGTTGCAAGCCGCGGTATTTCTGTTGAAGAGGCTGCACGCAGCTTTATCGGTACCGTAAGAGTAGGCAGTGAGTTTGCAAATGCGGACACACTTAAAATGGTTTATTTCATTTGTGCTGTTGTGCTTGTTGTAGCAGCAATCCCCATGTTCTATTTCGGTTTCAAAAATACACAGGAAAGATTTACTTCTCAGGATGAAGCACCTTCATTCGCTCATAATCTTAAACTTCTTTTCAAGAATAATCAGCTTCTCCTTATCGTTCTTTCGGGCGTTCTCGGCGGTGCAAGAATGGTTTATTCATACACCGGCGGCCTTTACTTTGCGAAGTATATCCTTCAGAACGAAGGTCTTTACGGCATTATCACCCTTCTTGTTGTTCCCGGCGGACTTGTTGCTTCAATCCTTGTTCCCTGGATGTCAAAGAAATTCACTAAAAAATGGTCATACATCGTTGTTCATCTTTTCGGCGGCGTTGTAATGGCAGTTATGTATTTCGTAGGCTACGATGCACCCTGGAAGCTTATTGTTTGTGCAATCGGTCTTGTTCTTCTCGGCATTCCTCAGGGTGTTAACAACATCATCACCTATGCCATGATCGGCGATACCGTTGATTACCTTGAATGGAAAACCGGTGAAAGAGGCGAAGGCATCTGCTTTGCAATGCAGACTCTTATCAACAAAATCGGTATGGCTGTTGGTGCATTCATCGGCGTTATGTCCGTAAGCATTGCAGGCATTGACACAAGAACATATACCGTTCAGAATGCAGACGCACTCTGGAATGTTCTTATCCTTTCAGGTGTTATCAGTATGTTTGCCTGCGCAGTACCCATGTTCTTCTATAAAATCACAGAGAAGAAGCAGGCAGAAATGGTTGCTGAAATTGAGGCAAGAAAAATCAACAAATAATAAAAATGAGGTGAACATATGAAAAATAAGCAGTCTGTTTATCAGGTAATTGCCGTTTTTGTTTCGGCGCTGCTTATTTTTCTTGCGAACCTTTATGCTACAGGCGGTGCACCGGTTTTCAAGGGCAGTGCTGAAGGTGAAACGGTGAGATGCAGGGTTATCCGTGTTACGGATGTGAGAACGGATAACGTAAGCGGAGAAACAGAATTTGTAACGGTCAGATTCAAGGCTCAGGCGCTGAATACGGCACTGAGAGGCAAGACCCTTGAAGTTGTGCAGGAAATTGACAGGTCATTTGTATTCTGCCCCAAGCAGGTTGAACAGAATGATAAAATTCTGGTTGAAAGCTACACTGCTGACGGTGGTACGCAATACTATTTCGGCGATTATGTGAGAATAACTCCGCTTTTGTGGCTGCTTGCAATATTCTGCATACTTATAATCGTATTTTCAAGAATACAGGGGCTTAAAACAGTTATTTCCTTGGGCTTTACCTGCCTTTCTGTTTTTACCGTGCTTATCCCTGCTGTTCTTAACGGGCACAATATCTATTTCTGGTCGATAGCCGTCTGTATGTTTATAACGGTTATGACTTTGAGCATTATCAGCGGCTTCAATGTTAAAGCTTTATGTGCAGGTATCGGCTGTGTATGCGGCGTGCTTTGTGCCGGTCTGACGGTGCTGATTTCGGATAAATTCCTGAATATGACCGGTATGCTTGAAGAGGAATCCGTTTATCTTATTCAGCTTTATCCCGACAACCCCATTAACCTAAAAGCGATTATTTTTGCTATGATAATCGTAGGTGCTGTGGGTGCGGTAATGGATGTTTCTATGTCCATTTCTTCGTCACTCTATGAGCTCCGCCTTAAATCTCCTCATATCAGACCCGTGGAGCTTATGAAATCAGGCTTCACCATCGGCAGGGATATGATGGGTACAATGGCAAACACACTTGTGCTTGCTTATATAGGCAGTTCGCTCACAAGCGTATTGCTGCTTGTTGCCTATAACGCAGGTATCGAGCAGGTAATCAATAAAGAAATGATAGTTGCGGAAATTCTGCAGGCGCTTGCAGGTAGCCTGGGAATGCTTCTGACTTTGCCTCTGACAAGTGCGGTCTGTGCCGCAATTTACTACAACAGGGAGGAAAAGAATAATGCCTCTTGTTAATATGTCCTCGCTTTTGAAAAAAGCAAGAGAGGGCGGATATGCCGTTGGCAGTTTCAGTGTTGCCAATATGGAAATGGTGCTCGGTGTGCTGAAAGCTGTTGAGCAGACAAAAAGCCCTGCAATTATTCAGATTGCCGAGGTAAGGCTTAACCATTCGCCTCTTGAAATTATCGGTCCACTTATGGTTGCGGCGGCAAAAAACAGCTCTGTGCCTGTTGCGGTGCATTTTGACCACGGCAAAACAACCGAAAAAATAAAGCAGTCTCTTGATATAGGTTTCACAAGTGTTATGCTGGACGGCTCACACCTTCCTTTTGAGGAAAATGTGAGGATAACTGCCGCAACAAAACAGCTTTCCGCAGAATACGGTGCGGATTGTGAAGGCGAAATCGGCTGTGTAGGCGGCAGTGAGGACGGCAGCGAAGATATTGCAATTAATTGCACATCTCCTGCACAGGCACTTGAATTTTATGAAAAAACAGACGTAGATGCACTTGCGGTTGCCATAGGCAATGCCCACGGCAACTATAAGCAGGCACCCAAGCTTCGCTTTGATATTCTTGAAGAAACCGCATCTCTTGTAAAAGCACCTCTTGTGCTTCACGGCGGTACGGGCATACTGCCTGAGGATTTCAGAAAATGCATTTCTTTTGGTATAAATAAAATAAACATAGCAACCGCAACCTTTGACAGTGTTGAGCAATCCGTAAGGTCTGCATATGAAAACGCAGAAATAAAAGGATATTATGACCTGCAAAGTGCAGAGGTTGAGGGTGCATATCTCAACGCGTTGAAGCATATAGAAATATTCGGTTGTGCAGGCAAGGCGTGAAAGGATGATACAGATGAGCTATATTGAATTCGACAAAACAAAACCTCTTGATGTAATCCCCATTGGACGAATCGCTATTGACTTCAACCCCACCGATATGAACAAGCCCCTTTCGGAAAGCAGTAATTTCAATAAGTATGTAGGCGGTTCGCCTGCAAATATTGCCGTTGGTCTTGCAAGACTGGGCGCAAAATGCGGTTTCATTGCAAGAGTGTCCGATGATCAGTTCGGTGATTATGTTGAAAATTATTTCAAGGCGGACGGTATTGACGTTTCACACGTGTTCAGATGTGAAAACGGTGAAAATCTGGGACTTACCTTTACCGAAATTCTCAGCCCCACACAGAGCAGTATTCTTATGTACCGTGAAGGTGTTGCGGATTTACAGGTCTGTGTAGATGATGTTGATGAAGAATATATAAAGCAGGCGAAGGCTGTTGTTATTTCGGGTACGGCACTCTGCGCAAGCCCCTCAAGAGAAGCGGCCCTCAAAACTCTTTTCCTTGCAAAGAAAAACGGTGTGGTTGTAATATTTGATATCGATTACAGAAGCTACACATGGAAGAATAAGGATGAAATTTCTCTTTATTATTCAATCGCTGCAAAGAACAGCGATATTGTTCTCGGTTCAAGAGAAGAATTTGATCTTACCGAAGCAGTTGAAGGTGTTTGTGCAAGTGATGAAGAGTCAGCCGCACGCTGGTTCTCCTACGGCAACAAAATCGTTATTATAAAGCACGGCAAGGAAGGCTCCGTTGCATATCTTGACGACGGCTCGGCATATAAAGTGAAGCCCTTCCCCGTTAAGATGCTCAAAGGCTTCGGCGGCGGTGACGGCTATGCATCCGCATTTATCTATTCACTCCTTAACGGTAAGAGCGTTCCCGAGGCACTTGAATTTGCAACCGCTTCCGCATCCATGCTTGTTTCCGCACACAGTTGTTCGGCGGCTATGCCCTCGGCACAGGCGGTGCAGGAATTTATAGATAAAACAAAACCCACCTCAGGCGAGGTTATTGAGAAAATTAAGTAAAATAATAAAGCAGGGTGCATCTTTGCACCCTGCATAAAATGAATATATCCGCCCGTGGCGCAGTTGGATAACGCAGCAGATTCCGATTCTGAGGAACGGGGGTTCGAATCCCTTCGGGCGGGCCATTATGAGTGTTAATAACGGATTCAAGTTATTAGCACTCTCTTTTTGCTGAAAACTAAGTTTTTTATTGGTCGCAGACTTTTTACGGTCTGCGACCTTTCTTGTTTTATGCTGTCAGGTATTCAACTGCAACACCTTGTCGTATGTCAGCCTTGTAGTTTTCGCTGACGGTTGGCAATTCCAGATAACCCACAAATCGGTAGTGGATAACAATTCTTTGAGTTCTGTTCTTACCCGTACCTTCAATCTCGTGAACTTCAATTCGGTCAATCAGTTCGTGCAGCAGAGGTGCTGTCAGAGTTTCCATTTGCATAAATTTTCGTATTGCTGCTATAAAGATTTCCTTACCTTTTTGTGTCTTTTCCAAAGAAGCAATCTGTGTGCGGAGTTCTGGAATCTTTGCTTTTAATTCAACTCGTTCAACCTCATACTTGTGTGACATACACATAAACCATTCATCTGTAACCTTACCGCTTGAATTGTCCTCATAGAGTTTGAGATAAAGCCTTTCAACCGTTTCAATTCTCTCAATGGTTTTCTTTAATTCGGTTTGCAAATGATTCTTCTGTGCAAGTGTGTCGGCATTGGTTTTGTTTGAAAGTATTTCAGCAAAGCTGTCCTCATCATACTCCATAAACGAAACAAGCTTTCGCAATTCCATCAAAACAATATGTTCTATTGCATCCGTTCTCACATAATGTCTGCTTTCACAAGTGCCACGATATTGAAATATGGAAACTGATAGGCGCCAGCCTTGTCCAAAACACTTTTGAGTCTTCTTCAAACCCTCAGTTTGCAGGAAAAGACAAGCAACTGTGGCTTTCGAATTATCGAATCGTTGAAACTCAAAGTTTGAGAATGCTATTAAAAGAAAAAACAAGTAAAACATTATAAAACTATGAGGCAAAGGTGTAATTGCATCTTTGCCTCATGTGTTTTTATTCGTAAATAATTACAAAATCAACAATCTCTCTTACCCGTGCTTCAATGTTATTCATTCGGGCAACCCATTCCATTTGGTTGTCTGCCTTGAGTTGTTCTGTTACACCCTCATTGACTTTCATTTGTTCCACCAGCCGAGAGAACATATCTGATGCTTGTTCATCAATCTCTGCAAGATGAGTCCACAACGTACCCGTCATAAGCATAATGTTAAACTGAACTCGTTTATGTTTCATAAGATAATCTTTGTGTTTCAGTCCCCACACACCGAGCGGTTTGCTTGCTTCGTCAGGTAATGTGATATTCGGAATTCTGTAATCGCCGACCATTCTGTATGTTCCGCCGTTTTGTTCAAATGATGATTTCTTCATAGCTATAACTCCTTTCAATCAGTAACAAATGTGTCGTATGTAAATTTAGCACCAAGTCTGAAACCTGCAATAAAGCTGTTAGCATTGCTCACGCAAAGGAAATCGCTGTATTGACTTGCATATTTTATAAATAATCCCTTTTCTTCCTCAGTTAATTTTGAAGTAAGTTGTTCTTCTGTTTGCGACAAGGCATCTAACTTTTTCTTGATTTCCGTCTTCAGTTCTGTTATACTTTCTTGGGGTTCAATATTTCCGTAATAAAACTCTTCAATAAAATGTGACATAACAATCTCCTTGTAATTAAGTTGTTATTTTCAGCAAAAGTACAAGTGTAGAGTATGTATGTTACTGCCGATAAATGTTTATTTTATTGAATCCGTTATTAACAATCGTACCAAACAAGCAGCTCACGCTTTTGCGTGGGTTGCTTGTTTTTTTATAACTAATCTTACTGATGAGTTACATTTTTGAACACAATCTTACCAATATTTGTTATGGATTAATATGCATTAAGCAAAGAAATATCCTCAAAAAATCAAAGCATATGAAAAGCCGTATAGTCAGAGAGGGAAAACAAAAAAGAAACACAAATGATAAAGCAGGCAACATCGAAAAAATGTTGCCTGCGAGATTAGTTATGACACTTATCAAATAACCTTTTTAAATCACTTCAAAATTTTAAATTTGCCGATTACAGGCAGTTCCTTTGCTCTGCCGTTAAGGGCATTGATAATACCGATAACTGCAAGAACTGTAATAACAAGACCTGCGAAGGGAGCAACTATCCAACCGATAACAGGAATAACCGCAACAACGGAAGCGATGATACCGCCGAGGAAAAGGACAAGACCCTGATTGGTATGGAAACGGGCAAATTTTGAATCCTTTGCCGCAAGCAGCGGGATAAGGAAGATTATGTAAGCCAGCAATGCCATAACCTTGTTCTTTTCGATATCCTGTGCATCGTATTCCGCCGTTGTGTCTGCCGTGTTGTTGAGTTCTGTCAGCTTTGCGGAGAGGTCAACAGCAGGTGCGCTTGCCTGCTCGGCAGGGGCTTCAATCGGAGCACCGCAATTTGTGCAAAATTTTATGTTTTCCTCTACCTGTGTGCCGCACTGTTTACAAGTTAACATAATAAAACCCTCCTTTAATTCAGATAATCGTTTATTGCATCTCTGATTTCGTCTTCGTTTTCGGACATATATTTTTCTGCTTCATCCATTGTGTCGCTGAAGCTCTTTTGCAAGCCTACGCCGATATCAACCTTTGCGCCGTCATAATAGAACAGCTTGCCAAGCTCGCTGTCTTTATTTTTGTCGTATTCGTCGCTTACGTAAACAACGTAATTCTTGCCGTCAACTCTGAATCCCCAGCCCTTCATAAGCCAGCTGTCAAGTGCTTCGTCCAGAGTTACTTCGCCGAGTGCATCCTCACCGTCGCCTGCAAATTCGTAGCCTCTGATGTTGTAGCCGTCATCGGAAGCCTTTGCGGTTGCATCAAACACCTTTTTATACCACGCATCAAACTCGTCTTCTGTCACTTCGCCTTCAGCTTTGGTAAAGGTTATTACTGCGTGGCCTGTGCCCGAAGCGGGATCATCGGCATAAGCGGAATAATCGCTTTTGAGCTTCCATTCCCAATCGGGCTCAAGCTCATCGAGCTTTATGCCGGCTGTCTTCTTGAGGTAATACTCAACTGCACCCTGGCTGAACGAGTCGTGTTCTTCAGCTTCCTCAAGCTCTTTGTTGATAACGTCTTCAGCGTTGATTTTTTCATCGTTCTTTTCGGTGTTGTCTTCGTTTCCGCCTTTGCCGCCGCAGGAAGCGAAAACCAGCAGCATAACCGTTGCGAGTAAGATAGCCAATAATTTTTTCATAGTAATTACCTCCTTAAGTTTGTTATGTGTACTTTTAAAAACCGAACAAATCCTTTAAGCCTACCTGTTTTTTAGGCTGGGGCTTTACGTAGTCGTAACCGCCCGGAGGCTCTCTGTTGTCAAAACCGATAGTCGGACAGTCGGGGTCACCCTCAAAGCAGTGCTCCGTATCAACGTGGTAAACCACACCGTCAACTCTTTTGTAGAGATGATTTATGCTCGGATACTGGCCTGCCTGATGGAAGCCGTTTTGTACAAGATATTTTCTGTAGCTGTCAACCGCCTGTCTTGCGGCAAAATCGTTGCCGCCGAAATCGGCTGAAAAAGAGAAGTAGTTTTCTTCGTAGCACTCAATTCCGTAATTACAGCCGCCGAAGCTCCATTTGGGGAATTGAGGCAGCTTTTCGTCCCATTCGAGCATAACGGCTTCGTCTCTTGCTTTGGCGGCAGCTTCCTGCTCAACAGCGGCAGGCAGCTTTGTTCCGCAGTCCTCACAGAATTTTGTGCCTACGGTGTTCTGCTTGTTGCAGTTGGGGCAGACTGCGCCCTGTGCAACCGTTGTTTCGGGCAGCTTTGCTCCGCATTCGGGGCAGAAGGTTTTGGAAGCATCGGTCGCCTTTTCACAGTTGGGGCAGACCTTTATGTTCTCGCTCATCTTCGTTGCGTAGCCCTGTGCGGCTCGCTCAAGGTTTGCGAAAGCACCCTCCAAGCCGCTTGCTGAGCGGACGGTCTGCTGCGTGTTCTGTGCGGCGCTGTCAAAATGCGCTGCCGCTTTGTTGGCAAACTCGGTTGCGGTGGGCTCAATAGCTTTATTGATTGCATTGCCGACCGCTTTGCCTACGCCTTCGCTTATTCCCTTTTTGATTGCTCTTTCCAAAAATCCCATAGTCTTGCCTCCTTTACAAAGTTGAGTTTTATTTAAAATACAAGAGAGATAACAAGCTCGAAAAACTTTTTGAAGATATTGATAATCATTGCGACTATCGCCTCTAAATCAAATTCAATTTCTGTTTCGGAAAGGTTAGGAGCGTTTCCTGCAGTGCTATCAACCGTTTCATCGTTGGCTTCGGCATCAAAGCCTGCACTTTGGTCGAAAATTGAAAGATACTCGATATAAGCCGTCTGAGTAACAAGCTCAGCATGAGAAGCATTCATGTCTATCTCATCAAGTTTCAATGCTGCCCATACCAACATTTCAAAATCAAGCTCGTTTATTATATCGTCGCGGTTACAGTCGGCAGCTTTTCTGACTGTTTCGTCGAGGTAATACGGGTCGATAAGACCGTTTGCTATCATATTGACAAGGAAAGCATCGTTTGCATCGCGCCATCCGTTGCCGTCAACGTCGCCGTAGATAAGAATGGTGTATTCCTGAACGACTTCATCCTCGTGCATAAGTATTGCCTTAGAGCCCGTACCGAGCCTTGAATAAGCCGTGTCATATGTCCATACACAGTTGTCTTTAACTACGTTTGTGAGACTTTCGAGTGAGGTAAGGCCCGGGTTGAGACCCGTAACTGTATAGGTGAGGAAGTCGATTATCATACTCTCGTCCCACTCAAAGCCCGTTGCCTCTATTCTTTCGCCCTTGACACTGCCGCAGTAAATACAGCTGCCCTCTTTTACACCGCGTGTGGTTGCGGTAGGCATTTTTGTAATTCTGTTCATTATATGCTTGTGTTCACCCGTTTTTTCGAGCATTTCTGCGTGTTCATCGCCGCAGACGGTACAGATATAATAGCGTTTGCCGTTAGAGCCGCAGGTGGGCGGCACCTCGGGCATATTGGGGTCAACGATATAGTTATGCAGAAGCTCCGAGTAAGACATACCGCAGGAGCAGGAGTAAGCCTTCTCGCCGTGCTGTGTCTCGGTGGGCTGAATGTCGGTTATCAACTCGTAGGTGTGTCCGCCGTTTTCAGCCTGACTGAGGAAGTTATAAGTAACCCCGTCAAGGTTTTGCAGTTCATTATCGTAAATGAGCATCCAGTCGTGCTCCGAGCCGTTATAAGTCACGTTTTTAAGCGAAGCACAATTGCCAAACGCATCTGTATCTGTTCCGATTGTTGTAACAGTTGTGGGAATTACGACAGTTTCAAGCATTTTACAGCTGTAAAATGCATCGCCTTGGATTTTTTCAACACCTTCGGGAAGAATTACGGTTTTGAGATTCTCATTGTATGAAAATGCATCTTTAGCAATTGTCTCAGTTGCCTCATTAACGGTATAGCTTTCCCTAACCGATGCTACCGGATAAGATTTAAGTGCAGCAAAAGATGCAGTATAAAGAACACCGTACTCATCAGAAACGTAATTCGTGTTGCCTTCTTCAACTATAATCTCTGTCAGCGAAGAACAACTCTTGAATCTGCAAACAATACTTGTGACGCTTGCGGGAATCGTCAGACTTGTAAGTGATTCGCAATCGTCAAACGCAAACAGTTCAATGGTTCTGAGATTAGCAGAAAGCTTTACATTTTCAAGCAATTTACAGCCACGGAATGCCGCGTTATCTATATGTGTAACGCTGTCGGGAATAACTATACTTTCGATTGACGTTTTTTCGAATGCGCAACCACCGATAGTAGTAACGGTATCAGGTAAGTTAACGTTTTTGAGAGAGGTACATCTGTAAAATGACTGACTGCTGACATTTTTAACACCTTCTTCGATTGTAACCGTCACAATTTCATCACGAAAATCAGTCCAAGGAGCAGGGTTTGATGTGGTATAATAGGTCATAGTACCTGTACCGCTGACTGTGAACTCACCCGTTACGCCGTTGAAGCGCCAGGTGGCATTGCTGCCGGTAGTGCCACTCTTGCCTGCACAGATAACCTCGGGGGTTGAGTCGGGGAACTGAACGTCAAGAGCATCCCATTCCTCCTGGGTGCCCGTAAAGGTTACGGTTGTGAGTGAGTAACAATCTCCAAATGCGGTACTGCTGACTTCAGCGAGGCTGTAGGGAAGCACAACTTCCGTTAAAGCAGTACCTTTGAAAGCATAATCGGCTACGGTGGTGACGCCCTCTTCAATAACAACGGACTTGATAAGTTCTGCGTAAGAATACCACGGAGTTTCACTTACGGCGGAATAATCGGGCATTGCACCCGTGCCGCTGATAATGAGCTCGCGGGTTTCGGTGTCATAGCTCCAGGTTATATTGCCGTTTTCGCCCAAAGTGCCCGAATCGGTTGCGGCACTTGCAAGCAGGCTGAAAACGTTCGGCAGTTCAATGCCGACGAATCCGTTCAAAGGTGCGGCAGTGAGCACCATTACAACCACCATAACCGTTGCTAAAAATTTATTGAACTTCTTCATAAGGAATCATCCTTTCGTTTTCAATTTTTTCTGACAGGTACGCTTTATATAATGTGTTTATAAATCTTTATATTTAATTAATAGCTGTTTTCTGCTCGAAATGCCGAGCTTTTTGTAAATGTTTTTGCAGTGAAAATGAACCGAGGAATGGGTAATGTATAATTCTTCCGCTATCTGTGCCTGTGTTTTGTCGGTAAGAAGCTGAGCGAAAACCTCAAGCTCACGTTTCGACAGGTTTCCCAGCTCGGGATAAATTTCAAGCAGCCGCTTATGCTCGTCTTCTGCCAACGCAATGTAATTGAAATAATTCAGTATGCCCATAACTCCACCTCTTCAATGATAATTATACTTTGTTTAACCGGAGATGTAACCTGCCCGATATGGGAGGATTTGACACGCGTGCTACCCGTTTGGGTAGTATTTCTAACATCTTCTTGAAAAAGAGAAAAAAATAGTCTATAATTCTATATAAATAAATATACTGTTATGATTTGATTATATTGATTTTTTTGTCCGTTTTGCACCCCCCGTTTGGGGGGTTTTTAGGGAAAAACCACCTATTTAGGTAAGTTTTTTAAAGAATTTAAAATTTTTTACGCTTCAGCGATGATTTTTTGCAGTTAAGAAAGGAGCGGTTTATGAACAACCCTATTCTCATAGAAAACCAACAAAAGAGGAGAGATATTCCGCTTTTGATGCTCGTCTGCTTCTCTATGTTCAGCTTTTGGCAGATGGGATTTATCTATTATTTCCTTGAGCCGTCCTCGGCTCTCGACGGAAAGATCCCCAT
>SVOC01000022.1 GCA_015066625.1 Oscillospiraceae bacterium
AATGTGTCGTATGTAAATTTAGCACCAAGTCTGAACCCCGCAATAAAACTGTCAGCATTGCTCACGCAAAGAAATTCATTGGATTGACTTACATATTTTATAAATAATCCCTTTTCTTCCTCGGCTAATTTTGATGTCAGCTGTTCTTCGGTTTGCGACAGTGCATCTAACTTCTTCTTGATTTCCGACTTCAGTTCTGTTATACTTTCTTGGGGTTCAATGTTTCCGTAATAAAACTCTTCAATAAAATGTGACATAACAATCTCCTTGTAATTAAGTTGTTATTTTCAGCAAAGGTACAAGTGTAGGATATGTATGTTACTGCCGATAAACATTTATTTTATTGAATCCGTTATTAACAATCGTACCAAACAGCGCCTCTTACGAGGCTGAGATAAGAGATAATATTGAATAAATAAGATATAGCAGTGAACGTAAAAATTGAGCGCTGTTTGTATTATTATCTATTCTTTATTATCTCTTCTCTATTATCAAGACACAATATAAACCAACAATGATGGTAATAATCCAAATGATATCTTTGATTTCTGCACTTTATTTCATATAATGTAATCAGCAAATGGAAATAAACTTAAATCAAAAGTGCAGAAAGGAGACCATATGAACAGTAAATCCAACATAGGTGAAAGAATCGCCTACTACCGAAGATTGAATGCAATGACTCAAGAGAAACTTGCCCAAAAGTTGAATGTTTCCACCCAAGCTGTTTCAAAATGGGAACAAAAAATTACCTCACCGGACATTATGCTTTTGCCTGAACTTGCAAGCATATTCAATATCAGTATAGATGAATTGTTCGGAATGAAAATTGATACTGAACCTGTGTTTAATCTTGTCGATAATGTTCCTTGGGACGATGACAGGCAAATACGGTTTGCGGTTTATCACGGAAAAAAGCTTATGCAGCAATCTGTATATGAACTTCAAGATGGAATAAATGAAATAAATATTCATTTTGACTATGGAGATGTTTATAAGATACACGGTATTTGTAAATTGAACGTATAAAATGTTATTGCATATGTTTCAAATAAAAAGTTTCTTTTTAAATCCGTTATTAACAATCGTACCAAACAAAAACCTGCACTGTCATATGACGGTGCAGGTAATTTTTATACATTTGCTGTTTCTTCTTCTTTTGTTTCGGTTTTATCCTCTGTTTCTTCGGGAGGAATTTCAACCTTCTGAAGGGAAACGATAAGATTTGTGATTGATGAAACAAGGAATATTGCACCGCTGACGAAAACGCCCCATGAAGGACCGCATTCGATTGCATCTGCCAGAGTGCTTGCTTCCATCATTGATGAGAACTGATTGAAGCAGAATGCACTTGCAAACATCATCAGGCTTGCCACAAGATTTGTGCCGAAAAGACCTTTACTGTTGAACTTCCTGAAGTTGAGCAGCAGAAAAACAAGGCTGACAAGCAGTGAAAGTGCGGAAAGCACAACCAAAAGAATGGAAAGTAAAAACATAAGTGCGGTGTCACCGATAATATCGGAAGCAGGTGCCTTGAAAATTCCGAGAATATCGAAATTCAGTATGTTCATAACAAGAGTAATGGCGTTGACTGTGATTTTTTCATCACAAAAGGGGATTGAAACCGCCATTGTGCCCAAGGGAAGGAGAAATGTGAAAAGAGGAAGCACGCTGATGGGAATTCTTGCAATTCTCAGTTTTGTACCCACAAATGAATACTTGAATTTCCTCATTGTTTCGTGAAGCTTTGCAAAAGCTGCCTCCGCTTCAATTGAGTCCCTTTCAAGTCTGTTTTCCCAATCGTAGTTTGCAATATTCACGCCGCAATCGGGGCACTCAGCCTTAACGTTCCATATATGTAATTTGCGGTTGCATTTAGGACATCTTGCCATAAAATCACACCTTTAATTCTTAATCAACATTTTTATTTTATACGCAAACCCTGTTTGTGTCAAGAAATTATTTCTGACCGTAGTATGCGCCTGCACCGTGCTTTCTGAAATAGTGTTTTTTCTGAATATGTGCACTTGCTTCGGAAGCATTCATTGTTTTGCTCAGGTACGCCATTTTTGCAACTTCTTCAAGAATTGCGGAATTTTTTGCGGCAGCATCTCCGTTTTTTCCCCATGTGAAAGGACCGTGTGAGCGGACAAGCACGGCAGGCACGGCGTTATAATCAATCTTACGGCTTTCAAAACATTCCGCAATTACCTTGCCTGTGTTAAGCTCATATTCGCCTTCGGTTTCCTCTACCGTAAGATCTCTTGTGCACGGTACTGAACCGTAAGCAAAATCCGCATGGGTTGTGCCGTAGCAGGGGATATCGCTTGCTGCCTGAGCAAATGAAACCGCAAAGGTTGAGTGCGTGTGTGCGACGCCGCCGATTTCGGGGAAACGGCGGTAAAGCTCAAGGTGGGTAGGAGTATCCGATGAAGGGTTAAGCTTGCCTTCAACCTTTTCACCGTCAAGATTCATAACAACCATATCCTCGGGTCTCATTTTGTCGTAATCAACGCCTGAGGGCTTTATGACAACGAGGCCTGTTTCTCTGTCGATTTCAGAAACATTGCCCCAGGTGAAAAGTACAAGCTTGTATTCAACAAGTTTAAGGTTTGCTTCGTATACTTTTTGCTTTAAGTTTTCAAGCATCTTTCTGCTCCTTAAATGTAAAGTGATGTTATAACGGTAGAGTAAACGTAAGACGGGTCTTTAAGAAATCTGTGCTTGATCTGTTCCGCCTGTTCATAGTCTGCGGCGTAAACAGTCAGCTCCATAAGGCTGTCGCCCTTATGGATAACACGGCAGGTTACAAAATATCCGCTTTCGGTTTTGTTTATTTCGACGGTATTTTCACTTTCGCGTTTTTCAAGAATTTGCAGGTTAAGAGCATCTGCAAGTGCTGTTTCCTTAACGGATTTAGGCAGTTCCTGAGAAAGCTCATCTACCGAAAGTGAACCCTTGGGGGTGATGTATACAAGGCCCTCTGCCGTTGTGAGTATGCCGTTGTCAAAAAGCTCGTCAAGCGCCTGGCTTACTTCGAAATAATTGGCAAGCCCGTGAATTTGCAACGCCTCAATAATCATTGTATCTTTTAAGGGTTCACGGATTCTGCTGACGATAAAAGTGATAAGTATTTTAATCTGAGTTCTGTTGCGCAATCCGCCGGGTTCAACACCCTCTGCAAATGCGTCAAATTCGTTATCAATTGACATTTATTTTCTCCCTGCGTTCGGTAAGCTCTTTCTGGATTTCTTCCTTCTTTTTGCCTGTGTATTTGTTGAAAATCATAGGGATAGCACAAAGTGCAAGGCTGATTGCCGGAATGGCTGAAACCATAAAGAACATACCGTCAAGAATTTCTGATGTTTCTGCGGCTGAAATGCCGGTGTTAAGGTTTTCAAAGCCGATAATTTCAAGCACGATGCTTGTAATAAATGTTGAAATACCAGCGGTAAGCTTGCTGATGAAGGTCTGCGATGCAAAGCATACGCCTTCGGAGCGTCTGCCTGTTTTCCATTCAAGGTAGTCAACGCTGTCTGCAACCATAGCATAAGTGATAACGTTGAAAATACCGAGAGGAAGACCTGCAACAACAAGAAGTGCAAGAAGCACATAGAAATTTGCGTAGCCAACGAAATAGATTACCGTATGGATTGCAGCACCGAAAAGGGCTGAAATAATATAAATCTGTTTAAGTGAAAGCTTTTTTCTGAGAATGGGCATAAGCACCATTGCAACCATCATACCGATACCGATTGCAACAGTCATTGAAACCTGAACGGAGCCGGGAGGTATAATGCCAGAATCCTGAATAAGATACTTTGCAATGTAGCTGCCCGAGGTCTGAATCATAAGCATTGCAGAACCCAGAACGCTTGCAAGTATGAGAAGCAGCAGGGGGGCATTCTTTGTGTATGCGGTAACGATTTCCTTAACCGACGTTTTTTCTTTTGTCTGCTCAATTCTTTCTTTTGTGCCGAAGAAGGCGAGAAGTGAAAGCATTGAACCGAGAACAGCAAAGATTATACCGCTTACTCTGTAACCCTGAACCGTGCCAAGAGCATTATCCGCACTGAGAACGGGAACAAGAACAGAAGGAATAATTCCGCCGATGGTGCAGAAAATTCTTGCGGTTGAAAGAAACTTGTTTCTTTCCTGTTCAACAGGTGAAACAACTGCACTCATTCCCCAGAAGGGAACATCCTGAATTGTAAAGCAGATACCCCATAAAATATAAGTTATTGCCGAGTATGCAAGCTTTCCGCTATAAGAAAAGCTTTCGGGTACGTTGAAGAGGAGTGCGGTTGAAATAAGAATAAGGAAGGGTGAAAAAAGAAGGTAAGGGCGAAGCTTGCCGAATTTTGTTTTGGTCTTATCGGCAATAATACCCATCAGCGGGTCATTTGCCGCATCAAAAATACGGGCGGCAAGGATGATAGCACCTGCATGAACAGGCTGAAGCTTCATTGCGTCAGTGTAGAATATGAGAAGGAAAATCGACATCAGGTTGTATATCATGCTTCTGCCGAAGCCTGCGGTTGAAAATGAGAGAATTTCACTCGTTTTAAGGTATTTTTTCTCCATTATTTGTTCCTCTTTCTGCCCTTGATATCTTTACGGGCACTTCTGTTGGGGTTTATGGGTTTGCCGTATCTGCCTCTGTTGAGAAGCTCGGGGGTCTTGAAGCGTTCTTTTGTTGCCCAAAGGCCGCAGGTGTTTGCCCAGCCTTCGCAGTAAAGCCAATAATATGAAACGTTGTCATACTTACGCTTTTTCACAAAATAGGGAACATTGCACCATATCATTGAAGGAATCGCAATGATGAAAAGCCAGAGAGGTCCGAGAATAAGGGACTGCACGGTGTGACCGTATTCGTGAATTTTGGTGTCATGAAGATGGTCGCCTTCTCTTTTTGCGTTTATAAAGATGAAAATACCCAGCGAAACTCCGCCGAAATTCTTTTTGTCTATGTAAGTTATCAGCGCATTGTGATACCATTCGCTTTTTGCACCTTTTGATTTATAGATTGCCAGCATAACAAGACCGATAAGGTTTTGAGCAAGAGCAAAGGTGAATTGCCAGATGTAGAATAAAATTGCTTTGATGATTTTCAAAACTTTCTCCCTCCAAAGTCATAATTAATCAAATTATATCACACGGCAGGCGATATTGCAACAAAAATGCCCGAATTCCGTGAAGAAACTCAGGCATTTACAATGTTTATTTATTTTTTTTCTTTTTTACGATGATAATGATTACTGCGGCAACAACGGCTGCGGCGGCACATATGCCGATTACCGCCCCGAAGGGAAGTCCGTCTTTAAGCTTGGGTGCGTTTTCGGCAACCCTGCGGCTGATTTTTTCTGCACCAAAGGGAGCATCAAGAAATTTTTCGCTGCCTTCAACGTAAGACGCTTCGTCTTCTGTGGCAAAAACCCAGCCGTTTACACCGTTATATGTGATATACGACCAGTAAGCGGTTTTGCCGTCTTTTTCACTTGCAATTTCATATACACAGGTTACGGCTTCACCGTTTGGAATTTTGCCTGTAATTTTTGATGCAACATCGGGCTCAGAATAGATATCAAGACCTTGAGAGCGATTTACTTTAATGTTGTAAACATTGCTCATATAGCAATATTCCGAGGTGTTGCTGCTGTATACCCAGCCTCGGGTGCCGTTATATTCAATGCGCATCCATCTGTCAACAATAACCGAATCCTCGGTTATATCAGCAAACCAATACTGCTTGTCAACACAGAGATTTGTGCCTTTGGGCAGAGTTGCAATAACCTCAGCCTTGGTGTCAAGGGGCTTTTCATACACGGGCAGACCCTTTTCGGCAAGCACATAGACGCCACCTTTTTCACTCATTGCAACCTTGTATTTGGGATTCATTGTGTGAAGCCAGCCCTTAACACCGTTGTATTCAACAAAAACGCTGACGGAATAATCAAGGTTTTCATAGAAATATCGGAATGACATAACCGTGCCGGCAGGGATATTTTGGGCGGTCTTTGCTGAAGCCTGATATACGGTTTCCGTAAGGAATGCACCATCGGTCAGCACTTCAACGGAGCCTGTGTAAACATCTTCATCATCAAGCACGAAAGCGCAGTCATAAATATCTTCGATACCTCTCTGGAAGATGTAGACCCAGCCCTTTGTGCCTTTATATTCGGTGTATGCCCACTGTGCAAGCGCCTCTGCCTGACTGTTGGTCTGAGTGTATGAAAGCTCCGTGCCGTAGGGAACGTTGTCTTCAAGAGCCTTGCCGTATGCAAGTGACGGCCCTTTACGCAAAGCAACACCGTTCTTGTTGATTACCGCAACACTTCTTTCGGATGTTGTGGGGAATGCAAGGTCGTCGCCCACGGAATCTCTCATAATAGTAACTTTTGAACGCTGAACATAGGCTTTGAAATCGTCATATTCAACCGCAAGGTATACCTCGCCTTCGAATTCACGCTCGCCCGTAACAAGAAGGTTTGTGCCGTTGGGAACAAAAACCGACATAGGCCGCATAATACTGCGTGTCATATCGCTGTTCCATATCTGGTCGTAAAGTACGGTGCCCGTTTGTGCATCAACCGTTGCGGTGAACGGGGTGAAATATCCGCCGCCGTCTGCAAAGGCAGGTGCGGTGCAGGCAAGGCAGATTATCAGGGCAAAAGCAAAAGATAAAATCTTTTTAATCATTACTGCCTCCTTATCAATCACGGGTATTCATTGAGTTTCTGTAAACAACAAAACGGCAATAGAGATATTCGGTAACAAGGTTTACTGCCATTGTGCCGAATTCAATCAGATATTCGTTAATTCCCATTGCGGTGAATTCGTGGGTCCACCAGGTTGAAAGGGGAGCAAATACGCAATAGAAAAGTGCAACTTTAAGCATTGCAACGGGGATGTTTGCCGCCGATTTGAAGGTGAATTTTCTGTTGAATGTGAAATTCCAGAGAACTGAAAGGCAAAGGGATATAATGTAGCTGACGGTATTATTGAGCCCTGCAATCTCAAACAGAAGCGTAAAGGATACAATCTGGATTATACCTGCCGAGGCGGAAAAAAGTGCAAATTTCACTATCTGAATAATATTCTGTTTTTTTGTCATTTTTGTTTCGCTCATCTTGTAATCTCCTTATTAAAAGCGGCTGCAAATCTGCAAGCCCTGCAATATGCCTCTGAAATATACTGTTCAACGGGCATTTTGCCGTATTTATCATTTTCGTGTCTGCCCGGTTTGCTTACGGTGTTAAGCTCAAAAGTAAGATTTCCCTTAAAACCGCATTTTGCAAGTCTTTTTGCAAGCTCGTTCCAATCGTGGATACCGTCGTAGGGGAGCAGATGCAGGTCGTCAATATAGGTGATTTTACCGCCGTAATCCCGTATTCCCAGATTATCGTTAAGATGGGTGCAGATAAGTCTGTCGCCGTAAAGCTCAAGCAGATTCTTGCCGTAATTATAGCAAAGCTCGTGACCCGAATCCCAGCAGAAGCCCACGGATTTTTCACTTTTGAGAGCATTCATAAGTGCGTCAAGGTATTCAAAGCCTTCGGTGTTTTCAAGTGCAAGTGCTACACCAAGCTCCGTTGCACGCTCTGCAAGGGCTCCGTAACGCTCAATACCTGTGTTTGTGGGGATATAAGGCTCGTCAAAGCCAATAAATGTATGTGCAACCAGTGTTGGAATTTCAAGTCCGGCACAAAGCTCAACATATTTTATAAGCTCATCCAGTGCCTCATCTCCCAAAGCACCCTCCGCCCACATATCGTCTGATTTATTGAAGGGCGCGTGAAGATATTCAATAAAAAGTCCTTCGGATTTGCCCATAGCCGCAAGTGCGGCAACATCTGCTTTTCTGTCACTGTCATCTATTGCAAAGCCCTCAAACCCCACAGATTTAAACAGAAGAATCTGTTCTTCATAGGGAATGCCGAACTGACCGTTAAGGGCGAGTGCAAGCTTTTGTTTATACATAACATCACCACTTTTAATTTTAATCAAATAAACACAGTTGTCAAGTAGAATGATTTGTGATAACATATATTAATGTATATTAATACAATAAATATATGAGGTGCGGTTATGGGAATAATCATAGGTGTAGGCGGCGGAAGATACTGCGATGATGAGGTTCAGCCCATTTTGGAGCATATTGTGTCACTGGCAAAAAAGAAAAATCCTTCGGTGCTGTTTGTGCCTACGGCAGGCTTTGACGATATAAACGGTGATGAGCACATCTTCAGGCTTTTTATCGGTCTGGGTTGCAGTGTTTCGGCACTTCTGCTTACGGATAAATCTCTCACAAAAGAAGAAATTGAAGAGAAGATTATGTCTGCCGATATTGTTTATGCAGGCGGCGGAAATCTTAAATTTCTAATGGATACCTGGAAAAAAACCGGTGCTGACAAAATATTCAGAAAAGCATATGAAAAAGGAATTGTTCTTTCGGGCTACAGTTCAGGGTCAATGTGCTGGTTTGAGCAGGGATATGACGATTGCGGAGAAAACCACGAATTTATGTTTGTTGATTGTCTGGGCTTGCTTCCATTCTGCAACTGTCCTCACTTTGAAAGCCCTAACTGGCAGAGCTTTGCAGATGCAATTAAGGGTTCACCTCTCTCGGGCCTTGCAGTTGATGACGGTGCGGCGGTTATTTATGACAACGGCAAATATTACACAATTCAGGGCAACGACGGCGGCGATGTAACCTTCTTTGACCGTGAAAAATCACATATCGCAGAGCCCTTTGATTCGAAAAAATTCAGCGTGTGATGTATAATACAAATGTAATGGTAATATAATTACTATGCAGGCAATTTGTTCCTGTGGCAAACACAGATAAAATTGCCTGCTTTTGTTATATTTTGAAGATTTGTAACCGATTTTTACACTTTTGTAACCATTTGTAACTTTTTCTGTTTTTCACAAAAAAATTACCATAAAATTACAGAATGCAACAAGATGTTGTATAGGCAAATGTGCTTATTTGACAAATAAATGCAAATGCGTTGTGCAAAATAAACAAAAATTTATTCTCAAAAAATTTGACAAATCGGAAAAATGTCAATATAATGACACCCGTTGCAAAAGGAAATCGAGGTTTGACCCCTAAAAGGCTTTACCAAAAAACTACTAATGCGCAAAATAAGGAGAGTTTTATGATTACAAATTCATCATCCGTAGACAGCGGAAAGCGAAGCAAGGCTTTCAGAATTCTGACAGTCGTTGTTGCAGTTCTGTTTGTCTGTTCGGTAACAATCACGGCGTTTGCTGCGACGGGCGACCCCGAGGTTACCGTAGTTGACGGAGAAAAATCGGTAAGCATAACTGCCAAGTCGGGCAGTCCCCGTGAAATTGCAAAAGAAGCAGGCTTTATTCTCAGTCCTAACGACAGCCTTGATACTTCTGCTTTCAATGCAGAAGAGGGCGGCACCATTGTTATCAACAGGTCAAGCGTTATCCGTATTGAAGATAACGGCCTCGTATCCTACTTTATCGGTTATTCCGATACTGTTGATGATATTTTCGCAGGCAAGGGTATCGTTATCGGAGAAAAGGATGAGGTCAGCGTAGATACCGAAAGCAATGTTTTTGAGGGTATGAAGGTTTTCATCAAGAGAGCTTTTACCGTTAACATTGAAGTTGACGGCGAAACCCGAAAGGCATATCTTGCAGAAGGCACTGTTGCCGAAGCACTTGAAAAAGCAGGTGTTGAAATCGGTGACGACGATATTGTTGAGCCTTCACTTGATACAGAGCTTAAAGGTTTTACCGAAATTAAAATCACAAGAGTTGAGTATGAAACCGTTATCGAAGAAGAAACAGTTGAATACGAAACGGAAATCATCAAGAGCGATGATATGTATGTTGACGAAACAGAAATCGTAACACCCGGTGTCAACGGTGAAAAGCAGCTTTACTATACTGAAAAGTATGTGGACGGCAAGCTTGTTGAAACTGTTTTGACAGAAGAAGTTGTTACAAAGAAGCCTGTTAACGAAATCAAAAAAGTAGGCACCAAATCAAGAGAAACACTTGCCGCCTACAAGAATACAGATGCACCTATTTCAGAACTTAAAGTTCCTTCCGATGTGAAACTTGACGAAAACGGTATTCCCGTCAATTACACAAAGAAGGTTGCTGCAAAGGCTACCGCTTATACCGGTGACCCTGCAACATCCACCGGCAGAAAGCCTATGCCCGGCCATATTGCCGTTGACCCCAATGAGTTTCCCTACGGCACAGAGCTTTATATTGTTTCTGCAGACGGAAGCTATGTTTACGGCTATTGCGTTGCGGCAGATACAGGCGGATTTGTTGAAATGGGTAACACCGATGTTGACCTCTATATGAATAATGAGGATATGTGTTACGATTGGGGTAACAGAAACATCACAATCTACGTTCTTAACTGATAATCAATTTGGTTAAACTGCGAAAAGCAAGGCGTATGAAACACTTTGCTTTTCGCTTTTTCTTTTTGAAAAACGAGCATATTCACAGAAATTCTGTTTATGTATAACAAAAAAATAGTTTGTCTATCGTCAATTTGAACAAAACAAAATTTTTTGTCTGCCCTCGCTTTGGCCGACAAGCCGAATTATTTGATTACGGGTCAAAACTGTGTTCAAATATGTTGACGAAGTAAAGTTTTATGATATAATATGTAATGGTATCACAAGAAATTTACAGTTTGGGAGATATAGATATGTTTGTTAAAGATGTTACAGTTCAGAATCAGGTTGGCCTTCACGCTCGTCCCGCAACCTTCTTTATTCAGAAGGCAAACGAGTTCAAGTCATCAATCTGGGTTGAGAAAGAGGAACGCAGAGTAAATGCAAAGAGCCTTCTCGGTGTTCTTTCACTTGGCATTATGGGCGGCACAGGCATCCGCATTATTGCAGGCGGTCCCGATGAGGAGCAGGCAGTAACAGAGCTTGTAAAGCTTGTTGAATCAGGTTTTGCAGAATAATCGGAAACAAATAAAATTACCGACCGTAATCAGCGGTCGGTTTTTATTTTTATATCACACTTTTCTTTTATACTGTATTCTTTAAAATAACGGTCTTCAAGGGGAATCCATTTGCTTTTGAATATTTCAAGACTTTCTTTACCGTTGCGTTCAAATATGCGGCAAAGCCTTGTTTCGTAATCCGCTTCAACAAAGATTTTTAAATCATAGGCAACCTGAATTTCGGGGTGCAATGAATATGAACCTTCAATTATAATCGGTTTTAAAGGTGAAACGGGACGTGAATCCGTCTGTATGCCCGTATGACAGTTATAAATGCCGTAAACGAACTCCGAGCCGCTTTTTATACCGTGGGCAACCTCGTTGTTAAAACGCTCGTAATGCACATTTCCGCCCGGTTGCGAGAGCCTTTCTTTATTTCTCATTTCAGGCGGCAGAAAGAAGCTGTCGGTTTGTATAACCTGAAAGCTGTATCTTTCCGAAAGCGGACGGGCAAGAGTTGTTTTGCCCGACGCACAGGGTCCGTCTATGGCAATAACGGGATTTGATTTTTCTAAAAGAAGTTTTTCAACCTCGTCAATTAAATTTTTCATAATAACTACCTTGTGAAAAAGCCCCGACGGAGTGTCGAGGCTTTTTAATATTATTATTTTGCTGAGTTTTCGCCTGCTTGCTCGTTAAATTCATTAACTTCCGCAGCAATCGCCTTACGTCTTTCGTGAAGCTCACGATACATTCTTTCTCTTTTTTCACCCTGAAGGTCATAGAAGAGCTGGGGAACGATACTGAGAATACCTGTAACAACGGGAAGAAGTGTGCACATAAAGAAGAGTGCGTAACGTGCTTCAGCAGTCTGGGCACCCTGATTCTTACTGGGATCATATCCGAATGCCTTGAAGAGAAGGGGCTGAATAACGCCCTTGACACTGTTAACCATTTTTGTAATAAGACCCTTTGCAACGCCGGTCATACCTTCAGATCTGAAGCCGTTCTTCCACTCGCCGTAGTCGATAGCTTCGTTTCTCATTTCTTCGGGAATAACCTTTCTGATACCCCAGAAGAACATCCAGATGGTTTCACGCAGCATGAATGCGGGGATCATAACTGCAAGGCTTTCGTAGCCTTTCTTTCCGCCGATGTTGATAAACTTACCAGCGGCATAAACACCAAGCATCAGCACGCTGTCAACATGGGAGCCTGCAATCCAGAGAGCCTTTGTTGAGAACTTTGAACGTGCCCAGGGAACATATGAGTATGAGATGGGTGAAACAACCGCACCGGGAATACCAACGATTGTTGACATTGATGCAAGGTTGAGAACTTCGATATAGTAAAGGTTTGTGCCTGAATTAAGGCTGAATGCACCGAGGAACTCGGAGAGAGTGATAAGAAGAAGGGGTTTGTTTGTGACAACCGACTTAATGCCGCTGAATATACTGGGACGGTCAATCGTCTGCATAACTCTTTCTTTTGCAACGAATGCATAGAAGAGAGCAAAAAGACCGGATACAACCGCAGTAATAACGCCGCCGAGAACGAACATTCTGTTGTAACCCGCCTGATATGACTGGGGATTAGTAACCTGAAGAACCTGCTTTGCGGGACTGTTGATATAAATATCGATAAGAAGACCCATAAGAATTTCAGGAGCCTTCTCAACAAAACCCGAAAGAAGGTTTGCGGAAGTGATAAGTCTTGTACGGTCAATGATGTTGGGTGTAATTGTTGCCGTCATACCCTGACGCACAATAGAAATCAGTGAGCTTGCAAGGTTTGAGAAAATCTGCAGCAACAGATAAATTGCAAATCTCGGAATATCGGTTCCGATACCGTCTGTTCCGTAGAACATGGGCAGTGCCCAGTAAACCACTGTAAGAAAAACGCCGGGAATTGCATAAACAACAAGCCAGGGCTTGAACTTACCCCATCTGGTTCTTGTTTTGTCAACGATTGCGGCAAGGAAGATATCATTGATGATATCCCATACACTGATAACACCGTTTGTGACCGATTGAAGAACAAGGTCGATTTTTAGGATGTTCATCTTGAAAACGTCGTCATACTTACCGATGTTGAAGCTCTGGGCTATGTCGTCCAGTATGTATGCGAAGGTTTCTTTTGAACCGACGTAACGTCTGTCTTTGGGGACAGCACTCGGTGCCTTCTTTTCAACAACCTTGGCGGTTGATTCTGAAGCCATATAATCTCTCCTATCATAAAATATATAAATTATATTAACACAGTCTTAACAGTTTTTCAATACTGCAATATTTTTTTATGAATTATTCACAGTAAAGGGTGTCGGTTTTTGGTTAATAACACAAAAGCCGCCTTCATCTGAAGACGGCACTATATTGTGTTTTTGAGAAATTAAACTTTGAAATTAACGGATTTATCGCCCTTTTCATTGGTGCCGAATTCATAATCCTTGCCGGGAAGAATTGCATTGAGAATGATACCCGCAAGAGCACCTATTGCAAGACCTGAAAGGCTGATTGTAACCGAGCCAACGGGAATCTGGATTGCACCTGCGTAGTTGATTCCTATTGAAAGAACAAGAATAAGTGCAGCAATGATGATGTTTCTTGTATTCTCAAAGTTAACCTTATTTTCAACAACGTTGCGTACGCCTACTGCCGAAATCATACCGTAAAGAACGAGTGATGCACCGCCGATTGTTGCAGTGGGCATAAGGCTTACAAGTGATGCAAACTTGGGCGAGAATGAAACGAGCACTGCAAGGTAAGCAGCAATTCTTACAACCTTGGGGTCGAAAACCTTTGAAAGAGAAAGAACGCCTGTATTTTCACCGTACGTGGTGTTTGCGGGTGCTCCGAAAAGGGAAGCGATTGATGTAGCCAGACCGTCACCGAGAAGCGTTCTGTGAAGACCGGGATCTGCAATATAATTTCTCTTGCAGGTGGAGCTTATAGCTGAAATATCACCGATATGTTCAACCATTGTGGCAAGAGAAATAGGCATAATGGTAATTACTGCGGAAACAAGAAGGTTCTTATCAAAATCACCTGCAAACAGACCGAAAACAGTATCTTTGAACTGGAAGGGAACGCCTATCCATGCAGCGTCCTTGAATGCCTGAAGCTTTGCAGGGTCAAGAACTTCCATCGCACCGGTAAAGTGGAGGATAACGGCGATTGCCGATGAACCGAGAACGCCAAGCATAATGGGGATGATCTTTATCATGCCCTTGCCCCAGATGTTGCAGATGATAATAATTGCGATTGCAATTACGGCAACAAGCCAGTTTGCGGAGCAGTTCTGAATTGCGCTTGATGAAAGGGTAAGACCGATTGCAATGATGATGGGGCCTGTGACGATGGGCGGAAAGAAGCGCATAACCTTTTTTGCACCGAAAGCTTTAATCAAAGCAGCAAGCACAAGGTAAAGAAAACCTGCACAGGCGACGCCGAAGCAGGCGTAGGGCAGAAGGCTGTAATCACTTGAACCGTCTGCAAGGGTTGTTATTGCGGCGTAACCGCCGATAAATGCGAAGGAGGAGCCGAGGAAGGCGGGAATTTTACCTTTGGCAAGAAAATGGAAAAGAAGAGTACCAAGACCTGCAAAAAGAAGAGTTGCGGAAACGCTGAGACCTGTAAGGGTAGGCACGAGAACGGTTGCACCGAACATGGCAAACATATGCTGAACGCCGAGTACAGCCATTCTGGGGTAGCCCAGTTGCTTGGCATCATAAATGCCGTCGCCTACATCGAAAACTTTCTTTGACATAATTTGACCTCCTGTATTTTGTTATCTTAAAATTATCATATTGTGAACGGTTTGTAAATAGCTTTCAAAATAAAATTCTCCCGAAACCGACAAAAAATTCAGCTTCGGGAGAAAAATTAACTTGTTTTTTCGAAAAGAATAAGTTCCGAGGAAAGGGGGCAGGAAAGTGAAACGGGGATGCCGTTAACAATTAAATCCGAACCCTTTGCGGTATAGCTTGCACCGCTGTTATCAAGAGTTACCTTGTATGTGTGTTCCGCATTTATTCCCTTGGGCAGTGCAGTATATCTGCGATTCTGCGACGAGGGCAGAGAGAATACCGCCATTGCATCCCTGCTTCCGTCAGGTGAAGCGATTTCCAATGCATAAAAATCACTGTTCAGCAGACCTGCTCCGGGAGTGTGGTGGAATATTTTTGCCTTGGGCAGGAAGGGACGGATGAAGTTTTTATAAACCTTAACACTGTGCTTTACAAAATCCATCGAAGCCTTGTTCGGCTGTACGTTTGCAGGTGCAATAACATTGAGAGTCATGTGAGTGAGCATTGTGTTTCTCATTTGCAAATCGAGTGTGCCGTGTTCGTGACAGCCCATTCCCGCAAAAAGACGGTCAACTCTCTCGGGAGGCAGTGCCATGGTCATACCGTTGGTTACAGTCAATGAACGGGGTGCTTGCTGACAGTCGGAAACCCAGGTGTGATTGAAGTTTTTCATCATTCCCAGGTCTGTGCGGGCGCCTCCGCCTGCACAGTTTTCAAAGATAACATGGGGGAAGCGTTTTTTTAGATTTTCATACATTCTGTAAACCGCCTGATGATGACGGAGCGAAAGACATTCAGTAACTCCGGTGCCTGCATCTGCCATTGTGAAGTAATCACGGTATGACACATTGTGGTCAACACGGAGAAGGTCAAGCTTGTATTCTTCGATTATGCGTGCAAGCTCATTCTCTGCCCATTGCGCAACTTCGGGTTTGCTGAAATCCGCAAGATTTTCGCTTTGAATTCCGAAAACGGTTTTTTCACGCCATTCGGGGTGTTCCTCATAGACGGGAGATTTTGCACCGAGATTTTCAATATCAACCCAAAGACCGAATTTCATACCCAATGAACGGCAATAATCCGAAATTTCTGACAGACCGTCGGAGTATCTTTCGGGGTCGGGGATATTTGTGCCGTTATAATCCCCCCACTGAGCCTGCTTTGAAGGAGGACATACCCAACCGGCATCTACAATAAATACTTCTGCACCCATTTCCGCAAACTGTTTTGCGTAAGCTTTTGTGGTTTCCACCGACATATCGTGTTCTGCACCCATACCTGCACCTACAAGACATTTTTCAGGCGAAGCCTCGGGCATGTTCAGCACAGATTTACGGATGTGGGAATGCATTTCGTTTACGGCTTCATCAAGACCGCCTGTTACAGCACCCATATAAACCTCGGGTGTCACAAAAGCAGATTTCGGCGGTATTACCGTAAGGGGATTGTGTGCGGTAATTTCTGCTTTGAATGAAAGCAGGCTGTCACTTCTCTCATAATCGGCGTGGTGGTCAACGGAAAAACTGCATCCGCCGCTCCAACCGATTTGCGAAAAGTACATCATACCGCTGAGATTGTTTCTGATAAACATGACAGGGTGCCTGAATCTGTCTCTGCCGAAACGGGTTTTCACCGTCAGTTCATCGGGAGTAAGGTCATGCCAGGCAAATTCGCCTTCTCTGCCCCATTTGTCACTGTCAAAATATCCGACAGAATATATCTTGCCGATGTCGTTGCCGTGACCGTAGTGCCTGCGGTTTGTTTCTTCTATTCCTCCGCCGAGAAGAACAAGTCTGCTGAGCTTTATGTTTTCATCCGAAAGATTTTCTATCTCAATGTAACGGCTGAACATCTGCGTGCCGTCAATAACAGTGTGGATTTTAAGCCTTACGGGCTTTATCTCACTTTCAAGGGTAATAACTGATTCAAGGCTGTCTTTGCCTTTGGCGGTTTCGAAATCAATAAGTTTCAGACGGTAATCAATACTCTGACCGTCAATCTCAATATTGAAGGATGAAGGCTCGTGGAAATCCTTGGGTTCAAGCCTTGACGGGCATAGCTGAAGAAGCCCCAACGGGTAACCCGAGGCGTTATAGCCGGATGAAACAAGTACACCGTTATAAAAAGTCTCTTCGTAAACCGCAAGGCCGCTTCTGTAACAGAATACGGTTTTTTCACCGTCTGTACGGTATGCGTCAAAAAATGTTTCCATATGTTCACCCTGTTTCTTTGTTTTTCTGCGATAAATTATACCAAAGACCTCGTACAAATGCAAGAAAAAGCTCCCTTGCCTGAGCAAAGGAGCTGCTTTTACCAGTTATACATCTGTCCGGGATTTCTGAAAATATCTTCAAGACGGTTAATGAAGGGCACAACCTCGCCGAAGTCAACTGCTCTGTGGTCGAATACAAGGTCAATGGGCAGCTCATTGCCGATAACGATAACATCGTTGCCGTTTTCATCCTGCTTGACAACAGGCTTCTTCATGATTGAACCCATACAGCAAACAAAAACCTGAGGGGGGATAATTGAAAGAAGGGCAACTCTGCCGTTGATTCCTCTGGTAAGAGAACCGACATTTGAGATAGTGACTGTGCCCTGTTTGATATCATATTTTGTAAGTCTGTCGGTTTCGGGGATTGCGTAATAGTCTTTCTTTGCCTTGCCCGAAAGAGTTTTAATCTTATGTTTGCCTGTTTTTGCACCGAAAAGGCGGTAAATTGCGTTCATTATTCTGCCTTTTTTAAGCTTTTCAAGAGTGTCGTTAAGCGATACCTCAAACATAACCTCGGTCAAATCGGTGTTGCCGATTTTTCTGCCTACATCTGCAACGTATTCTGCCAGCTCAACAAGGCTTTTGTTGCCGATGTCGTGAAGATTGATTGTCATCATTTCACCGTTGGGGAGAATCCATGTCATACCTGCGTGAATTTCATCCCACTCCGTAACAACGCCTCTGACCAGCTTGCGGTTGAATTTGATGTGGGCATTAAGCTGAGGTGCTGCCTTGAAAGCTTCTGCAAGAGCTTTGAGCATAACTGTATTTACGGTAAGCTTTACGGGGAATTTGCCGGATGCATTCATTTCCTTGACAACATTCATGAAATCCGAAACTTCGGGTTCATAAATGTAGGAAGTATGCGGGATTGTTTCCCAGCTTTCCGAGGTCATGTTTGCAACGATTTTTCTTGCAATACCAAAGTGTTTTTCTTTTATGGGTTTCATTTTGTATCCTCCGTTTTATAAATCGGGTAAAAAATACTCTAATCATAAAAATTTTACCATATACTTTTTGGATTATAATTCTAAATTGGAAATAACAATTATTTAACATTTGGTTTACGAATTTTATCCTTACACTTCACAAACGCAATAATTTATGATAAAATAAAAATTTAGAAACACATTACGCGAAAGGAAAGAATATGAAAAAGCTTCTGAGATATCTTGACGGCAGCCGTATTCAGTGCGTGCTTGCACCGTTGTTCAAAATGCTTGAAGCCATATTGGAGCTTTTTGTTCCTCTTGTGGTTGCGCAAATAATAGATACGGGTATACAAAGGGAAGATACTTCATACATACTCAGAATGTGCGGTTTGCTTGTGCTTCTGGGTGCGGTGGGTCTTGCATTTTCGCTGACTGCTCAGTATTTTGCGGCAAGTGCATCTGTTAACTTTGTGAAAAGGCTGAAACACGCCGTCTTTGAGCATATCGGCAGACTTTCTTATGAAAAAATCGATTCCGCAGGTACCGCTACTCTCATAACCCGTATGACAGGCGATATGGACAGCGTGCAGAACGGACTTAACCTTACCTTGCGTCTGCTTCTGCGTTCACCCTTTGTTGTAATCGGTGCAATGATAATGGCATTTACCGTTGATGCAAAAGCGGCTGTGACCTTTGCGGTTGTTATTCCGCTTTTGTCTCTGGCGGTTTTCGGTATAATGTTCTGCTGCATTCCCTACTACAAAAAGGTGCGTCTTGCACTGGATAAGGTGCTTTGCACTGCAAGAGAAAGCCTGACGGGTGCAAAGGTAATCCGTGCATTCTGCAAAGAAGATGAGCAGATGGAAGAATTCAGAGAACGCAACGATTCACTGACTGTAATTCAGGAATTTACGGGCAGAATTTCTGCACTTCTCAACCCTGTTACCTGCGTTATAATCAACATAGGTATTGCAGTGCTTATCTATAAGGGTGCAATAAGGGTTGAGGCAGGTCTTATCACTCAGGGTGCCGTGGTTGCGCTCTATAACTATATGTCACAGATTCTTGTTGAACTTGTCAAGTTTGCAAATCTTATCATCAGTATCACGAAATCCGTTGCCTGTGCAGGCAGAATAAGTGCAGTGCTTGATACACCTGCCGAGGAGCAGGGAGGCAGTGCAGAATATGACGAAAACAGCGAAAATATTGTTGAGTTCAGAAATGTTTCTTTTGCCTATGCAGGGGCAGGCGACAGTTCTCTTGAGAATATTTCTTTTTCACTGAAAAAGGGTGAAACTCTGGGTATAATCGGTTCAACCGGCTCGGGCAAAACAACACTTGTAAATCTTATTCCCGCTTTCTACAAAGCTACATCGGGTCAGGTGCTTGCGGGAGGTGCGGATGTCAGCGGAATATCCCTTGAAGAACTGCGTTCAAAAATAGCGATTGTTCCACAGAAATCCGTGCTTTTTAAAGGTACGGTCAGGGAAAATATGCTTTGGGGCAACCCCGATGCAACGGACGAGGAAATTATGAAAGCCCTTGAAATTGCTCAGGCGGCGGAGTTCATTATGAAGAAAGACGGTGTGCTTGACGCTCCCGTTGAGCAGGGCGGCAGAAACTTTTCGGGCGGTCAGCGTCAGCGTCTTGCGATTGCAAGAGCCATTGTCAAAAATGCAGATATTCTCATTCTTGATGACAGTTCAAGTGCCCTTGACTACGCTACGGATTCCGCAATGCGTAAGGCAATAGCCGCAAATCAGGGCGATACCGCAGTTATCATTGTTTCTCAGCGAACATCATCAATTATGCACGCAGATAAGATAATTGTTCTTGATGACGGCTGTGCGGAAATCGGCACACACGCAGAATTGCTCGGAAACAGTGAAGTTTACAGAGAAATTCATCTTTCGCAGTTTGACGAGGAGGATGAAGCATGAAAAAGAAAATGAACAAGGGCACCGTTAACAGAGTGCTCACTTATGTAGGCAGATACAAAATTCACCTTGCCTTTTCAATAATTCTTGCGGCGCTCAGCGTTGCCGTAAGCCTTTATATTCCCGTGCTTGCGGGCGGTGCCATTGATACCGTTGCAGGTGCAGGCAGAGTTGATTTTGAGGCTCTTATGCCTTACCTTTACAAAATCGGCATACTTGCATTGATTGCCGCCGCCGCACAGTGGATAATGAATACCCTCAACAACAGAATAACTTTCAGAGTTGTCAGAGATATCAGAAATGCGGCGATGGAAAAAATTCAGATTCTTCCTCTGAGCTATATTGATTCAAAGCCTGCAGGCGAAACCGTAAGCAGAATTATTTCAGATGCCGACCAGTTTGCAGACGGCTTGCTTATGGGCTTTACTCAGCTTTTTACCGGTGTTGTCACCATTGCAGGTACACTTGGATTTATGCTTTCAATAAACTGGAAAATAACCCTTGTTGTGGTTGTTCTGACTCCGCTTTCCCTTTTTGTTGCAAGGTTTATCGCAAAGCATACTCATTCAATGTTTATGATGCAGGCAAAAACCAGAGGCGAGCAGACAGCATACACCGAAGAAAATGTAGGTAACAAAAAGGTTGTGACCGCTTTTTCAAGGGAAGAAAAATGCCTTGAGGAGTTTGACAAAATCAATGAGAGATACGCAAAATATTCTCTCAAAGCGATATTTTATTCTTCGCTCACCAATCCCTGTACCCGCTTTGTAAACAGTATGGTTTATGCGGCGGTAGGTCTTGCAGGTGCACTTGCGGTTGTGAATAACACAATCACCGTAGGCGAGCTTTCATGCTTCCTCAGTTATGCAAACCAGTATACCAAACCATTCAATGAAATATCGGGGGTTATTGCGGAATTGCAGAATGCCCTTGCCTGTGCCGAAAGACTTTTTGAGCTTGTTGAGGAAGTACCGCAGACACCCGATTTGCCCGATGCGGCAGAGCTTTCGCATGTTGAAGGCAGGGTAAATCTTGAAAATGTTGAATTTTCATATTCAAAGGATAAGGAACTTATCAAAAACCTTAACCTTGCCGTTGAAAGCGGCAACAGAGTTGCAATTGTAGGTCCTACGGGATGCGGTAAAACAACGGTTGTTAATTTGCTTATGCGTTTTTATGATGTTGACGGAGGAAAAATCACTGTTGACGGTATCGATATCAACAAGGCAACAAGAAAAAGCCTGCGTAAAAGCTACGGAATGGTGCTTCAGGATACCTGGCTCAAAGAAGGCACCGTCAGAGAAAATATTGCAATGGGCAAACCCGACGCAACGGATGAAGAAATTATTGCCGCCGCAAAGGCGACTCACGCTCACAGTTTTATAAAAAGGCTTCCCGACGGCTATGATACCGTTATATCCGATGAAAATTCGGGTCTTTCGCAGGGTCAGAAGCAGCTTTTGTGTATAACGAGGGTTATGCTTTGCCTGCCGCCTATGCTTATACTCGATGAGGCCACCTCCTCCATTGACACAAGAACGGAAATACGTATTCAGAAATCATTTGCAAAAATGATGCAGGGCAGAACAAGCTTTATCGTTGCTCACAGACTTTCAACAATCAAGAATGCGGATGTTATTCTTGTTATGCGTGACGGCAACATTGTTGAGCAGGGCAATCATAAAGAACTTATGAAAAAAGGCGGATTTTACAGCGAACTTTACAACAGCCGTATGGATGCTGTGTCGTAAAATAAAGGGAACGGTTCAGAACCGTTCCTTTTTATTTTTATTTCAGGTTGACAAAACCGCTTTACTAAGGTAATATAATAATGCAATAAAAAGCTGTTTACAGCTAAAAGGAGTAGAAAAACTATGAAAAAGGCATTATCACTTATTCTTGCACTTGTTCTCGCAGTTTCCGCAATGCTTATGTTCGGCGCTTGCGGCAAGGATGCGGCTGACCTTACAGACGCAGAGTACATCGCTGACAAAGGCGAATTGGTTATCGGTATTACATACTTCGAGCCCATGAACTACATCGGCGCTGACGGCGAGCTTACAGGCTTTGAAACAGAATTTGCAACTGCAGTCTGCGAAAAAATCGGTGTAAAACCCGTATTTCAGAAGATTGAATGGAAAACAAAGGAAATCGAGCTCAATGGCAAAACAATTGACTGCATCTGGAACGGTATGACAATCACCGATGACAGACTTGCAACAATGTCAATTTCAGTTCCCTATATGGCAAATAAGCAGGTTCTTGTTGTTAAGGCAGGTAACGAAAATCTTACAAGCGTTGACGGTCTTTCAATCGTAGCTGAAAGCGAATCCGCAGGTCAGGAAGTTATCGAAACAGATGCTTTCTTCGCAAATGCAGAGTTCACAGCAGTTACAGACCAGGCAACAGCTCTTCTTGAAGTTAAGAACGGCACAGCAGATGCTTGCGTTGTTGACTATGTTCTCAGCATCGGTATGATCGGCGCAGGCACAAGCTACGAAGATCTCGTTGTTGTTGATTCACAGGCATTTGCAGATGAAGAATACGGCGTTGCATTCCGTCAGGGCAGTGATATGACCGAAAAGGTTAATCAGGCAATGGCAGAGCTTAAAGCAGACGGTACTCTTGATACAATCGCTGCAAAGTATAAGCTTCAGGAGCAGATTATCGTTAAATAATTTCCACTAAATTTACTAAAAGGTTTTGAACTGATGACAATTTTTATGCTTAATGCCGCAGGAACGGTAAGCTTCTGGACGGCAACAAAAACCCTTGCAGAGGGCTGGCTTGAAAACTGTACGCTCTTTGCGTTGACTCTTGTTTTTGCATTGCCTCTGGGTCTTATTATTACCTTTGGCTCAATGTCAAAATTCAAGCCCCTCAGCTACCTTACACGCACTTTTGTGTGGATAATCAGAGGCACACCCCTTATGCTTCAGCTTATGGTTGTGTTTTATGTACCGGGTCTTCTTTTTGAAACTCCTTTCAAAAACAGAATGCTTGCGGCACTGATTGCCTTTGTTATCAACTATGCGGCGTATTTCTCCGAAATTTACAGAGGCGGAATCGAAAGCATACCAAAGGGTCAGTATGAGGCTTGTCAGGTGCTTGGTATGACCAAAAGACAGACGTTTTTCAAGGTCATTCTTATGCAGGTAGTGAAAAGAGTTGTACCCCCTATGGGCAACGAAATTATCACTCTTGTAAAGGATACCTCACTTGCAAGAATTATTGCTGTTGCGGAAATTCTTATGACGGCTGAAATCTACACTGCAAAGGGTATCATATGGCCTCTGTTCTACACTGCGGTTTATTTCCTTGCATTCTGCGGAATACTTACGCTTCTGTTCGGCTTTATCGAAAAGAAGCTTGATTACTACAAAGGTTAAGGTGCGGCTATGGCAATACTTGAAGTCAGAAAACTTTATAAAAGCTTTGGCAGCAACAATGTTCTCAAAGGCATTGACTTTGACCTTGAAGAGGGCAAGGTGCTTTCAATCATCGGTTCATCAGGCAGCGGTAAAACAACTCTGCTGCGCTGCATTACCTCACTTGAAACTGCCGATAAGGGCAGCATAACCGTTAACGGTAAAATGGTTTTTGACGATGAAAACCATCATAAGCTGACCAAGGAAGAAATCCGCAAGAACAGACTTTCCGTAGGTCTTGTTTTTCAGGATTTTCACCTTTTTCCTCAGTATACCGTCCTTAAAAATGTAACTCTTGCCTGCGAGCTTCAGGCAAAGAAAGACCCTCAGTGGAAGCAGAATAAAAAGCAGATTCTTGCAGAAATTGAAGAAAATGCAAAAGCTATTCTTGCGAAGGTCGGTCTTTCAGAAAAGCTGAATGCTTACCCTTGCGAGCTTTCGGGCGGTCAGAAACAGCGCGTATCCATTGCAAGAGCGCTTGCCATGAATCCGCACATTCTTTTCTTTGATGAGCCCACCTCGGCTCTTGACCCCGAGCTTACGGGCGAAATTCTCAAAGTTATCAGGGATCTTGCGGCGGCTAAAATGACAATGGTTATCGTTACTCACGAAATGGCATTTGCAAGGGATGTTTCAGACCACGTTATCTTTATGGACGGCGGTGTTATTGTTGAGGAAGGTGACCCCGAGCAGGTTATCAATAATCCTCAGCAGGATAGAACAAAGCACTTCCTCAGCCGTTTTCAGGAGAAATAAATAAAATTCATAACACTCCGAAAGTCTGTTGATTTTCGGAGTGTTTCATATTATAATGGTCAAAAAGGGGATGATACCTGTGAAAATAATGATTGCCTCCGATATCCACGGCTCGGAGTTTTACTGCAAAAAACTTGTTGAAGCATATAAGAAAGAAGGCGCAGGCAGACTTCTGCTTCTGGGAGATATACTTTACCACGGTCCCAGAAATGATTTACCGGAGGGCTATGCACCCAAAAAGGTTATTGAAATTCTTAACGGAATGAGGGATGAGCTTCTTTGCGTCAGAGGTAACTGTGACACAGAGGTTGACCAGATGGTGCTGAATTTCCCCATTCTCGGGGATTATGCGGTTTTATCGGCAGGGGATAAGCTTATTTATGCAACCCACGGACATAAATTCGGCAAGGATAATCCTCCGCCGCTTAAAGACGGTGATATTCTTCTTTGCGGTCATACACATATTCCCGAATGTACGGATTGCGGCAAGTTCACTTATCTCAACACGGGCTCGGTTTCCATTCCCAAAGAAAAATCCTGGCATGGATATATCGTTTTTGAAAACAATGAATTTATCTGGAAAGATTTTGACGGCGAGAAAAAAATGAATTTTAAGTTATAAGGAGGCAGTTATGGAAGTTCTCAATGTAAGACGGCTCACACCCGGCATCAAAGTGTTGCTTGTGATGACCTGTGCGGTTATGTGCGGCTTTATGTGGCGTGTAAGAGGTACTCACGGCTGGGGCTCAATGTGGGGAATGTTTGCGGTAGGTGTAATGCTTGTTCTTTTCATTTTTGCATTTTTCGGCAACCGCAAAAAAATGAGTCTTGAAGCAATACCCGTTGCGGTTATTCTGCTCGGTATTACCAACGGCGGCTGGGGAACGCTTAATTCCCAGATGGGCGGATACCTTGGCAGTACCGTTCCTTTTACCGGCGAAGAAGCCGTTGCGGTAACGGAAATCAGCCCTTGGTCGGGTATGGCGGCAATGCTCCTTCTGGGATTTGGCTGGATGCCCCTTTTTGCAATGTTTATAGGCACTCTTTTCTCAAAGAAAGAGTATAAAATCGGTCATTACATAGCACTTATTGCCGTGTTCTATGCGGTGGTTTATATCTTCCAGTTCTTTGTTGCACACTACATCGTGCCTTTCGTGAATTCCGAAGCGGCTGAAGCCTTCAAGCTTGGTCTTGCCGACAGAGGCCACGAAATGACACCTATGATGGCATACATAAAAAATCTTGGCAACGAAGCCTGGTTCAAGAAGATTCCCTACGGCAGAAACTATTATGCAACGGTAAGAATCGTTTCTTATTCTGCGGCAGCACTTGTGCTTTCATTTTCTCTTCTTGTTGCAAAGCGCGATAAGATTGCGGCATTTATTTCGTTTGCAATCAATCTTATCTGCTCTGTTTCAATAACCCTTGCTGACGTTGTTATGGTTATGGATTCAGACAGAGGATTCTTCACGAATATCAGTGTGCCCCGTTTTCTTCAGGGCGGTAACTGGTCGCTGTGGGAATACCTGACAGGCTTCCTTCTGGGCTTCGGTATTATGCTTCTGCTTGTTTGTCTTCCTAAAAGCGTTGCAGGAGGCGAGGGTGATTTTGACTACACTTTACCTGTGAAAAACAGAAAGCTTTATGCCGCATACAGTGCAGTGCTTACCCTTTTTGCATCTTTTGTTGTTACGGTTGCAAGACCTGCCGGAATGAGAATTTCCGAGCTTGTTCTTCACAAAGGCTGGTCTGATAATGAAGACCTTATTACATATGTTTCCATTGCGGTTCTTTGCGTTATCGGTATTATTCCTTGCCTTATTGTTGCAAAGAAGAATATCGTCAAGAGAGAATTATCCAACCTTTTTAATATCAGAACAGAGGATTTCTGCCTGAAGGCGATTCCCGTTTATTTCTTTGTGACGGCTGTTCTTTATTTTGTTCTCGGTGACTCCGCAATTTATTTCACCGTGCCTTTTGGAGAAATGAAAAGCTTCGCATCATCCCTTGAGATGATACGAAGCGGTGAGATTCTTATTCCTGCAATTATGGTTGCAAGTTTTGTTGTGTTCAATCTGCTTTACCTTGCTGTTTCAAAGAAGGCAATCAAGAAAAAATAATTCTGCGGATATCTTCGGTGCTGTCTGCAATATAGTCAGCACCTGAATTTATCAGTTCATCTCTGTCACCGAAGCCGAAGGTTACGCCTATGCTGTCAACCTTTGCTTCCTTAGCCCCCTCGATGTCAAAGTAGCGGTCGCCTATCATAACCGTTTTGCTTTTATCAACATTCAGAACTGTTACGGCACGCTCAACAAGTGCGGTTTTGCTTTCGGGTGCTCTGTCGCTTTCAGGCGCGGAGATGAAATCAAAAAGGTCCGATATTTTCAGATATCTCAAAATTTCAACAATAAAATTTTCGGGTTTTGAGCTTGCAACCGCAAGTTTGATGCCCGATTTTTTTATGTCGTTCAGTAATTTTTCCATACCGTCATAAAAACTCAGGCGGTAAATTCCGCCCTGCATATAGCTTTCTCGGTATTTTTCAACAGCTTTTGCACTGTCTTCATCCGATAAATTCAGTGCCCGCTTGAACGATGAAAAAACGGGAGGTCCTATGAATGTATGCACAATTTCCTCGGGCAGAGGGTCAAACCCCATAGCTTTAACGGCATAGCGCACAGAGTCATAAATTCCTTCTCCTGTATCCGCAATTGTGCCGTCAAAATCAAGTAAAACCGCATCGTATTTCATATTCCACTCTCCCTCTTAATTAATACGGATTATACCACAGATAAATTATCCGTTCAACAATTATTCTGTTTACTTTTTTTAAATAGTATGATATACTACAATATTATTAATTGAAAAATTGCGTTTATTCCCGAAAGGACTGAAAAACTGATGGATTACAAATTTGCAAAGGGTGTGGCATCTCTCAAGCCCTCGATTATCAGAGAGATTCTTAAAAGCTCAGGCAATACGATTCCCCTTGCCGCAGGCAATCCTGCACCCGACGCATTTCCCGTTGAGGATATAAAGAAAATCGTAAATGAAATTTTTGAAAAAGACCCCATACTTGCCCTTCAATACGGTGTCAGCGAAGGCTATACACCTCTTATTGAAAAGCTTGCGGAGCTTGCAAAAAACCGCTATGGTGTAGGCAATGAAAATGATGGTCTTATCGTTGTAAGCGGTGCTCAGCAGGTGATGAGCCTTATGAGCCAGTGCTTCATCAATTACGGCGACTGTATTCTGTGCGAGGAGCCTTCTTTTATCGGCTCACTCAACTGTTTCAGAAGCTACGGTGCAAAGCTCAGCGGCGTACCCGTTGACAGCGACGGTATGAATATTGAAGCTCTTGAAGAAAAGCTTAAAACCGAAGAAAACGTAAAGTTCATTTATACTATACCCAATTTTCAGAATCCCGCAGGCGTTACGATGTCTCTTGAAAAGAGAAAAGCGGTTTATGAGCTTGCCAAGAAATACGGAGTGCTTATTCTGGAAGATAATCCTTACGGCGACCTTCGTGTATCAGGCGAAAATGTGCCTGCCATCAAGAGCCTTGATGAAAACGGTATTGTTGTTTATGCAGGCTCATTCTCAAAGATTGTTGCTCCCGGTATAAGAGTAGGCTATGCTCTTGCACCCAAGGAGATTATTGCCAAGCTTACCGTTGCAAAGCAGACTCAGGATGTTCATACGCCCCTTATTTCACAGCTTGTGGTTTATAAGTGGCTCACGGAATATGATTTTGAAGGCCACATCAATAAAATCAGAGAGATTTACAGACGCAAGCTTAAACTTCTTTGCGACTGTGTTGACAGTGAGCTTTCCGATTTCCTTACATACCACAGACCCGAAGGCGGTCTCTTTGTCTGGGCAAAGCTTAATGACGGCATTGATATGCTTGATTTCTGCCGCAAGGCAAGTGCCGCAGGCGTTTCTGTTGTTCCCGGCAACGCATTTATGGTTGACGGTGACAAGGAATGCAGCTACATCCGAATGAATTTCTCAACACCGTCAGACGAGGCCATTGTCAAGGGAGTTAAGATTCTCGGTGAGGTTGCACGCTCACTTTAAGGAGGATGAAAATGGAAAATACAACACCTGAAAAAAAGCCCATAGTTCTCAGTATGATTCAGCCCACATCAATTCCTACACTGGGCAATTATCTGGGAGCACTTAAAAACTGGAAGAAAATGAGTGATGACTATAACTGTCTTTATGCGGTTGCAGATCTTCACGCTCTTACGATTCATCCCGAACCCGCAAAGCTCCGCCAGCAGATTCTTGAAATGTATGCAATTATGCTTGCGGTAGGTCTTGACCCTGAAAAGAACATTGTTTTCCTTCAAAGTCAGGTTGCGGCACACGCAGAGCTTGCATGGATTCTTGACTGCTATACCCAGTTCGGTGAGGCTTCAAGAATGACTCAGTTCAAAGAGAAATCACAGAAGCATGCAGATAATGTCAATGTAGGTCTTTTTGCATATCCCGTGCTTATGGCGGCAGATATTCTGCTTTATCAGGCAAATTATGTTCCTATCGGTGCAGACCAGAAGCAGCATCTTGAACTTGCCCGTGACATTGCAAACAGATTCAACTCTCTCAGAGGTAATACTTTTACTCTGCCTGAGCCCTTTATCGGCAAGGTAGGTGCAAGGGTTATGAGTTTGCAGGACCCCACACAGAAGATGTCAAAGAGCGACCCCAATCCCAAGGCTTCGGTTTCTCTGCTTGACCCTCCCGAGGTTATTCTCAAAAAGTTCAAGTCCGCGGTTACGGACAGCGAAGCCTGCGTGCGTTATGCAGACGGTAAGGATGGCATAAATAATCTTATGGCGATTTATTCCTGCTGCACAGGTCTTGATTATGAAGCAATAGAGAAGGAATTTGCAGGCAAGGGATACGGAGATTTCAAGGTAAAGGTTGCAGAAGCTGTTATCGAAGAGCTTCGCCCCGTGCAGGAAGAATACAAGCGTCTTATTGCGGATAAGCAGTATCTTCTTGATACAGCAACTGCAGGTGCCGAGAAGGCTTCACGCATTGCATACAGAACACTTACCAAAGCAAAGAAAAAAGTCGGACTTTTGCTCGGTTAAGAGCCCTGAAAATCGGATTTTTTGTTAAATACGCCAAAATTGTATAAATATTCAGAAAACACTTGATTTTTTGAATATTAAATGTATAATTAATGCATAAAAATAAATGATGAACGGAGAATTACAATGAAAGAAATTAAAAAAGTTGTTCTTGCCTACTCAGGCGGTCTTGATACATCAATCATTATCCCTTGGCTTAAAGAGAACTACAACAACTGTGAAGTTATCGCTGTTTCAGGTGACGTAGGTCAGGGCACAGAGCTTGACGGTCTTGAAGAAAAGGCAATCAAAACAGGCGCTTCAAAGCTTTACATTGAAAACCTTCAGGATGAATTCGTAAGCGACTACATCTTCCCCACACTTAAGGCAGGCGCAGTATATGAGAAGGAATACCTTCTTGGCACATCCTTTGCACGTCCCATCATTGCAAAGAGAATTGTTGAAATCGCAAAGGCTGAAGGCGCAGATGCTATCTGCCATGGCTGCACAGGTAAGGGTAACGACCAGGTAAGATTTGAGCTTACAATCAAGGCTTTCGCTCCCGAAATGGAAATCATTGCTCCCTGGAGAATCTGGGATATAAAGTCACGTGAAGAAGAAATCGAGTATGCAGAGGCACACAACATTCCTCTTAAGATAAACCGTGAAACCAATTATTCAAAGGATAAGAACCTCTGGCACCTTTCACACGAAGGTCTTGACCTTGAAGACCCCGCAAATGAGCCTCAGTACAACAAGCCCGGCTTCCTCGAAATGGGCGTTTCACCCGAAATGGCACCCGACGAGCCTACATATATTACAATTCACTTTGAAAAGGGCGTTCCCACAGCTGTTAACGGCAAGGAAATGGGCGGCGTTGAGCTTATCAAATACCTTAACGAAGTGGGCGGCAAAAACGGTATCGGTCTTAACGACATCGTAGAAAACCGTCTTGTAGGTATGAAGTCCAGAGGCGTTTACGAGAATCCCGCAGGTTCAATTCTCTTCAAGGCACACGATGTTCTTGAAACAATCACTCTTGACAGAGATACTCAGCACTATAAAGAAATCGTTGCTCATAAGTTTGCAGAGCTTGTTTACTTCGGTCAGTGGTTTACTCCTCTCCGTGAGGCTCTTTCAGCATTCGTTGACAAGACTCAGGAAACTGTTACAGGCGATGTTAAGCTCAAGCTTTATAAGGGCAACATGATTAACGCAGGTGTAACATCACCCTACACACTCTACAGCGAAGATTTCGCAACCTTTGATGCAGACGAAGTTTACGACCAGAAGGATTCAGCAGGCTTCATCAACCTCTTCGGTCTTCCCATCAAGGTTAAGGCTATTCTCGAAGCAGAACGCAACGCAAACAAATAAAAAACATAAGAGCCGTCATATGGCGGCTCTTTTTCCCGTATAAGGAGGAATATAAATGAAACTTTGGGCAGGCCGTTTTTCAAAGGAAGCGGATAAAAAAACCAATGATTTCAATTCATCAATCGCTACCGATTCCAGAATGTATTACCAGGATATCGAGGGCAGTATTGCACACGCAACAATGCTTGCGGCAAAGGGTATTATTTCTCAGGATGACGGTGCTCTGATTTGCTCAGAGCTTGCAAAAATAAGGCACGAAATTTCAAGCGGTGAGCTGCTTATAGACCCCAATGCCGAGGATATCCATACTTTTATTGAGCAGACACTTACCGAGCGTATCGGCTCAGCGGGCAAGCGTCTTCATACAGGCAGAAGCCGTAACGACCAGGTTGCCCTTGATGTGCGTCTTTATCTTCGTGAGCAGTGTGATGAAACCCTTGTGCTTGTCAAAAAACTTATTAAAGCTCTTGAAGAAAAAGGCGATGAATACGCCGATGCAATTATGCCCGGTTATACTCATCTGCAGAGAGCACAGCCCATTACCTTCAAGGCTCATTTAACTGCGTATACCGAAATGCTGTCCCGTGACCTTGGCAGAATTGAGGATGCAAGAAAGCGCATGAATTCTTCACCTTTGGGCAGCGGTGCTCTTGCAGGCACAACTTATCCCATCGACAGAGCAATGACTGCAGAATTTCTCGGTTTTGATTCATTCACAAAGAGCACTCTTGACGGTGTTGCGGACAGAGATTTCTGCATTGAGCTTGCAGGCGCACTTTCAATCTGTATGGTGCATCTTTCAAGGCTTTGTGAGGAAATCATTCTCTGGTGTTCGTGGGAATTCAAGTTTGTTGAGCTTGACGATGCATTTTCAACAGGTTCAAGCATTATGCCCCAAAAGAAGAATCCCGATATTGCGGAGCTTGTAAGAGGTAAAAGCGGCAGAGTATTCGGTGACCTTATGACCCTGCTTACGGTTATGAAGGGTCTTCCTCTTGCATACAACAAAGATATGCAGGAAGATAAGGATGCGATTTTTGATGCGTTTGATACCGTTAAAATCTGCCTTGTTACTCTTGAACCCATGATTCAGACAATGAAGGCGATTCCCGAAAACATGAGAAAGGCGGCGGCAGGCGGATTTATCAATGCCACGGACTGTGCCGACTACCTTGTTTCAAAGGGTCTGCCCTTCAGAGATGCATATAAGGCGACGGGTGAGCTTGTTGCCCTTTGCATTAAAGAAAATAAAACTCTTGAGACTCTTTCGCTTGAAGAATATCAGGGAGTTTGTGATTTGTTTGATGACGGCGTTTATGATGCCATCAAGCTTGAAAACTGTGTAAAGCGTCGCGGAATGTAGATGATTTGTCAAACTAAGTGCAACACTTTTTGATAGAATCATCAAATAAATCCAGCGGTTTTTGGTAATTTAAA
>SVOC01000008.1 GCA_015066625.1 Oscillospiraceae bacterium
CGGCTAAATTATTTAGCCTTCTCAATGATTTCTACTACACGCCATCTCTTGTCCTTTGACAGGGGACGGGTTTCCATAACAAGCACTCTGTCGCCCATACCGCACTCGTTGTTTTCATCGTGTGCCTTAAGCTTATATGTGTTGTTGATGATCTTCTTATAGAGAGGATGTCTGACCTTGTCCTTAACTGAAACAACTACGGTCTTATCCATCTTGTCGCTGGTAACGATACCAACGCGGGTCTTTCTGAGGTTTCTTTCCATCTGATTTTAACCTCCCTTTCCTTACGCCTTAGTGCCGTGGAGTTCGATATCTCTCTGTACAGTCTTTATACGAGCGATATCCTTTTTAACGGCACTGATTCGCATGGGGTTGTCGAGCTGGTTGACGGCCTGCTGAAAGCGCAGCTTGAACAGCTCATCCTTCAGCTCAAGAAGCTTAGCATCCAGCTCTGCGGCGGAAAGTTTTCTGATTTCACTGGCCTTCATTATTGCTCACCACCCATTTCTTCTTTAGTCATAAATTTGCACTTGATAGGAAGCTTCATAGCTGCAAGACGCATAGCCTCAGCAGCAAGTTCCTTATCAACGCCGGCGATTTCAAACATTACTCTGCCGGGCTTAACAACTGCAACCCAATACTCGGGAGAACCTTTACCTGAACCCATTCGTGTTTCAGCGGGCTTCTCAGTGATGGGCTTGTCGGGGAAAATCTTGATCCAAACCTGGCCGCCTCTCTTGATGTATCTTGTCATAGCGATACGGGCTGCTTCGATCTGGTTTGAGGTAATCCATGCGGGCTCAAGAGCTACAAGACCGAAATCACCGTAAGTGACCTTGTTGCCTCTGGTAGCCTTACCCTTAAGTCTGCCTCTCTGCACTCTTCTGTGCTTAACGCGCTTAGGTAAAAGCATTACTGGTTACCTCCTTCTCTGCGTCTTCTGGGGCGTGAATTTGTTCTTCTGCTTTCGTGAAGAACTTCGCCCTTATAAAGCCAAACCTTTACGCCGATACGGCCGTAGGTTGTCTTTGCTTCTGCAAAGCCGTAATCAATGTCGGCTCTGATTGTCTGGAGGGGAATTGTACCCTCGTGGTAGCTTTCGCTACGTGCGATTTCAGCACCGCCGAGACGGCCTGAAGCCTGAATTTTGATACCTCTTGCGCCAAGCTTCATAGCACGGCCGATAGCCTGCTTGAGAGCACGACGGTAAGATACACGTCTTTCGAGCTGAGCTGCGATGCTCTCAGCAACGAGCTGTGCAACAAGGTCGGGCTGCTTGATTTCGATGATGTTCAGCGAAACCTCTTTGCCCCCGAGCTTCTTCTCGCAAAGCTTCTTGAGCTTTTCGATTTCAGCGCCCTGTCTGCCGATAACCATACCGGGCTTTGCACAGTGGATGTTAACGTATACACGCTTTGCATCACGCTCAATCTCAACCTTGGGAACACCTGCGGGAGCAAGCTTCTCAAGAAGGTACTCACGAAGTTCGTAGTCTTCAACGAGAGTATCACCGAACTTATTGGGAGCTGCATACCAGCGAGATTCCCAGTTCTTAATAACACCGATTCTTAAACCGGTAGGATTAATTTTCTGTCCCATTGTTTAACCTCCTCCTTCGCTTATTCCATTTCCTTGAGAACAAGGGTGATATGAGATGTCTTCTTGTTTATGCGGAATGCTCTGCCCTGTGCTCTGGGTCTGATTCTCTTGAGAGTGGGACCCTGGCTAACGCTGCATTCTGCAACATAGAGCTTTGATACGTCCATGTTATTGTTGTTTTCAGCATTTGCGATTGCTGACTTTAAAAGCTTCATCAAGGGTTCACACGCGGCCTTGGGCGTGTACTTGAGAATAGCCATTGCCTTGTCTGCAGGCTGATTGCGGATTAAATCGAGAACAATCTGAACCTTACGAGGCGCAATACGGATATAAGTTGCTTTTGCTGTTGCAACTGCCATATCTGACATTGTTAATACACTCCTTTCGCCGATTATTTACCGTTGTTTGATGTCTTTGAACCTGCATGACCTCTGTAGGTTCTTGTAGGTGCAAACTCACCGAGCTTGTGTCCGACCATATCTTCCGTTACATAAACGGGAACATGCTTGCGTCCGTCGTGAACTGCAAATGTGTGGCCGACAAAGTCGGGGAAGATTGTTGATGAACGGCTCCAGGTTTTAAGAACCTGCTTCTCGCCTGCTTCATTCATCTTCTGAACTCTTTCGAGCAGTTTAGGCTGCACAAAAGGTCCTTTTTTAACGCTTCTGCCCATTATTATCTGCTCCTTTCACTTACTTGTCGTTACGACGCTTTACGATAAGCTTGTCGGACTTCTTCTTTGTATTTCTGGTCTTGTAACCGAGAGCGGGCTTGCCCCAGGGAGTAACAGGACCGGGTCTGCCGATGGGTGACTTACCTTCACCACCACCGTGGGGGTGATCGCAGGGGTTCATAACTGAACCGCGGACTGTGGGTCTCCAGCCCATGTGACGCTTACGGCCTGCCTTACCAACCTTAACGTTTTCGTGGTCAAGGTTACCAACCTGGCCGATAGTTGCCATACATGATGCGGGAACATTTCTGAGTTCGCCTGAGGGAAGTCTGAGAAGTGCGTAAACGCCTTCCTTAGCCATGAGCTGAGCTGAGTTACCTGCTGCTCTTGCAAGCTGGCCGCCTCTGCCGGGGTAGAGCTCAATGTTGTGAACAACTGTACCAACGGGAATGCTGGTGAGGGGAAGTGCGTTACCTGCCTTGATGTCGGCGTTTTCGCCGGCAACAACGGTATCGCCAACCTTCAGACCTGCGGGCTGAAGGATGTATCTCTTCTCGCCGTCTTCATACTGAAGAAGTGCGATGAAAGCTGATCTGTTGGGATCGTATTCAACGCTTGCTACTGTTGCGGGGATATCGAACTTATCTCTCTTGAAGTCGATGATACGATACTTTCTTCTCTGTCCGCCACCGCGATGACGAACTGTGATTCTTCCGTAGCTGTTACGACCGCTGTTCTTCTTGAGTGAAACAAGAAGGCTTCTTTCGGGTGCAACCTTTGAAAGCTCGGAATAATCTGTAACCGACATGTCACGTCTTGCGTTGCTTGTCGGCTTATAAACCTTAATAGACATTTTCTTACACTCTCCTTATAGCGGCTTTGCGGAGCAATGTCATTCTCCATACCTTACCGCCGGATTTAGTTTTTAGTGCCTAGCCGAAGTTATCGGCAGCTTATTACATCATTCCGTCAAAGAAATCGATGGTCTTTGAATCCTCTGTAAGAGTTACGATTGCCTTTTTGCGAGAAGCTGTGTAGCCTTCGAAGCGACCGTATCTTCTGAGTTTACCGTCAACATTAATGGTGTTTACCTTTGCAACCTTAACGCCGAAAAGCTCTTCAACCGCCTTAGCAATTTCAATCTTGTTTGCGTCCTTGGCAACTTCAAAGGTGTACTTACGATCTGCAATGCCGTCCATGCTGTTTTCGGTGATTACGGGGCGGAGGATAATATCCTGTGCTAATCTGCTCATGCGTAAACCTCCTCGATCTTGCTTACTGCATCCTTAAGAACTACAACTGTGTCGCAGTTAAGGAGATCGTAAACGTTAAGTGTGCCGACAAGTGTTGTCTTCACGCCTGCGATGTTGCGGGCTGAGCGGTAGATAACATCATTCTTCTCGGGAAGAACGAAGAGTACCTTCTTGCCGGTTTCAAGAGCGTTGACAACGTTAGCCATTGCCTTTGTCTTGATTTCTGTAAGGTTAAGTGAATCAAGAACGATAAGCTCGTTATCAGCAAGCTTTGCTGAGAGAGCTGACTTCATAGCAAGTCTTCTTACCTTCTTGTTTACTTCCTTCTTGTAGTCACGGGGCTTGGGACCGTGAGCAATACCGCCGTGATACCACTGGGGAGCTCTGGTTGAACCCTGTCTTGCGCGGCCTGTTCCCTTCTGTCTCCAAGGCTTCTTGCCGCCGCCGCTTACTTCTGCTCTGGTAAGAGTAGACTGTGTGCCCTGACGCTGATTAGCCAGATAGCTTACTACACAGAGATGCATAGCAGGAATGCTGGGCTCAATAGCGAAAATGCTGTCAGCAACTTCCATATCGGAAAGCTTCTTACCGGCCATATCGAAAACTGATACTTTAGCCATTATTCTCTACTCCTCCTTATGCTTTCTTAACTGAATCACGGATAACAACGATGCCGCCCTTGGGGCCGGGGATGGCGCCCTTGATAGCGAGAAGGTTGTTCTCTGCATCAACTTTAACTACATCAAGATTCTGGATTGTAACTCTTTCGCAGCCAAGGTGACCTGCAAGCTTCTTGCCCTTGAATACTCTTGAGGGATCGGAGCAAGCGCCAAGTGAACCGGCGTGTCTTGCAACAGGACCTGTACCGTGTGACTCTTTGAGTCTTGAGAAGTTCCATCTCTTGATTGAACCGGCAGTACCCTTACCTTTGCTTGTGCCGACTACGTCTACCTTTTCGCCTGCTGCAAAGATGTCTGCCTTGAGTGTATCGCCAACGTTAACGCTTGCGATATCGATTTTGAACTCTCTAAGTGTTTTCTTAGGAGCTACGTCAGCCTTCTTGAACTGGCCCATCATGGGCTTGTTCACACGCTGAACCTTTACATCGCCGAAGCCGAGCTGAACTGCTTCATAACCGTCGTTTTCCATTGTCTTCTTTGTAACGACTGTGCAGGGGCCTGCTTCAACAACTGTTACGGGAATTACGTTTCCCTTTTCGTCGAAGATCTGTGTCATACCGATCTTCTTGCCGATGAGTGCTTTCTGCATATTGCTTTCCTCCTGTTAGGTTATTGGTTGACTCCTTTGAGCCAACATGACCTGCATTTGTTGAAATTAAAGCTTGATTTCGATTTCAACGCCTGCGGGAAGCTCAAGACCTGTCAGAGCTTCAACTGTCTTAGCTGAGGGTCTGATGATGTCGATAAGCCTTTTGTGTGTTCTCTGCTCAAACTGCTCTCTGCTGTCCTTGTACTTGTGAACAGCACGGAGAATTGTTACAACTTCCTTCTCTGTGGGAAGGGGAACGGGACCTGAAACCTGAGCACCTGTTCTCTTTGCGGTCTCAACGATCTTTTCCGCTGCCTTGTCAACAAGGCTGTGGTCGTAACCTTTGAGTCTGATTCTGATTTTTCCCTTAACTGCCATGGTGAACGCCTCCTTAGTAATTTGGCGGGCTGTGAATTGCAAATTGGTGAAAACCGACCCGGGTGTTTCAACCCGTCCGATTTAAAAACCGGAAAAACATATTTCCGGGAAAGCTTTCGCTCATTTGCACATAGGTATCCCGCAACAAGGCTGCCCGGGAACGGCAGACCTTACGCAAGGACACAATTCGCCCGGTTTAAAATCGGACATACTCCGCAGAAATTTCCCGCTTCGGTGAGCGGCCACCTCCTGCATCAACGCATATCTGCAATGGTTTGCGGCTGATTCCGGGCATAATTGCCCCTTTGACCGAAACCCGTGCCTTAGTATAATAACACAAGGTTTTTTATATGTCAATAGTTTTTTTCATATTTTTTTGAAATTTTCAGAGCCCTCAATCCCAATGATATCAAGGGTTTTGACGCTTTACTGCGATGAATTGATGTCGCCGCAAAAAAGCATATATATAAAAGGTATATATAATATAATTTATGCTACAATATACTGTGGTTTTTGTTATAATCTGACCCAAAATACAGAAAATATTTTTTCATGAATCACAACACAATGCTGTTTTTGCTCAAAAAGCTTGCTATATCCGTATAATTATGGTAAAATAAGTTTAATACCAATCTGAAAGGAGATTGACCGAAATGATAGGTTTAGGCAAATGGGCGTGCAATGTTAACACAATGTTTTTCTCAGGCGAAGCAAAAATAAATGTATTTGATAACAACGGTGAATACGGCTTTGAGCTTGAAGTTCCCGGTGTAAGCGTACCCAATATCGACATCAAAAAAATAGAAGAGGATGACGACACAATCAATGCCGTTGTTCAGACAGACCTTCTTCCCGGCAAGGATATTGAGCTTTCAATCACCTTTGACGGCGACGAATTTGACGGTTTCGTAAAAATCCCCTTCCTTGGCAAAGTTAAATTCAAAGACGGCCACAGAATATAATCGGTTGCCTCACAGAACAAAGAACAAAAGAAACTAAATAAACAGGTAAGCGGATTGCAAGGAAATAAACCTTTGCAATCCGCTTTTTGTTTGCCGTACAAAGAAAAAGCCGAGGCTGTTGGCCTCGGATTTTTCTCGTATAAAACGGGGGGGACAAAAGATGGTAGTGGTTAAATTAATTATTTCTCCGCCTGCTTGGAATATTTGAGAGTATAAACAATTCTCATAAGCCAGGCTTCGACGGGGTTGATGGACTTAACCTTGCCGAAGGTCTTTGCCGCAAACAAGGTAAGTGCACTTTTGCTCATAATCATATCAACTGCCTGTGCATCGCCTTCGTTGGCACCGCAGCAGAGTGCGCCCATATCCCTGATAAGCACAGCATTCTTATTCTTGAGTGCTTTTGCGCACTTTTCGGGAGCTGCACACTTGACGGTGGGTCCGCAAATCTGAGCAAAGTCATCAAGCAGAGGCTTCATGGTCTTGCCGAGTCTTGATACGGCAACAACCTCACTTGAAGTATTGTGAATTATATAATTGAATGCAGGGTATTTTTCATAAATATCCTTATGGGCAAGAGCAACCTTTGCAAGCTCGCCTATAGCTGCCGATGCACCGTTAAGGTTCATTGAAATCTCGGAGCCGTCTGCCTTATTGGTCAGCAGAATCTCTCCGCTTTCTCTGTTGCAGGAACTATTATACAGCAAAGATTCATCAATTTCAACAGTTTTTTGTGAATTTGTAAGCTTGTCAGCCATTTCCGAACAAAAATCATTCAGATTGTCTGATTTTATGCCGAACTTCTCTTTTGCGGCCGCAAGAATATGCTCTGTACAAACATTTTCAAGCATATTTGCAACCTGGAAAGCTTCTTCACTGTCCTTACCGAAGCAAAGTGCACCGTGGTGAGCCATAATAACTGCCTTTGAAGGACTCAGGCGCAGAGCGTTTGTAACACCCTTCTTAAGCTTCTTTGTGCCGGGCAGACCGTAGCCGCCCAGATGGATTACACTGCCGATAAGCTTTGCGGCTTCACCTGCAACCTTTTCAATACCCTTTGAAAGAGCACTTACTGCAGAGGCAACCTTCTGATGAGTATGGATAACGAAGTTTGCTTCGGGAAATTCCTTATAAACCTCGGCGTGAATACCCTTTTCCGATGAGGGCTTTACATTGCCGCCCCATTCAAGGGTGTTGATTGCAACCTCAACGATATCGTCGGGGGTAAGACCTATGTAGGGCTTGCCGCTGGGTGTGATAACGAAGGTTTTATCGTCAACACGGCAGCTTACATTACCCCATGTTCTTGCGATAAGACCTGTTTCAACAAGCCTTTCGCCTGCTTCTATAACAAGTTTTTTTGCTGTTAAAACGTCCATAAATAATCCCCTTTCAAGCATCGACATTCTTCTGATTAAGTGAACAGTGAAGAATGAAAAGTGAAAAGTTTCGGATAGGCTCTGCCTATGACCAAACATATAATGGGTACGGGTGAAACCCGTCATTAACTATTCACTCTTCACTATTAACTTTTCATTTCAAAGGTCGGGGCGGGATATAAGAATCCCGCCACTGACCGATTGAATTATTTTTCAATACAAACGATGTTCTCAAATACTTTGTCGAATCTTGCAACTGCATCGTCAATCATTTCCTCTGTGTATGCAGCGCTTGTGTAAAGACGGCTGCCTGCAAGAGTTACAAGGCCTTCTGCCATATAAGCAGCGCCCATGTGTGTCATTACCTTCTTGCGCTTTGAGGTTTCGTCAAGAACCTTGGGAATGCCCCAGGGCTTGCACCAGTTGATTGCGAAGTTCATTGTGCCAACTGTTTCAAGATGGCAGATTGAACCCTGGTTGAATGCAACGAAGGGAAGATTTCTCTTCTTGATAATTTCCTGAAGACCTGCTGTAAGTCTGTCACCCATCTGAGCTGCCTTGTAGCAAGCATCAGCCTTTTCCATTTCTTCAAGCATTGTGTAACCTGCAATACAGCTGAGGGGGTTAGCAGTCATTGTGCCGCCGCAGAAAGCCTTCTTGACCTTCTTGCCGTCGCCGTCAAGACCTGAACCCAGGTGCTTCATATATTCCTTCTTACCGCCGAGACCGCCTGCGCCGGGGTATCCGCCTGCCATAACCTTGCCGAATACGGTAAGGTCAGGTGAAACACCGAAGTAGCCCTGAGCACCGCTCATGCTTACGCGGAATGCCGTAACAACTTCATCGAAGATAAGAAGTGCGCCGTACTTGCGGCAAAGAGCTTCAACGCCCTTGCAGAAGTTTTTGTCAACGGGTCTTGTACCGCTTTCGGGGCCAACGGGTTCAAGCATAACTGCTGCTGTGCCGCCCTTAAGACGGTTAGCCTTAAGCTTTCTTTCAAGGTCATTGAGGTCGCCGGGGAAGAATTCGTCTGTGTCTCTGAAACAGAACAGAGGAACACCGGGAGCCTGAGTGAACTTTGAACCGGGAACACGGATACTGTAACCGAGCTGATCTGACCAGCCGTGGTATGCACCGCCCATTTTAAGAATCTTTTTCTTACCTGTTGCAAGACGAGCAACACGGATAGCTGTCATACAAGCTTCTGTACCTGAACCGAGCATACGGAACATATCAACAGAAGGAATAAGGTCAGCAATCTTCTTGCCGAGCTTATACTCATACTCGTGGAAAAGACCTGTTGAAGGGCCGCAGGTGTTGAGGAGTTCAATAACCTTTTCACGGACTGCGGGAGGATTGCTGCCCAGAACTGTGGGACCGCCTGCCTGAAGGAAATCATAATACTGATTACCGTCGATATCATAAAGATATGCACCGTCTGCCTTTGTGAAAACAAGGGGGAACGGATAGTTGAAAGCAAGATTGTGCTGAACGCCGCCGGGAATAACCTGCTTTGCTTCTTCAATCATTGCCTTTGACTTTGCGCACTTAACATCAAAATACTCTGCTTCGTACTTCCTGAGTGCATCGGGGCTGATTGAATGAATAGGCTTTTTGATAAGTTCGTCAAGCTGCTTCTGCACAGCCTGCGCATCGGGGTAATTAATAATACCGTGATTTGACATTTTATATCCTCCCTTTAAGCGATTTACCGCTTTGTTATAGTATACATATTAATTATAACATAGTAAAAATATTTTGCAAGACACAGATTGCTTTATTTCAGGCACTTTTGTAACACTGTCTTATTCAAGACCCAGTTTTTTTGCCATTTCGGCGGTTTTCAGTTCAAGAAGCTTTGAAACACCCTTTTCCTGCATTGTTACGCCGTAAAGCATATCTGCCTCATCCATTGTGCCTCGTCTGTGGGTAATGAGAATAAACTGGGTGCTGCCCGTCATTTCTCTTACGTAAGAAGCGTAACGGCTTACGTTAACATCGTCAAGTGCCGCCTCAACCTCGTCAAAGATACAGAAGGGTGCGGGCGTGACCTTGAGAATTGCAAACAGAAGTGCAATAGCCGCAAGACCCTTTTCACCACCCGAAAGCAGGTCAATATTCTGAACATTCTTGCCGGGGGGCTGAACCCTGATGTTGATGGCACATTCAAGCACATCCTGAGGGTCTTCAAGCACAAGCTCTGCCTTACCGCCGTCAAACAGGTCTTTGAAGGTTTCGCCGAAATGATTGTTGATTCGTCTGAACTGTTCTCTGAACCTTTCAGCCATTTTACCTGTCAGCTCTTCAATCATCCTGATAAGCTCTTCACGGGCTTTTTCGATATCGCCTATCTGACCGCTCATATATTCGTATCTTTCGGATACTTCCTTATACTCCTCAACAGCACCTACGTTTACGCTGCCCAGAGCACGGATTTTATTCTTGATTTCCTGCAAGGTACGCTGTGCCTTGGGGATATCGTCAAGAACTATGTTCATTTCAGCCGCCTCACGCAGAGAAAGCTGATATTCGTCATAAAGCTTGTTCTGTGCGGTTTCAAGCTCACGCTGCATTGAATCCCTGCGTTCTTCAAGCCTTGCAAGCTCGCCGCCAAGCTTTTCACGCTCGGTGGTCATTTCACGCTCTTTTGTACGCAGTGAAGTGCTCTGACCCTCACACTGAACACGCTTTTCCATAAGCTGTTCAATCTTTTCGCGGGTCTTTACGGAATTTTCACGCAGCGCCGCCGCCTGAGCTTCAAAATCTGCAATGCGTGAAAGAATTTCTTCATTCTCACGCCTGATTTCCGCAATTTCCTCGTTAAGCTTATCCGCACGGCGGTTAAAGCTCTCTTTTCGTTCAAGACAGCCTGCGATAATCTCGTTATCCGCCTCAATATCCTTGCAGAGTGAAACGATTTCGAGGTTCAGTGCATTCTGCACCTCTGCGGAATCCTCACGGAGCTTATCCAGAGTTTCTTTTTCAGCATTAAGTCCGCTGAGCTGAGAATTAAGCTCCTCAATCTTTGCGGTAACGGTTTCAATCTCACTCTGAGCCTTCTTTTCGGTGTCCTCGGATTCGGCAATTCTTGCCGCCGCACGCTCTTTTTCCGCTTCAAGCTCATCGATGTGACCCTTTGCGGCATTATATCTGTCCTTGATAAGATCAAGTGCACTTTCGGCACGGATAATATCTTCCTGAGCCTTGATAAGCTCTGCCTCGCTTGCGTCAAGCTCTGCCTGAATAAGTGCAAGCTCTTCCGAAAGAGTTTTATGGGATTCTTCCTTCTGAGCAAGCTGTTTTTCAAGTGCCGCAACCTTTTCTTTGAGGGCTTCGATTTCCGTTGTTCTGCTCAGGAAGCCCGAACCCGAACCGCGGGAACCGCCGGTCATTGAACCGCCTGCGTTAAGCACCTGGCCGTCAAGGGTAACAATCTTGAAACGGTATGAATACTTCTTCGCCATGGCAATACCGTTATCAATGTTATCAACTACTGCGGTTCTGCCCAGAAGCGAGCCGATAATTTCCGAATACTTGCTGTCGTATTCAAGAAGTCTGTCTGCCATATCAACAAAGCCTTCGCATTTTTCAAGACCGTTTTCGGTGAAGGGTCTCGATTTAACCGAAGTCAGAGGCAGGAAGGTTGCTCTGCCTGCACGGTTTTCTTTAAGGAAGTTAATGGCAAGCTTTGCGGTATTTTCGTTATCGGTAACTATATTCTGAATTGCGGCACCCAGTGCTGTTTCAACAGCAACCGCATACTCGCCGGGGGTTGAAATAAGCTGCGAAAGTGTGCCGTGAATGCCACGGAGAGCACCTCTTTTAGCCTCTTTGATAACCTTCTGAACACTGCCTGCGTAGCCGTCAAGATTCTTTTCAAGGTCATCAAGCATCTTGATTCTTGCATTCTTCTGATAAATGTCAAGGTTCAGGTTTTCAAGCTCTTTTCTTACTCTTTCAACCTTATCGGCACGTGTGCCGATAATCATTCTGTAACCGTCAAGTGCGTTTTCGTGCTCTGCGGCAACCGCATTAAGGCGGTCAAGCTCAAGCTGTGCATCGGATTTTTCCTTTTCAAGTGCGGTAATAACGCCGCCTCTCGACTCAACAACTCCGTTTATGTTGCTAATTCTTTCATTTAATTCATTTTTTGCGGATTCGGCAGTTGATTTTTCAACACGCAGGTCTGCAAGTTTAAGAGTAAGCGCGGTAATTTCTTCGTTGATTTCGCGCACTTTTTCGCTGTTTTCGGAATTCTGTCCCATAAGCTCCGTAAGCTTTTTCAGCTCGGCTTCAAGGGCAGCCTTCTTTTCTGCAACAGTCTTTTCCTTTTCGGTGATATCCGCCTGTGCCTGCTCAATCTGTGCATCAATTTCAGCCTTCGAAGCCTCACTGTCACCCATATCGCCGGTAATTCGCTCAACGGTCTGCTCATTATGCTCAATGGTGTTGCGTTCAACGGCAATCTTACCGTCAATGGCGGTTGCCTCTTCTTCACTTGCCGATATACTTTCACGCAGACGCTCGATTTCAAGGGTTATTGCCTGACCCTCGCTGATTGCCTGCTCAATCTGTGCAATAATATCAACAAGTGCGTTTTCCGTCTGCTCATACTGCGAAGCGGCAACGGAAAGCTTATGCTCCTGCTCACGCAGACCGTTTTTTGATTTTTCTATTGTATGAAGCCACAAACCGATTTCAAGGGTTTTCTTTTCATCGGCAAGGGCAAGGAATTTCATCGCTTTCTCGCTCTGGGTTTTAAGGGGTCCTATTCTGCTTTCAAGCTCTGCAAGAATATCACGGAGTCTTACAAGGTTTTCCTCCGCCTGATCAAGCCTGCGGTTTGCATCCGCACGTCTGTAACGGAAATGGGAGATACCGGCAGCTTCTTCAAGCATATCACGTCGCTGAGTTGAACGTGCGGAAACAAGGTCTGCAATTCTGCCCTGACCGACCATTGAATAGCCGTCTCTACCCAGACCCGTATCCATAAACAGCTCGTGAATATCACGCAGGCGGCAGACCTCACCGTTGATTTTGTATTCACTGTCGCCGGAACGGTAGTATCTTCTTGTTACGGAAACATCGTCCTTATCGCTGTTAAGACCTCTGTCGGTGTTATCAAGGCGCAGAGTAACCTCGGCATAGCCCAGAGCCTTACGCTGGCTTGTGCCGCCGAAGATAACATCCTCCATTTTTGCACCTCTGAGGGTTTTGGTTGACTGCTCACCCAATACCCAGCGCACGGCATCGGAAATATTACTTTTACCCGAGCCGTTGGGGCCTACAACTGCCGTTATGCCTTTCCCGAATTCAAGCACTGTCTTGTCGGGGAAGGATTTGAAGCCTTGCATTTCAAGAGATTTTAATATCATCTGAATACCTAACCTTTATGTATTTCAACCTCGTATTTTGAAAGTCCTTCAATGCCTTTTACGGTACATTCAAAGCCTTTTTCACGAAGTCTGATAAGATTTTCTTTCTTCTGCCCTGTCATTTTGGAAATTTCTTTCGGGTTTACACCCAGAATATATCTGCCGCTTTCATAATTTTCAAGCAGCAGGGATGCGCGGTTATAATAGAGCCTGCCCTCGCAAAGCTCCCTGAGTGCGGGATGGTACGCACCGCCTGCATAACCATCTTCAACTCCGCCGCCGGAATGAAGCCCCACTCTGATAACCTTTATGCCTGCATTTTCAAACATTTCGATAAGCCTTGCACAGAGGTCAACTGTTTCGTCAACACCCTTCGGGGTAAACTCACCGCTTTTCATCAGTTCATAAAGCCGTGTGCCTTTAAGCACAACCGTGGGATAAATCCTCACTGTTGCAGGTGCAAGGTCAATTATTTTTTCTGCGGTTTCAAGGCTGTCCGAATCCTCGGAGCCGTAAAGACCCGTCATCATCTGCAAACCGACCTCAAAGCCGTATTCTTTCAGTATTCTGCAGGCGGTTTCAACCTGCTCTGCGGTGTGACCTCTCTCGTTGAGCATAAGCACTCTGTCATCAAGACTCTGTGCACCCAATTCAACTGCGGTTACGCCGTATTTCTTTAAAATTCCGCAAATTTCGCCGTCAATGCCGTCGGGTCTTGTGGAAATCCTTATACCCTTGAATATGCCTTTTTCAACATATCCGTAAGCCGCCTCAAGAAGCGAGAGCATATATTCACGCTCTACCATTGTGAAGCTTCCGCCGAAAAATGCTATTTCGCCGCCTGCCGCCTGACTTTCGCTCAGAGAGTCAACTGCAATTTGCACCGCAGAATGAACATCATCGGGGGTTATATCTTTCTGACTGCCCGAAATGCTTCTCTGATTGCAGAATGAACACATATGAGGGCAGCCTTTATGCACAACAAAAAGTGCAACATTTACATGCTTCATTTTATTCCCATGAGTTCAAGAGCCTCTTTTGCCGCCTGCTGCTCTGCAAGCTTTTTGCTCTTGCCCGTACCTCTTCCGATAACATTGCTGTTAAGGTGTACCTCAACGGTGAAAACCTTTGCGTGGTCGGGTCCGCTGGAATCCGTAAGCACATATTCGATATGTTCCTCACGGTTACGCTGAATAACCTCCTGCAAGGTTGTTTTGTAGTCCTTGGCTTTTTCAAGACCGTCCTGACGGGGAATAAATCTGAGCACGATTTTTGAAGCCTCGTCAAGTCCTCCGTCAAGGAATACCGCCGCAAGCACAGCCTCAAAGGCATCGGCAAGAATTGACGGTCTGTCTGCACCGCCCATTCTGACTTCGCCCTTGCCCAGACGAAGGGCAGGACCGATTTCAAGCTCTCTGGCAAAAGTGCAAAGAGCATTTTCGCATACCTTTGCCGCCCTGTGCTTTGTCAGCTCACCTTCGGGCCAATCAAAGGTGGTGTAGAAATATTTCGCGGAAACAAATCCCAGAATGGAATCTCCCAGAAATTCCAGTCTTTCGTTGCACTGTGTTCCGTCATTCTGTTCGTTTGCGTAGGATGAATGGGTAAGCGCAGTTTTGAGCAGAGAAATATCCTTGAACTCATAGCCGAGGTTTTTCTGCAACTGCACAAGATTATCGCTCATTTCAAAACTCCTTTCCGATTACTTTTATTCAAGCATTCCGGCAACCTGACCTATCGTCACATCGCCGCTGAGCTCTTCGCTCAGGTCAACATAAAATTCGCCTTCGATTATGCGGATAATTTCGTCAAGCTCAACTCCGTCTTCAACAAGCTCGTTAAGCTCCGTGTTTTCCGTTATAGCGTCATCATCATAGCCCAATTCTTCGCAAATCAATGAAATTATCTTTTCAATCATAAAATATTCCTCCGTCGGAATCACTCTGTTTCAAGCTGAATTTTAAGCTGTTTAAGTCCGCGCTCCGCAAGTGCTTCATACCTGAGCTTCTTATCCCTGATTTTCTCATCAAGGGCAGGCAAAAGCCCGAAGGATGCGCCCATAGGCTGAAAATTCTTTATGCTTGCGTCGCTGATATATCGGGCAAGCGCGCCCGTCATTGTAAGCTGTGAGGGAAGAAATTCTCCCTTGCCCAGAATTTTATTTGCGGCATTTATGCCTGCAAGAATTCCCGAAGCGGCTGATTCCATATAACCCTCAACACCGGTTATCTGACCTGCAAAATACAGACCTTCCCTTGCCTTGAAACCGAAATCGCTGCCCAGAAGACGGGGTGAATCGATAAAAGTATTGCGGTGCATAACGCCGTAGCGCACAAACTCCGCATTCGCAAGGGCAGGTATCATTGAGAATACCCTTTTCTGCTCGGAAAATTTAAGATTTGTCTGAAATCCCACAAGATTATACATTGTGCCGTCTTTGTTTTCCTTGCGGAGCTGAAGATTTGCCCAGGGTCTGTGACCTGTTTTCGGGTTAGTAAGACCCGACGGCTTCATAGGGCCGAAACGGATTGTGTCGTGCCCTCTTGACGCCATAACCTCAATGGGCATACAGCCCTCATAAACTCCCTTACGCTTATCAAATTCGTGAGTGGGAGCAACCTCGGCGTTAACAAGCGCCTCATAAAAAGCTTCGTACTCCTCTTTGTTAAGCGGGCAGTTTATATAATCATCGGGCTCGCCTCTGTCATACCTTGACTGCATAAAAGCGTTTTCAAGGTCAATGCTCTCTGCGGTTATGATAGGTGCCGCCGCATCAAAAAAGCTGAGGCTTCCGCCGCAAAGCTCCTTTATTTTTTCGCTGAGGGCTTCGGATGCCAGGGGACCTGCGGCAATAATCACAAATCCCTCGGGTATTTCCGTAACCTCTTCTCTGATAAGGGTTATTTCTTTGCGTGAAAGGATTTTTTCCGTTACGAGAGCGGAGAATTTATCTCTGTCCACCGCAAGAGCACCGCCTGCGGGCACAGCCGTCGCCTTTGCACACTCAACGCAAAGCGAACCCATAAGCTCCATTTCGGCTTTGAGCATACCTGCGGCACAGCCGAGACGCATTGCCTTAAACGAGTTTGAGCAAACAAGCTCCGCAAGACCCTCGCCGCTGTGTGCGGGCGAAAACTTAACGGGCTTCATTTCGTAAAGCTCAACCTCTATGCCTCTGTTTGCAAGCTGCCACGCAGCTTCCGCACCTGCAAAGCCGCCGCCGATTATTTTAACTTTATCCATTGTTCTTTTTCTTTCCGCCTGCGGATTTTTCATAGCCGCAGCCTTCCGTCATACAAACAAGCTTTCCTGTCTTCTTTCTGAACAGAGCCTTGCCGCACTGAGGACAGTTTTCGTCAGCAGGGGGATCCCAGCTCATAAAGTTACACTTGGGCCAGCTTCCGCAGCCGTAGAATACGTGACCCTTCTTGGACTTTCTTTCGATTATCTCGCCGCCGCATACGGGGCATCTTGCACCGGTGTTGATAACAAGGGGCTTTGCATTCTTGCATTCGGGGTAACCGGGGCAGGCAAGGAATCTGCCGTATCTGCCGGTTTTGATAACCATCATTCTGCCGCACTTATCGCAGGGAATATCGGTTGTATCCTCTTCAAGCTGGATTTTGACATTCTTCATCTCAACCTTTGCCTTGTCAAGATTTTTTTCAAAATCCGTGTAGAACTCGTCAAGCATTCTTACATAGTCTTCTTCGCCGCTGCCCACACGGTCAAGATTAATTTCCATCTGTGCGGTGAACTTTGTGTTGACTATCTTGGGGAATTTATCTTTGAGCAGACCTGTTACTGCACAGCCAAGCTCTGTGGGCACAAGCTGCTTTGCCTTTCTCTGAACATAGCTCTTTTTAATAATTGTTGAAAGAATTGTTGCATATGTGCTGGGTCTGCCTACGCCGTTTTCTTCAAGCTCTTTGATGAGCGAAGCTTCGGTGTAGCGTGCGGGAGGCTGAGTGAAATGCTGATTTGAGTTAAGCTCGCGAAGCTTCAGCTTTTCCTCTGCCTTGAATTCGGGAAGTATTCCCTTTTCGGTATCGTCATCGGGAAGCTCATAAAGCTTTGTGAAGCCGTCAAACTTAACGGAATAGCCCGCTGCGGTAAAGATGCAGAATTCCTTTTCGCTGCCGCCCTTTGAAGCAAGGATTTCAGCCTTTACGGTATTCTGAACGCAGCTTGCCATAAGGCTTGCCATAAAGCGCTTCCAGATAAGATTATAAAGCTTATACTGGTCACTTGTAAGGCTTGACTTCACCTGTTCGGGTGTAAGTGACGGAATTGAAGGTCTGATTGCTTCGTGACCGTCCTGAGCATTTGCTCTCGATTTATAATATACGGGCTTTTCGGGAATATATTCTTTGCCGAAGGTGTTTGATATATAATCCTTTGCCGCTGCTCTTGCTTCTTCCGAAATACGGAGCGAGTCGGTTCTCATATAGGTGATAAGACCAGTCATGCCCATACCCTGAACATTGACACCTTCGTAAAGCTCCTGAGCCGTCTTCATTGTTCTTTCAGCCTGGAAGCCCAGCTTTCTTGAAGCCTCCTGCTGAAGGGTTGAAGTGATGAAGGGGGGTGCGGGATTCTTTTTTCTTGTACCCTTCTTCACGGACTTTACTTCATACTCTGCACCGTCAAGTCTTGCAAGGTAATAGTTTGCCTGCTCGCCGTTTTCGATTTTGATTTTGCCCTTTTCATCGGAATAAAGGGTTGCGGTGAAGGTTCTTCTCTGTGCGGTGGCAAGCTTCGCATCGATTACCCAGTATTCTTCGGGATTGAATGCATTTATTTCTTCTTCACGGTCAACAATGAGCCTTACCGCAACGCTCTGAACACGGCCTGCAGAAAGACCTCTTCTGATTTTCTGTGAAACAAAGGGGCTGAGTCTGTAGCCCACAAGACGGTCAAGCACACGTCGTGCCTGCTGAGCATTTACAAGGTCAACATTGACCTTCTTGGGGTTTGCCATACCGCTTGCAATACCCGTCTTTGTAATTTCGTTGAATGTTACACGGTTTTCTTTGTTAAGGTCAAGACCGAGAACAGTTGCAAGATGCCATGAAATTGCTTCTCCTTCACGGTCAGGGTCGGCTGCGAGATAAACTGCTTCGCTTGCCTCAACCTTTTCTTTAAGCTCCTTGACAAGCTTTTCCTTGCCCTTGATAAGTGCATATTTGGGAGCAAAGTTATTCTTTACGTCAACGCTGAGCTTTGCCGCAGGCAAATCCCTGATGTGTCCTTTTGAAGCAACAACATCAAAGTCCTTGCCCAGATATTTTTTGATTGTGTTCGCCTTTGCAGGCGACTCAACTATAATAAGCTTCGACATCGGTTTTCTCCTGTTTATTTCAAAATATAATTTTTACCTTCGGTTTGTTCGATATAATCGCTGATTTCAAGCTGCATAAGCACGGATATTACCTTTGATAAAGGTAATCCCGTTGCCGCGCAGATTTCGTCGGGATGCACGGGTTCTTCTCCGAAAAGACCGTAGACCGCCGCACATTCGGGGTCAAGCTCCTTGGGGCATTCCTTCCTGACCTTTACCGGCTTGCTTTTTTCGGCAGCAGAAGCCTTTATTTCTTCCTTTGCAGGTCCCGAAAGTCCGTCAAGACAAAGTCGGTCGGGATACATTACGGCGTAGGGCGTGAGAATATCCTTTGCGCTGCCCACTGCCTTTGCGCCGTCACGGATAAGGCTGTTGGCGCCCATATAAGCCGTTGAGAGCACACTGCCGGGAATTGCAAAAACTTCTTTGCCCTGCTCATTTGCGTGCTTTGCGGTAATAAGCGAGCCGCTGTGTTCGCCTGCCTCAACAACAAGAACACCCATACTCAGACCCGATATTATCCGGTTGCGCTGAGGAAAGGTTCTGCGTGATGCGGGAGTAAAGGGAGCAAATTCACTGATAACCGCCCCGTTTTTGCCGATTTCGCGGCGCATTGCCTCGTTTGCCCTGAGATAATCCGTACCCAATCCGCAGCCCAGAACACAGACGGTTTTTCCGCCCGCTGCAAGAGCTGCTTCGTGAGCCGCACTGTCGATTCCCAGCGCACCGCCGCTTATGACCACGGCACCCGCCTTTGTAAGCTCGCCGCTGATGTTACGCGTAATGGCAATGCTTTCGTAGCAGGGATTTCTTGTTCCCACCACACCGATTGTCACCTTATCTCTGATGCAGCCAAGGTCGCCGTCAACATAAAGCGCAAGGGGAATATCCGTAAGTTTTTTAAGGCTTTCGGGATAATTTTCGCAATCGGGGGTTATGATTTCCCAGCCGTTCTTTTTGCAAAGGTTCATATAATGAATTGCCGTATCCATAGAAACGGTTCTCATTTTTTCAAGCTGACCTTTGCTCAGGACACCCGACAGCATTCTTTCGCTTTCACTTGCTTCGAAAGCCTTATGAGGCTCGGGAAAAGCACCCAGAATTTCGTCTGTCCTTACTGCAGGGCCGAGCACCGTTGCAAGCCATATCCAGTATTTACGGTAATCGTTCATCTTTTCAGCTCCCAGGCAAGAATCGCCGCCGCCGCAGATGCATTGAATGACTCCGCTCTGCCGCTCATGGGGATAACCACCTGCTTTGTGCACTGACCGATGGTTTTTTCGGAAAGTCCGTTGCCTTCGTTACCCACGCAGCAAATCACACCGCCCTCCATTGAAACCCGGCGGATATCTGTTGCCGTATTCTTGGGCACGGAAGCAAGTGTCTGCATTCCAAGGCTGTGCGCAAGGTCAAGAATTTCGCCAAGGTCATCGCATACCGTAACATCCATTCTCAGAGATGAGCCCATAGCCGCTCTCAGCGCCTTGGGGTTATAGATATCACAGCCGCCGCTGACGATAAGACCGTCAAGACCGATTGCCTCAACGCTTCTGCACACCGCACCCAGATTTGAGGGGTCCTGCAGATTTTCGAGGGCAATATATTTGCCGTTGGGGTTAAGACTTACCTTTTCGCTTTTCGGCTTCATTGAACAAATGCAGAATACGCCCTGAGCATTTTCAGTGTCGGAAAGCTTCTGTGAAACCTCAGCACCGATTTCATAACATTCGGCACACCTTTCGGTTATTTCTTTCACATAGTCCTCATACTTCCACATTGCCTTTGCCGTAAAAAACGCCTGCTTTATTTCAATGCCAGTCTGTGCGGCGTCAAAGCAAAGCCGTGCGCCTTCGAGAAAAAATTCCCCTGCCTCTTTTCGGAGCGAAGCACTTTCTCCAAGACGGACGGCATATTTTATTTTTTCATTACTTCTCGAGGTTATCTTTTCCATAATATTTTTACACTATATTGTTTAAATATTTGATACCTTTTATATGTTGTTTTTTGTCGAAAAAAGCGGAAAAATCCGCTGAAAAAACACAATTCACCCGTGGTGAACACAGGCTTAATAAGCACAATCAGAGATGTAACAATAAGCCACATCTCTGATGATTTACTCTATGATTAGTTGAGAGCTGCCTTTGCCTTTTCGGTAAGTGCAGTGAAAGCTGCGGGATCTGAAACTGCGATTTCAGCAAGCATCTTTCTGTTAAGGCTGATTTCTGCCTTCTTGAGACCGTTGATGAATGTTGAGTAGTTCATGCCGTTTGCCTGGCATGCAGCTGAAATACGGGTGATCCAAAGACGACGGAAATCTCTCTTCTTCTGCTTTCTGCCGATGTATGCGTAGTTACCGCTCTTCATAACAGCCTGCTTAGCTGTCTTGAAAAGTGTGCTCTTTGAGCCATAGTAGCCCTTAGCGAGTCTGAGTACCTTATTTCTTCTCTTACGAGTCATTATAGCGCCTTTAATACGTGCCATTTTAAATATCCTCCGTTAAATCTTATCTGTGATGGTTGTTTGCAAAGTTCCTGAATTATTTGTAAGGAACAAGACGCTTGATCTGCTTGCAGTTTGTAACGTCAGCAACAGTTGTCTTGCGAAGATTTCTCTTACGCTTTGTGTTCTTCTTGTTGAGAATGTGTGATTTGTAAGCATGGGCACGCATGGGCTTGCCGTTCTTTGAAAGCTTGAAGCGCTTCTTTGCGCCACTGTGAGTCTTGATTTTAGGCATTGGTATTTCCTCCTTAGAAATTTAAAACATTTTTACTTTGAGCTTTTGGGAGCCAGGAACATCAGCATCTGTCTGCCCTCAAGTTTTGCGGGCTTTTCGATACCTGCGCAATCAGCCATGGCCTCCGCACAGCGTTTCATAATGGTAAGACCAAGCTCGGGATGAGCCATTTCACGGCCTCTGAAACGAATGGAAACCTTAACCTTGTTGCCTGCCGCAATGAACTTGCGTGCGTGGTTGATTTTTGTGTCAAAATCATGGGTATCAATGTTAAGAGAAAGTCTGATTTCTTTAATCTCGATGGTTTTCTGATTCTTCTTTGCTTCTTTCTCTTTCTTTGCCTTTTCAAATCGGAACTTGCCGTAGTCCATAATTTTGCATACGGGCGGTTTTGCCATGGGAGCAATCTTAACAAGGTCAAGATTCTTGCTTTCGGCAATTTTAAGAGCTTCTGCTGCGGACATAATGCCCAGCTGCTCGCCGTCATCTGTAACAACTCTTACTTCTTTGTCACGGATTTCCTCATTGATTTGCTGTTCTTTGCTGCTGATGTTAAAGCACCTCCAACATAATAATAAAAAAGCGAGGGCAGGAATCCCTGACCTCGCATAATCAACGCTTCACACGGGCGCAAAAGCCCGATTAAAAAGAAACTATTGACCGACTCAGGACATTCCCCGGAAGGTGAGAGCCAAACCTGCTCTGCTTTATTGTGCAAGCTATTTTAACCTATACACGGGGGTTTGTCAAGAGTTTTTCGAAAATTTATTTTATTTTACGCAAAAACAGTATGCCTGCGGACACCGCAAATCCCAGCGCAAGGAAAATTGCCGCCGTAATTCCGTTGAAAACGGGGCCGTTTGCCGTGCAGTAAAGCACAAGACTGAGCACGAAGCCCAATGCGCTGAGAATAATCTGAAGCACGGAGCCAAGCCTTGCCTGTGAGGTTATGCTGCAAGCCGCCGCAACAGCCCTGAGCATCGAGAATGCCGTGCCGTCGTGAACAATTTTTGCAGGAAGTCTGTCACAGACCGCATCTCTTCTGCGTTTAAAAAGCTTGCCTGCAACGGAGGAAAGAATCTTGAATGTTTCCTGAGGCAGACCGAAGCTTTTTGAAATAAGCTCCTCTGTGACATTGACATCGTTTGTCCTTACGAGCACCTGAATTCCGTTGCTTTCAAGAAGCTTGAAATAGGGTTCAAGGTTTTTATCAACCGCATAGCTGACAACGAAAAGTGCCGCCAGCTTGCCTGCAACCGCAAGGTACATAACCTTTCTGTCACTGTGAGTATACTTATCCTCCGAAATGCCTTCCGGCATTTCAACGCTGTGATTTATAAGAAGATTTTTGTTGCCCAGAAGCACCTTCTGACCGTGAATTCTTGCGGAAATACCCAGTCTATCTTCATAAACAAGCTCCTTTACGGGAGGAAGGAGGTCGGGCTTTCCGTCAACAACCTGCTCAAAGCTTTCTCTGAGAGGTCCGCCGGATTTAATAACAAGTGCCGCCGCATAAAGAAGAACATCGTCAATTCTGATTGTCTTGAAATCCTTCATGCCGTGCATTGTGCACTGTGAACGGTCAAATATGTCTGCACAGTCCATAACAACAGCATTTGCGCCTGCGGTTTCTTCTGCCGCCGCTATACCCGAAATCATTGTGCCCGTTGTGTTAAGCCCGTAATTTGCAATTCTTGCGATAAATGCAGGGATGATTGATGCCAGCACGGGTGAACAGATACAGAATGTGCCTGCAAATGCGGAAAACGCCGCCATAACGCTCTTTTCAACAATACCCGCAGCTATTGCCGCAACCGCCGCACCGCCCAAAGCGGCAGGAATAAGAATACGGATAAGCTTCTTATCCGTGGCATCGGCTTCGGAATTCTTCATAAACTCCGAAGGGAAGGCAACCTTTGACGAATAAAGCAAATCCGCATTACCCATCATAAGACCTCTGCCAAGCTCAAAGATTTCGGATTCATTCTCAAAAGGATGAACCGCATACATATTATGTTCGTATTTATAGACGCAGACTTCAAAGTTTGAGAGTGTGCGCTGTGCATCCATTTTTTCGGCAATCTTGCTTATGAGCACCGCACCTACCGCCGCCGCAGAGAATACGGTTGTTGCAACCTCATTGCCGCCGATAAACGCCGCAAGCATATTTTGAACAAGAGCGATTGCAAGCGAAAGGCTTACTGCCGTATCCGCCGTGATATTCTTTTTGAATATGCCGATAAGTCCGTCAACAAAGCGCACATTGCTGATTGCCGCCGCCGCGATGATAAGCACCGCATTGATAACACACATAGGTGCTGACCCTGCAATGAAAACCTCGGTTTCAAGGGCAAGCTTTTCGGCAAGCAGAGGGATAAGGTTAATTACGATTACAAGAAGCTCAACCGCACCCGCAATAATAAGACCCTTCGTTGCCTTGGCGCTTCTTTCGGTAAGAAGCGTATGCATTGAGGAGCGCTCCGCAGGGGATTCGTATTCCTTTGCAACGGTCTTTTCTTCTGATGCCGCACGAACCTGCTTTTTCTCCCTCTTTTTGCGCTGTTTTTCCTGCTTTTCTCTGTCTTCGGGGGGAGCTTCGAAATCACCGTCAAAATCTTCGTCAAGGTCAAGTGCATCAATTAGCTTGAAATTTTTTGCTCTCTGCTTACGCTTTTCCGAAAGCTGTACCTCAACATCGAATTCGCGGCTGTGCTCGGGTAAGGTTTCTTCGGGAATATCCTCAAAGCCCGTCAGCATTATCTGGCCTTCAACATCGTTGCCTGCCTCGGACATCTTCTTTTCAGCTCTGCCCACAGCTTCCATTATACGGGTTTTCTCATCGTCAAGATTTTTTGCATCCTCGGCGGCAAGAATTCTGGGCATAGCTTCAAGGCCGCCCTCTGCCTGCTCATCCGACTTCTGAACAACGATACCCGACCTGTCAACAGGACCTGTCTGCACAGGGTCTATTTCAACGGTGTTTTCAAGCTTCAGTTTTTCAAAGAAGCGGGTTCTGTAATCTATTTTGTTTTCGGGTTCCTTCTTTTCTTCTTCCTGCTTCTGAGTAAATAAATCTATAACTGCCGTTTCATCCTCATAGAACATCTTCACTTCCGAAGGCTCTTCCTCAGGCTTTTCGGGTTCTTTTTCGGGCTCCTGCCAGGCAAACATAGCGTGGGGCTGAGGAATATCCTCGGGCACGATAACCGTCTCTATTTCAAACAGCGCTTCGTCGAATTCATCTTCCTCCGAACCGTCAAAGAAGGTTTCCTGACCGTCAACCTCATCCTCGCCTGAGGTTGAGGAAATATCCTGCATTTCGGGCTTTGAGGGCACTTCAGCCATAGGTCTTACGGTGAAGATTCCCGTATCAAACTCACGGCTGAGAATTCTTTCGAAATCCTCAGCAGGCGTGGGTGCTTTTTTGGGTGCAGGCACATATTCCTCGCCGTTGGACTGAGCAATCAGCCTGTCAATATCATCCAGCGACCAGGTTTTGGAGGGCTCCTCCTCCGTAGTCTGATTTGAATTTCTGACCTGAGCAAGGATATCGTCTATCTCATTGCCCGAAGTGTTGTTCAGATAATCGCTCAATTCATTCACCTACCTGTTTTTTGCAATTTCATACATTAAGATTCCCGCCGCCACGGAAGCGTTGAGGGAGTTTATTTTACCTTTCATAGGCAGAGAAACCACAAAATCGCATTTTTCTCTGACCAGACGGCTTACACCTTTGCCTTCCGAACCGACTACAAGAGCAACCTTGCCCGAATAATCCTGCTCATCCCAGCGTTTGCCGTCCATATCCGCACCGTAAACCCAGAATCCCTTTTCTTTGAGCTCTTCAATGGTATTGGGCAGATTTGAAACCCTTGCAACGGGCACATATTCAACCGCACCTGCAGAAACCTTGCCCACCGCATAGGTCAGGGCAACGCCTCTGCGCTTGGGGATGATTATTCCGTGTGCTCCGCAGGCATCCGCCGTTCTGATTATTGCACCAAGATTATGAGGGTCTTCAATTTCATCACATATGATAACGAAGGGTTCTTCGCCCTTGCTTTCGGCGTTGGCAAGAATATCTTCAATTGAGGAATACTCATGCACCGCCGCCCAAGCGGCAACACCCTGATGATTTTCGCCTTCGCAGATTTTATCAAGCTTTCTTTTGTCGGTTTCTTTAACAACAATGCCTCTGTCGCGGCACTGACCGATGATCTTGCCTACGGAGCCGCCTCTTTCACCCTTGGCAACAAGCAGACAGTCGATTGCTCTGCCGCTTTTGAGCGCCTCGGCAACAGCGTTTCTTCCTATTATAAGACCCTGCTTTTCGTTTTGCATTTCCATTGAGCAGACTCCTCCCGATTTTACTATATTCGGTTTATTATATCATAAAAAAATAAAAATGAACAGTATTATTAATATTTTTACAGAAAAATCCTGAAAATTTTTGCGTTTTCCGTTCAGTAACTGACAGTATTTGCTTTTCAACGAATATAAAATGTAGATATTAAAGGAAAGGACTGTAAAAACAATGGAAAAACCAAAAATTATATCTGCCGATGACCCTGCCGACCTTCTCTGGGAAAGGGGAGTTAAAATACTTACCTGTGCCCTTTATTTTTTGAGCAGCTTCATTCTTTCGGGTGCGGGGCTTTTTTCTGTCAGAATACCTCTGAGCATCGGTCTTTGCGCCGCTTGCACGGGAATTGAACTTCTCTGTGCGGCGGCAGGCGGTATTCTTGGCGGTGCTTTGCGTCTTTCTGCAGGGGAGATGCTTTGTGCAATCGTCCCCGTTGGGGCAATCACGGGCACCGTTTTTATTATGGAAAGGACAAATCTGCGTAAAAACCGACGGCTCATTCTTTCCGTTACGGTTTTGGCACTTCATTTTTTATGCTCCGTGGGGGTTATGCTTGCGGAATTGCCCAATATGGCGGATTTTATGCTTATCATCTGCACAAGCCTGCTGTGTGCCGCTTCGGTAACATTTTATTCGGGCACCGTCGACTGCATAAGAAACAGACGAAGCCCCTATATGCTGGATAACCACAGCCTTGTATGTATCGTTGCAAGCCTGTGCACTCTGCTTCTGGGCTCATCGGAGCTTAGCCTTATGGGCTTCCGCCCTGCAAGATTCTTCGGATGCTTTGTTATTCTTACCGCCGCCTATCTTTTCAGCCGCTCGGGAGGCAGCATTGCAGGCATTGCGGTGGGCGGATGCATTGCGGTATCGGGCACGGGAGTTGCTCTGAGCATATGCTACGGAATATGCGGTCTTCTGTCGGGAATTTTTTCAAAGCAGGGTCAGATTGTATGCGCTCTTGTATTCACACTGACATCGGGCATCGCCGCCCTGCTTGACGGCACAAACGAAGGGCTTTGCGTATTCGCGGAAGCGGCAACGGCAGCATTCATATTTGCCGTTATTCCCAAGACAAAGCTTTCACGGGTCAGAAGCAACATTCTTAACCCAAAAGCACAGAGAATCGACTTTGAATTCGGCTCCGCGGGTGAAAGGCTTATGGAAGCCGCAAAGGCGGTGGGTTCGGTTTCGGAGTGCGTTGCAAATGTTTCAAAGGGCATTGAAGCACTTTCGCCTGCAAGCGATGTTATGGTTTGTATGCGTGTGCGGGAAAGGGTATGCTCTCAGTGCCGCCTCAAAGATACCTTCTGCCCCGAAGAAGGGGATTTTGCCGCCGTTCTCGAAAAGCTTGCGGCAGGGAGTGAAATAGGTGCAGAGGATTTTTCAGCGGACTTCAATATGAAATGTCCCTGCGTACCAAGACTCGCAGACAGCTTCAACAGAATATATGCCACAAGAAATGCGGTCAATGCCCTGCAGGCAAATTCCGCACGGAACAGAGCACTTGCCTGCGGTCAGTTTGACTGGACGGCAGCCCTTCTCCGTGAGCTTTCCGAGGATCTGAGCAAAGGTGCACAGATACTTTTCGGCAAAGAAAAATGTGCCGCAAGAGTGCTTTCGGAGCACGGCTTCACGGTAATAAAAACAAGCTGTATCCAGCCCCTTTCGGGTGCCCTTCGCCTGAGCTGCACCGTTGAAGAAATACCGCCATCCACAAGCCTTTCACAGCTTACTGCCGCACTTTCAAAGGAGCTTGAAGTGATGCTCAATCCCCCGAAAATAAAAATCCTCGCCGACGGCAAGGAGCTTATTTTTCTGCGCAGGGAGCTTTTTAAAATCCGCATAGGGTCAGCCGCCGCAAGCTGCGGCAATCAGAAGCTTTGCGGCGATTATTTTGAATGCTTTCAGACCGATTCAAAGGCATATATCATTCTCAGCGACGGCATGGGTACAGGCGGCAGGGCAGCAATAGATTCAACAATGACCGTTGAGCTTTTTTCAAGGCTCATACGGGCAGGCGTCAGCCTTGATTCGGCCCTGAGCATAACAAATTCAGCCCTTTCCGTAAAATCCGACGACGAATCACTTTCCACTCTCGATGTGGCGGAAATTGATCTTTTTGACGGAAATACGGTAATTTACAAAGCAGGTGCCGCACCTTCGTTTTACACAAATTCAGGCAGAATACGCACGATTGAAATCTCATCAACTCCGTTGGGAATTCTCAGCAAGGTGAAGTTTAACAAATACAGTCTGAAGCTTCACGGCGGCGATGCCCTTGTTATGGTCAGTGACGGCATACTGGGCTGCGGAAACAGCTGGATTAAGGATGATATCAAGGCATTCGGCAAAAAGGATGCAAGCGGATTTTCTCAGGATATCGTTGACTCAGCAAGACGGCGCTGCGGCGAACGGTTTGACGATATGACCGTCATTACCGCCGTAGCGGAGGAGATATAGGAAACATAAAAAACGGGCTGTCTCACCTATGTGAAACAGCCTTCATTTTATGCAACATATGTAACCGTAAAGCAGTGTGAACGGATTTTGTAATTCATAAGCCCTGTGCGGAATGCGTTACCCTTCATCTGAGCGTTACCTATCTTTATGGCGGTAACATAGCCGCAGCTGTCGCTTATGCATTTATCGTGCTCAACAACGGTTATCCATTGGGCAGGATTATCGCCAAGAACAATTCCGCTGTTATAGGATTCAGCAAGCTTTCTGAAATCCTCTGCAGAAATTTCGAATTCCGAAGGATTGGGATTTTCGGGGCTTGAAACGCCGCCTGCAAGGTAGGGATATGAATTTGCCGACCATACAGTGGATGCGGCTGCGGTTTTGCCTGCAGAGGTTGAGAAATAAACCGTGTTTGCAGCCGCACCGTTATAATCAACATACTTTGCAACGGGCTTGTCCTCGGCAGCTGCCATTCCCAGATATTCAAGGCACGCCTTGTGGATTTCGGTGCCTTCAAAGGCAAAGCCCGAATCATATGCATGCTGGCTTGATTTCACAACAAATTTGTTGTGCTTTGCATAAGTGTAAATCGCCGCCATCTGGGCTTTGACCGCTTCTTTACCTGCACTGCTGTAGCCCATCTCTTTTTTTGTGGTTTTGCAGATATATTCAATCAGGGGGATATCCGTGCCGCCGTAGTTAACGGTTTCGGGCGTTGCGGTATCCTCTTTTATTGTTGTGCCGGGGAAATAATGAGTAAGAATCTGCTCATATTTGCTGCCGTTTTTCGCCATTTCAAGAGCGCCGTGCTGGCTCATACCGACACCGTGGCCGTAGCCGTAAACCTTGAAAACAAACTTGCCGCCCACTGCACCCGTCGTACCCTCTGAAGGTTTCTGAGCTGTTGTTTCCGCAGGCTTCTGCGTGGTTATTTCAGGTTTTGTTGTTGTGATATTTTCAGCGGTTGTTGCTTTTGTTGTGGTTGCAGTTACCGCCTTGGTTGTGGTGGTTGTAAGCTTTTCCGTGGTAGTCGCCTTGGTTGTTTTAACCGTTGCGGCAAGAGTGGTCAGCAGATTTGTTACTTTTTCGGTAAGTGTTACGGAAGTTGCGCTTTCGGTTGACGGGAATGTGATTTCTTCGGGGAAAATTATCAGGTCCATATCCTCGCCTTCAAGCCCGCTTCCGCCGTAATATTCCCCCTGCTGTGTAAGAGTGGATTCTTCCGCAATGTTATTATTGCCTGCATCAACATACGATGCCTTTGTATACTCACCGCCCATAATAATTGCCGCTATAAGGCAGATTACCGCCGCAAGCGCAACAGCACATACGGCTATTATGAGCGCGGTTTTTTTGCCGTCTTTCTTTTCGGGTGCACGGGGGATAACAATACCTGCACCGCCCGCCACTTCTTCAAGCATTGAACAAAGCTTTATGACTGCCGCCGCAACAAGCTGCTTACTGCCTTCGCCGGGAAGGGCAAAAACCCTTGCAGCCCTTGCACCCTTCGAATCCGCAACGCAGACCGTCACGTAATCCTCGCCCTCGTCGGCGGCGGTAATATCGGAAATTGAAATTCCGAAATCTGCCTGAGTTGTTTCTTTCGAAAGCTTTGCACTCTGAGTTATGAAATCTTCGGCACTTTCGCCCTCGGCCGCCTCTTTCACGGTTGAATCGGGAATAAATGCCTCCTCACTTCCGGGCACTGCGGTAATTACCGAAAGAAGTGCCTTTGCGCTGCCGCAGGGAGAAACTGCAACGGTTTTGCCGCTTTTGATAACGGCATTCACGCTCTCTTTAACCTGCTCCATAGCCGATTTTTTGGGCTTTGCAACGGGGAACGCCTTTGCGAAAAGAGCTTCAAGACCTGCGGCAAACACCGCCGCCGCTCTTTCTTCTTCAAGAGGCATAACCGCAACAAGACCCTCTCCCAGCTCCTTTGCAAAAGCGGAATAAAGTCCGTCTGAAGAAACAAAGAGCTTTGATTTTTCGGGCACTGCACAATGAATGTCCTTTTCTTTGGAATTCTCGGGCAGATTACCCTGTAAGGCAGAAACTATTGTGCTGCTTCTGACAATTTTTGAAGAAAAAAGTTTAAGCAAACGGAGTTTTGCGGCAGAAAACATTGAAGTGGGCACAGCCGCAACAATAATGCCGCCCTCGCAGGCACATTTTGCAACAGCATCGGCAAAAGACGCAGAGTCGCCGTAATCCGCAGCGGATGTATCGGGATAAAACTGCTTTAGTTTTTGCTCGATATATGCAGACCCGTTTTGCACCGAAGAGGCACAAAGGGTAAGCAAGCTCACCTTTCTTTTCATATTAAAACTCCGTTTCTTTTTCTTCAAATAAATACTCTGTAATTGCTCAGTTATGAAGTGCAGATTTACGTCAAGACAAGGAAACTTCTTGAAGCAATATACAGATATTGCAAAAGGAGTTGACGAAGTATCTGCGGAGATATTCTTTTGCGGTTATGAAGTGCAGATTTGCGTCAAGACAAGGAAACTTCTTGAAGCAATATACAGATATTGCGAAAGGAGTTGACGAAGTATTGGCGGAAATATGCCTTCATAATATTTTACCAGCGGGCATCCTGAGCATATGGATTAACCGCTTTCTTATTTGCATCATACCATGCCTGGGGATACTTGGGGTTGGGATTTTCAATTGCCTTTGAGGTATCTACGCTGACACTTTCGCCGTCGCGTTTAAGCCTTGCAACAACAACAAGCCTTGCCTCGTTGAAGTCGTAGCAGCAGGTTGAAAGGGTCAGAATCTTATCGCTTACATTGATGTCAACACCTGTTGTATAAAGCTTACGCTTGTCGATTTCATCAATGTAGCCTTCAAACTTGGCTGTGGAAATATCAATAAAGTTATAGGGGAAAAGATATCCGTTATCATCCTTGGGATCAGAGTTTGTGATGAATACGGCATAGACAAACCAGGTATAGTCGCCGTAAATGGTATTACACTCAATAACGGGTGCGGTCTTGAAGCCGTCAACGGTACGGTAGTTTTCAAGGTTGCCGAAGATATAGTCGTCGGAACGCATGTTGTGGCCGTAGATAACATTGTTTCTGTGAAGATTACGGAAATCGGTCATTCTGTAATCAAAGAAGGGCACACCGTACATTGTATATTTGCCGTAAATATCTTTTTCAAGGTAATAATCGTTATCAACACCCTGCGCAACGGGGAAGTTGATATCAAGACCGTCTATTGAAACCCAGCCTCTCAGGTCTTTGTTAGCCGCGTAAAGCTGACCGTACTTTGCAAGCATACCTTCGGGGAATTCAACCCCGGGAAACTCGCTTTCAAGTCGTGAATCAACAACGGCAGTCTGATCGTGCTGGCTGATATTCTGACTCATCTGATCTGCAACCTGCTGTGCGGTTTTGCGGAACATAAGAGGCTGAACAATGTATGTGTTAACGATAATTGCCGAACAAACAACAATGGTAATTGCGGAGATTGCAAGAACAACCTTTCTCACAATACCTGCCGCCTTGCTTTCGGGCTTTTCTTCTTTTTCTTCCTTCTTTTCTCTCTTGCGTTTCGCCTTCTTCTCAGCTTCCTTTGCCTCAAACTCCTCTTCGGTCATATAGGCAATTCCGCTGCCCATGGGTTCGGGCTCATAAAGCTTTTCGGGCTGAGCCGCAGCAGCTTCATAATCGTTGCCGTCATCGGGAATATCAATCATAAATCCTGCAGATGCCGAGGGCTTTTCTTCGGGCACTTCATCACCCAGAAGAATTGCAAGCTCTCTTTGGAAATCTTCACTGTCGGTATCCACAGCTTTTTCGGGTGCGGGGATTTCCTCTGCAGGAGCATCTGCAACAGCTTCAACTGCACTGTCGGTTTCTTCTTCGGGAAGATCCCATACGGTATCATCTGCCTCATAAGCGGCAGGGTCAGTAACAAGGCTTGCCGCAACGGAAAGCTCCGTATCAACCGTTGCAATACCTTGGTTTGCTTCAATTTCGGAAAGTATGTCTCCGAATCCCGTTTCACCGTCAGAATCCGCCTTCAGCATATCAATCATACTGAAAATATCATCCTTTGCGGCATCTGCACCCGTTTCAGGCTCTTCGGGTGTTTCTTCTTCAACAACTTGGGGCTCCGATACCTCATAAACATCGGGCTCGTCCTCATCAAGAGAAACAACGGGAATTTCTTCGTCGTAGTAATCCTCGGGGTTCATCCACAAATCATCAAGAGATGAAGCCTCTCCGTCTTCGGGAATCTGAGGGTCTGAAAGTGCGACCTTTGCAGGCTCCGCCTCACTTGCGGTCAGCACCGACATGGGCTTTGGCACAATGACTTCGGGACCGCTGCCCACAATATCGTCGTAGAGGCTCTGCAGCTCGCTTTCAATACTCTTTTCAGTGCTTTCAATATCCTCATGGAAGCCCTCAAAAAGCGGTGCCGCTTTGGAGCTTTCTTCAAGGAAATCCGTAAGATTAATTTCGGTTATTGCCTCATCGTCTGCAATTGAGCTGAGTCCTTCGGGCAGTGATGAAGGCTTTTTTTCGTTATCGTTTGCCATAACATTTCCTCCGTATTTATACTGAATTTCAGATAATTTTCAAATCAGTTGGGGCTGGGCTGCCATTTTTCCGCACCCTTGTAGGGATTTGTTTTGCCCTTTGCGTTATACCATACCTGAGGTCTGCGGTAATCGGGGTTATCCTTAACAAGAGAAGCATCGATTGCCTCGCTTTCGCCTTCGTGAAGAAGTCTGCCCACAACAACAAGCCTTGTATCAACATTCTTGCCGTAATCGTAAATGCAGGTTGAAAGGGTGATTACCTTATCCGTAGGTTCAAGTGATACACCGGTTTCGTAAAGCTTGCGCTGATTTACCTGCTCAATGTAGCCAACCATATTGTTTTCGCCCATATCGGGATAAATATAGTTGAAGAAGTAGCCGTTATCGTCCTTGGGCTGAGTGTTTGAAAGGAAAACGGCACAGATTTTGTAAGTATACTCACCTGTCAATGTCTTATATTTGATAATGGGGTTTTTAATGAAGTGGTTTTTATCTCTGTAATCATAGAGCGAACGGAACGCCTGCTTGGGGATACCGTCGGATTTACCCGTTGTGTGACCGTGAATAACCATATTTTTTGAAAGATGGTCGGGCAGACAGCGGTAATCGAGATAGATGTTGCCGTAGTTATCTGCCGATGTTTCGTAAGTAGTCTTATTATAGAAATCCTTTTTGAGATAATAGCTGTTGTCATCGCCCAGAAGCACTGCGGTATCCATTTCCGTGCCGGGGATTGAAAGCCAGCCTGCAAGGTCATTGTTGATTGCGTATGCCTGCTTGAGCTCCTCAAGAATACCTTCGGGATACTGAGTCTGAGCCTTCATTGCGTTTGACTTAACACTGTCAAGCTCTGCGCTTACGGTATCGTTTTCAACACCTTCGGCAAGAACAAGACCCGCCGTTTTTTCGTCAATGAAACCTTCATCGGATTTTTTTGTGAAATTCACGGCGGCAAGCACTGTGAAAAGCACGGCAACAGCCGCAAAAACCGCCGTAAGTATTACAGCAACCTTTTTATTCATTCTTATTTATCCTCCAAATATTTTCTCGCCAGATTCAGGGCACGGGACCCCGTAACGTAGCGGTTATATTCTCTGTCATTTCTGCCGGTTTCGACTTTTTCGCAAATCTGCACGCCCTCCGCATCGAGAGCAACATAGCTTAAACCCACGGGCTTGCTTGTGCCGTCACTGCCGGGGCCTGCTATGCCCGTTACGGCAATGCCGATATCCGCACCGGATACACGGCGTATGCCTGCCGCCATTTCTCTTGCGGTCTGCTCGCTGACAGCACCGTATGCTTCAAGGGTTTCTGCTTTTACGCCAAGCAGCTTCTGTTTGATTTCGTTGGAATAAGTTACCGCGCCGCAGCCGAAAACATTACTTGTCCCCGGGAAATCGGTTATTCTTTTTGAAATATAGCCTGCGGTACAGCTTTCTGCCGTGGCAACAGTCAGCTTTTTCTCTTTGAGAAGCTGAACAACTCTTTCTTCAATGCTTTCGCTGTCAATTCCGTATACATAGCCGCCAAGCCTTGATTTGATTTCATCAATGACGGGTTCGCAAAGCTTTTCAGCTTCGTCGGTATTCTCCGCCTTCGCGGTCACACGGAGAAGCGCCTCGCCTTTTTTTGCATAGGGTGCAACGGTAGGATTTTCTTTTTCAAGCAAATCGGCACAGATTTCAGCCATTGAGCTTTCGCCGATTCCCATTGTTCTTACGGTATGTGACACAATAGAACCTTCGGAATATTCGCTGAGAAACGGCACAACGCTTTCCTGATACATAGGTGCCATTTCGTAAGGCGGACCGGGAAGGATAACAACACATTTGCCGTTTTTCTTTATGCCTATGCCCGGTGCGGTGCCGTTATTGTTCTCAAAAACCGTCTGACCCTTGGGCACATAAGCCTGCCTTAGATTGCTTTCGGGCATCTCAATATTTTTTGAATCAAAATAAGCTTTGATTTTCTCTGCAATTTCGGAGTCAAGCTCCGTTTCACAGCCCATAACCTGACAGCACACATCCCTTGTGATATCATCCTGAGTAGGGCCCAGACCGCCTGTTGCGATAACGATATCGCTTCTTTCGAGTGCGGTTTTCAGTGCGGCGGCAAGCCTTTCGGCATTATCGCCCACGGTTGTATGTCTGAGAACGGAAATGCCAAGCTTTGCAAGCTCAAGGGAAAGATATCTTGAATTTGTGTTAAGAATATCGCCAAGAAGTATTTCCGTACCTACGGAAAGTATTTCGCAAACCGACATTTCCATATCTCCTTTCACTTAATATGCGCTTATGGGTACAAACCTTGCGTTCTTTGCCGCTTCCTCAACAAGTCTCTCAACATCAAGTGCCTTTTCGCACTCCTCAACATAGTCAAGTGTGGGCTTTGTTTTGGGATGCTTGGGTGTGAATACCGTACAACAATCCTCATAGGGAAGAATCGATATATCAAAGGTTTCGATTTTTCTTGAAATTGCAACAACCTCGTCCTTATCCATACCGATAAGAGGACGGAAAACAGGCATTTCGCAAACGGCATCGGTGCAGGCAATTGCAGGCATTGTCTGGCTTGCAACCTGACCTACGCTTTCGCCTGTAATAAGTGCTCCTGCCTTATCCCTCGTTGCGATAATCTGAGATACTCTCATCATCATACGGCGCATAATGACGGTAAATATATCCTCGGGACAGTTATCCTTGATAAGCTCCTGAATTTCCGTGAAGGGTACAACCCAGAGAGTTATTCTGCCCGAATATTTGCTGACCTGTTTAAGAAGCGAATGAACCTTCTGCTCGGCTCTTTCGCTGGTGTAGGGGGGTGATGCAAAATGAACGGCAATGAGTTCAAGACCTCTCTTTGCCATCATATATGCGGCAACGGGGCTGTCGATACCGCCTGAAATAAGCACGGCTGCTCTGCCTGCGGAGCCTGTGGGCATACCGCCTGCACCCTTTATCTGATTGCCGTGAATATATGCGTGGGTATCTCTGATTTCAACGGTAACAACCATATCGGGGTTGTGAACATCAACAATAAGATGAGGGAATTTACGGAGAAGATATCCGCCTGTTTCCCTGCAGATTTCGGGTGATGTAAGGGGGAATTTTTTATCGGAACGCTTTGCTTCAACCTTGAAGCTTCTGATACCGAGAAGCTGGGGAGCCAGATATTCTTCGGCGCTTCTCAGTATGGTTTCCATATCCTTTTCAACCGCAGCGGCTCTTGAAAAGCCTGCAATTCCGAAAACCTTCCCCACACGCTCAATCGCTTCGTCCATATCAACATTTTCGTTTTCGGGCTCTGCAATAATGGTTGACTGAGCAATGGTGAATTTGAATTTGCCTGCGCTTTCAAGTCTGCGGCGCATATTTTTTACAAGCATATCCTCAAAAGTTCTTCTGTTAAGACCTTTAAGGGCAAGCTCTCCGTTTTTGATAAGAATTATTTCCTTCATTTTTCTCTCCGTTTATTCTCAGTCTGCCGACCTGATTATCTTTTTGCCCTCTGCTATACCAAGCAGAAGTGCATCGATTTCCTGAATTGTGGTGAATCTTGAAAAGCTGATGCGCAGAGGACTGTCAAGCCTTCTGCGGTCAAGACCCATCTGCATAAGCACATGGCTTTTCTTTCCCTTTGAACAAGCCGAGCCGCTTGAAACACATATGCCCTTTTCCGAAAGGAAGTTGAGCATAGGCTCGGATTTTATGCCCAGCACCGAAATATTTGTCACATAGGGAAGTGCGTCGGGAGGGGAGTTGATAACGATATCCCCCATAGCCTCAAGCTTTGAAACCATATAGTCCCTGAGCATTCTGATATGCTCAAGCTCCTTCTGAGGGTCGGGCAAAGCTCTTGCCGCCGCCGCAAAACCTGCGATTGCAGGCATGGCTTCCGTACCGGGTCTGATTTTCATTTCCTGCTCGCCACCGAAGGTGCGGGGCTTGATTTTTATGCCCTTGCGTATATAAATTGCGCCTACACCCTTGGGTCCGTGGATTTTATGGGAGCTTACCGTCATAAGGTCAACGCCCAGTGCCGCAGGCTTGACGGGCATTTTGCCGAATGCCTGCACCGCATCACAGTGAATAAGAGCAGGTGAGCGCACCATCATTGCCGCACGCTTTGCCGCCTGCACGGGCATTACCGTGCCCACCTCATTATTAACGAGCATCATTGAAATAAGAATTGTATTTGAATTAACCGCAGAATAAAGATCCTTTTCGTTTATTCTGCCGTAGCTGTCAACTTTAAGTCTGATAACCTCAAAGCCCTCGGCTTCAAGGCGGCTGAGGGTGTCGTCAATGCTGGAGTGCTCAATGCTTGTCGAAACAATTCTTCTGCCCATACGCCTCATCTGATATGCGGCACCGAAAAGGGCAAGGTTATTGCTCTCCGTACCGCCCGATGTGAAGTAGATTTCTTCGCTCTTGCAGGAAAGCTTTGAGGCGATTGCTTCCCTTGATTCATCAAGCAAAGCCTTGGCTTCGTTGCCTACTCTGTGGAGGGATGACGGGTTGCCCCAGCATTTTGTCATTGCATCCGCAACGGCACTGACCGCCTCACAGCAAGGCGCCGTTGTTGCGCTGTTATCAAAATAGGCACACATCATCTGAATTTCTCCTCTGTCGGCACTACACCCATTATAATCATATTTAAAACATTATACACTATTTTTCCCCCACTTGCAATATATTTTTTCGCACGGAGGTTTTTGCCTTTTCATAAACATTATATGCCGAAAAATTTGAAGCGGATATAGCAATCATATAGGATAAAATTTAACAAAATTATAGCTGATTGTTAACAGATTTGAAAATCTGCATTTTATCAAAAAGCAATTCCGATGCATAAAATGAATTCAAAGGAGAGATTTTATGTATACTTACAATTGCCGTTCAAGGCGGATTCTGGATTTTCTTGCCCGTTCTTCACCCTCTGCGGTTGCCCGGATATGCGGATGCGAAAAATACCCGTCAATCCAAGGCACTCTTTTGCTGTATTCCTCACAGGCAGGAGTTTTTGCCGTTGTTTCCGTTGACGGAATTCCCGATGAATTGGGCTGCGGAAATATTCTTGCCATGCATATTCACGACCCTGAAACGGGTGCACACTATAACCCTGCAAACACCCCACATCCACACCACGCAGGAGATATGCCCCCGATTTTTGTTGAAAGAAACAGCGGCTGGGCTGCTTTTCTGACGGAACGGTTTGATGTGCGTGAGGTTATGGGCAAAGAAATTGTGCTGCACCGCAGGCGTGACGATTTTACAACCCAACCATCGGGGGATGCGGGCGAAAAAATAGCCTGCGGAAAAATCGCAGGCTTCATAAGATAGAGAAAAGGCAGACCCGAAGGTCTGCCTTTGGTTATGTTCGATTAAAGGATTTCACCCATCATGCCGGGCTTTGCGCCTGCGGCATTGGATTCGTCTGTATCAATGTGCATTGCAAGTGCAAAGTTGGGGTTAACTCTTACAACAACATCGTCAAAGATAAGGCTTCTGCCGTCTGACTCAACCTTAACGCAAACAATCTGCTTGTCTTCAAGGCCGTATTTCTCTGCATCTGCGGGAGTTGCGTGGATGTGTCTCTTTGCGGAGATAACACCGCAAGCGATTTCAACCTCACCCTTGGGGCCCACAAGCTTGCAGGCGCCTGACTCTGCGATGTCGCCGCTTTCTCTTACGGGAGCAACAACACCGATGCTTCTTGCATCTGTGAGTGAAAGCTCAACCTGAGTTGAGGGACGAACAGGTCCGAGGATTGAAACGCCGGGGAAGCTGCCCTTTGCGCCTACAACTGCTACTCTTTCTTCGCAGGCATACTGACCGGGCTGTGAAAGGTCTTTTTTGTGGGTAAGCTCATAGCCTTCACCGAAAAGAATGTCAAGGTCTGCGCGGCTCACGTGTACGTGACGGGCTGAAGTTTCAACAAGAACTTCCTTTTTCATAATAAATCACCTTTGTTTTATCAGATTTGTTTCGGGCGATTCGTGAATCGCCCCTACGCCAATATTTTTACGCAAGAATGGTGACCGCCTCGCGGCGGTCACCCCGGATTATGTTTGATTACCAATTGATGGTGTAAAGGTCGTGTGTTGTGAAGGGAAGAACGATGTTATCGCCGAAATTAATTGTCCAGTTTACGAAATATTCAGCATTAACAACGTTACCTGTTGCGGGGTCGATTGTTGCGATAACCTTGCAAGCAGGGTAGTTCATTTCAGCTTCACCGCCGAGCATGCCTGCAACAGGACCGGGAACGTTATCGTTAACAACGCCGGGAAGAACAACATTGAAAGCCTTGGGAGCGTGGCCCTGACCGTGCTTAACGGTTGAGCTCTTTGCATCGCTGACAAGAACAAGAGTAACAACGTACTTGCCGTCCTTTTCAACAACTTTTGCTGTGTTAACGTCTGCAGCAGTGAGCTTGCTTGCGTAGCTTTCTGTTTCAACGGGGAACTTTTCCTTGATGGTTGCACCTGTGTAAGTCTGTTCACCCTTGCTCTGCTTTGCAAGCTGATCATTGATGAAATTATCGGCACCGCCGAGGAGCTTCATAGCTGCATCAATAAAGCCGGGGAACTTTGTCTCGCCGCTGATTGTAATCTTTGAATACTGATGATTAACACTCTTTGCACCTGTCTTAACGCCGTTAATAGCTGTGTTGAAATATTCAACAATAGCTTCCTTGCCTTCGGGCATAGCGTTGGTAGCTTCTGTTGTTGACTCTGCTTCTGAGGGGTCAGCTGTTGAGGGGTCTTCTGCTGAGGGCTCTTCTGCTGATACATCTGATGTGTCAACTGCGGGAGCATCTGTTGACTCTTCAACGGGAGCTTCGTCTGTTACATCTTCTGCTGCTGTTGTTGTGGTTGTTGTTTCGCCTGTTGTGTCGTCGCCGCAGGCTGCGAATGCAAAGAGCATTGCTGCTGCGAGGAGAATTGCAAGAATTTTCTTTGACATAATGTTTCCTCCTAAAATGTCGTATGTATTGCCGCACCGAAAAATTTATCGTATTTTGGTGCAACGTCGTACAGGATAAGTATAGTATAAAACTATTTCAAATGCAAGCAAAAAATTATCTTTGCAAGGACAAAATTCCTTTGATTTGATATGATTTTTTTGCTCACTTATTCCGTATTCGTCAAGTGTTACAAATGCCGCAGTTGTGTTTTGTGCACAATCACTACTCAATAAAAAATACCGTCATCGGGAATTGCGCCGCCCAATGTCACAGGATCAATACCGTAAAATACATCAAACACGCTCTTTGAGCCGGGTTTCATATCCTCGCCTTTCATAAATACAAGATTGCAGGCAGGGATAGTTGCCTGTGCAAGCTCAAAGGATGAAAAATAACCGTTCTCGTAAAGGAAATTTATACCCTGATTATCTTCCGAACTGAGGTAATTAAGCGCAACCTCGTTATGGAAAAGGAAGGTTTCGATATATTCGGGATTCTGCTCAATATATTCCGTTCTTGCAATCACAACTCCCTGAACGGGCTTTGTTCCTGCTGACTTCTCCCATAAACCGTTAAGGTCAACAAGTCGTTTCATCTCTTTGTTTTCGGTGATAACCTTTGTTGCGTAGGGTTCGGGAATAAAGCAAAGCTTTGCGGTGCCGTCAAGAGCAAGGGCTGTAAGCTCATCCTGCTCTTTATATTCGATTGTTACATCCTTTTCGGGGTCAATTCCGTTCTGCGTTAGGATATAATTGATGAAATATTCGCAGAAACCGCCCTTGCCCGTTGCATAAACGGTTTTGCCTTTGATATCCGCAAAGCTTGTTACGCTGGTGTCGCCTGTAAGAATATAAAGTGTACCGAGAGTATTCACGGCAATAATCTTTACTCCGCCGTTTGTGGTGTTATAAAGCTTTGCCGCAAGGTCAAGGGGAAGCGCCGCAAGGTCTGCCTTGCCCTCTGTAACCATATTCATAATCTCCTCTGCACTTTTGCAGGATGTTACGGTGTAAGCATAATCACGGCTGACCTTGATTTTTGCAGTACCGAGAACATCTATGCCTTCAAGCACGGCAATGCGGGTTTTGTTTTCTCTCACATAGCTTGTGGTTTCTTCGGGATTTGTTCCGCCGTTATCGGTGTTATCCTTGCAGGAAGCAAAAGAAAACAGCATAACCGCCGCCATAAGAACGGCAAAAATTCTTTTGAAAATTTTCATTTTGTTCATCCCCTGTTATCATTTAGAATATATTTTCAAGTTGATACGATTATTATACATTCAGCATATTGCATTGTCAACAAACATCTTGAACACCCGAAAAATATGAGGTATAATAAATCATGCATCACTCACAAGGAGGTGAGCCCTTGGCTAAAAAAGCAACACGTTTCAACCAGGTGACCGTGCTTTTTCTTATGACGGCATTTCAGCTTATCTGCGCCGCCTGCGTACTTTGCAGGCAGGAAGAGCCCGGCCTGACAACAATTTATATTTTCTTCGGCTACATTGCCGCCGAATGGCTTTATATGCTCATCGGCAACCTTGTGACGGATAACGACTACTTCGAGCTTGAAGCAATAGCGTTCTTCCTTTCGGGAATAGGCCTTACGGTATGTGCAAGCTTCAGCGAAAGCTATGCAATAAAACAGCTTATCGCCATAGGTCTTGGCCTTGCGGTTTACCTCATAATGCTTTTGCTGATAAAGGATGTTCACTTCGCAGGTATGCTCCGTTACCCTGCCGCCGTAGGCTCGGTTGCGGTGCTTGCGGCAAATCTTGTGCTGGCGGAAACGGTTAACGGCACTCTTAACTGGATTGACCTGGGATTTTTCTCAATTCAGCCCTCGGAGCTTGTTAAAATCGCATTTATCCTCGTAGGCGCGGTTTCGCTGGATAAACTCCTTTCAATAACAAGCCTTACGAAATATGTTGTATTTTCACTGGGCTGTGTAGGTGCACTTTTCCTTATGAAGGACTTCGGCACCGCACTGATTTTCTTTTTCACTTTCATACTTATAGCATTTATGAGGTCGGGTAACATACGCACAATTGTGCTTATCTGCGCCGTTGCTCTTATGGGTGCAATGCTTGTCATTTATTTCAAGCCCTATGTTGCAAACAGATTTGCCGCTTACCGCCATGTGTGGGATTTCATCGATACAACGGGCTATCAGCAGGCGAGAGTGCTTATTTACACATCAAGCGGCGGTCTTTTCGGTTTGGGATTGGGTGAAGGCAGGCTCCGTGATGTATATGCGGCATCAACCGACCTTGTTTTCGGACTTATCTGCGAGGAAATGGGTCTTATTCTGGGCATTGCAGTGCTTCTCAGCTTTGCAGGCATTGCTCTTTTTGCCATAAAATCCGCAAAATCCTCGGCTTCAACCTTCTATGCAATCGCCGCCGTTGCTTCGGCTGGCATGCTGCTTTTCCAGCTTTCACTGAATGTTTTCGGCATAACGGATTTGCTCCCCCTGACGGGCGTAACCCTGCCTTTTGTCAGCCGAGGCGGTTCAAGTATGCTTTGCTCCTGGGGACTGCTTGCGTATATCCGCGCGGCAGGTGCACCTTTCTCACCGCCAAAGCCCGATATTGCAGTCAAAAAAACTGCTCCGAGGAAGGTTAATCCTCCCACAGTGAAAGGAGGCGGTGCAAAATGAGAATAACAGCAAGGCGTGCCGCCATAATTTACGCACTTATCATTGCCTTTATCGCAGGCGTTACCGTACTTGTTGTAAGCATTATGCTCAACGGCGCCGAATGGGCATCAAACAAGGCAAACCGCCATATTTACAGCGGCGGTACAATCGTCAACGCCGGCACTATTTATGACAGAAACGGCATAACCCTTGCAGCAAGCAGTGACAATGAGCGTATTTTTGCTCAGAATTCAACCGTACGCAAGGCAACCCTTCATGTTGTGGGCGATACCGCAGGCTATATTTCAACGGGCACACATTTTCTTTACCGTGACACGCTTTCGGGCTACAGCCGTATTGAAGGCATTTATTACCTGAAACAGACAGGTACGGGCACAAACATAAACCTCAATATTGACAGCGAGGCAAACAAAATCGCCTATAACGCTTTGGGGGATTATAACGGCGCCGTTGCCGTCTGTAACTACAAAACGGGTGAGCTTCTTTGCAGTGTTTCAAAGCCCACATACGATATTGAAAACAAACCTGAGGACCTGCTGACAAACGAAAAATACAGCGGCGTTTTTCTTGATAAAGTTATTTCGGGTATCTATACCCCCGGTTCGATTATGAAAATCGTCACAGCCGCCTGCGCCATCGAAAATATTCCCGATATTTACACACGCACCTTTGTATGTGACGGCGAATACGAAACCGATGACGGCAAGGTTATCTGCAACGGAGTTCACGGCAAGGTGAATTTTGAAAAGGCAATGAACGAATCCTGCAACTGTGCTTTTGCGGAAATTTCCGTTGAGCTTGGTGCGGCAAAGCTTAAAGCAACCGCCGAAGCAATGGGCTTCAACAACCAGCTTTATGCCAAGGAAATCCGCCTTACCAAAAGCCGCTTTGAGCCCGATACAAAGAGCAAAGCCGAGCTGGGCTGGGCAGGCATCGGTCAGAGCACAACCCTTGTCAATCCCTGCCATTTTCTGAGCATTATGGGTGCAATCGCAAACGGCGGCAACGGTTTTGCACCCGACAGAATAAAATCTCTGGGCACGGTTTCCGAAATAATCGGCAGAGTACCTGCCGTAACTGTTAAAATCCTTCCCGAAACTGCGCAGAAGCTGAATGACCTGCTCCGCTCAAATGTTGAAAACAAATACGGCGATTGGAAATTTGAGAATTTGCAGATGTGCGGCAAAACGGGTACGGCACAGGTTGACGGCGCAAAAAGCCACTCCTGGTTTGTGGGATATTCGCAAAGAAGCGACCTGCCTTTGGCGGTTGTGTGTATTGTTGAGCACGGCGGCTACGGCTCGGGCATTGCATCAACGGTAAGCAATAAGGTGTTGCAGTATTTTTTGAAAAACAACTAAAATACACTACAAGCAAACGGCTTGCAGAGGTAAACTCCTTTGCAAGCCGTTTTTTGTTGCCTTAATGCACAAAAACAGGCAATTCAATTTATACAAAAGGGAGAATAAGACAATTTCTTGTAATTTTTCCCGTGATAAAATGAATATTTCTTCATATATGTATAGGAGAAAAAACGCGGAAGGAAGTGAGCCCCATGTTTTGAAAAGTTACAAAACGGTGTCAAATAATGACAAAACTGTAATTTGACACCCGACGGTACACGATGTTAAAATAAGGTTGCTATAAAATGTCAAGAGGAGTTGGATAATATGAAAAAATTTTTCAAAAAAGCAGTATCGGTTATTTTGACTTTCATTACGATTCTTGCTGTGTGTCCGAGCGTTTTTGCCACAGATTCATACGTGTCAGACGAAACCGTTTATGAATATTACGGAGAACTGACATTGGGTTGGAATAATGTCTGGGAAGACAACAACCTGGTTGACGGTACTTATTGCGTTGACGATTTGTATGTTTATTATTCTTTCAGTGTTCCCGAATCCGGATATTATTGCTTGCATTACGGAACACCACACACAGATATGAACGCCGATATAGACGGTGCAATTTATTTTAACAAAAGGAATCCTTTCGATTACTCAACCAAGAAATTATTCTACTTAGAGAAAGGTGACTATAAGTTACTGATTGACGTTTACTGTTCGGGTGTTGATGTCAATTTCTATTTTGATTTTCTGGGCGAGAGTGTAACCGATATTTCCTTTAACCACGACCTGCTGTTGGATTGCGATTTTTATTACAGTTATGACTCTTTTGACAATAAACACTATATCAACACGGAAGCAGATGCTGCTATCACTTTTTCGTCAGGCAAAATTTATGGTTTTGAAAACGGATCTCTTTTTGGAACAATGAAAAACAGCCTTGTTGAAGGCTCAAACGATATGATAATTGATTTTCATAACCGTTCCTTTAATGTAACGGCAAATGTACATTCGGTATCACACTATATCAAGGATGTGGAAATAAGTAATATCGAAAACTATTACAGCAATGTTCTGAAGTACTACAATGATGTAAAACCTGATTTTCCTTACGGAGAAGAAGTAACAATAACATTTAAAGACGGTACAACACAAAGTTTTGAATACAGTTACACCTATTTAACAGTAACAATGCCTAACGGACAGGACTATCCCTTTGATATTCTTTTTGACTACGACCCATACTCTGACTCTTTCGAAGACGGAGCCTGTTCATATCAAGTAACAATAGGCTATGCAACCGTAAAAGAATACCGTTTTGACGGCAAACCCGCCTCCTTCACCGAAAACCTGAACTTTCTGAGAGAACGGTGCGACTACTACACATCGGAATTTACATATTACCTCAAAGAAGCAGTTGAAGCTTTCGGTAACCCCGAAAAATCTATTGTGTGTTTTGCAGAATGTGCATTATGCGTTTTGAATATGTTAATTGAATTTTATGTCTTCTTTTGCTACTGCGCAATATTTAGATTTCTGTAATCACCTTCTGTTCACCGAGAAAATATAATCTGTCATTGAAAAAAGGCTTGTTTCACCAATGAAACAAGCCTTTCATTTTTAATCTTTGATTTCAACCATCTGATGAATGTCAACCTTGGGTACGGTGAAATATGCTCTGCCGTCGGCATATTCAAAATCAAGCTTTTCGCCTGAGGGCACAAGCTTTATTTCCGAGGGCTTTTTACTGCATTTCACACTGCATTCAACACCGTAAAGAGGCACGGTATCCTCAATAACCTCGGTGTTTTCGCCTCTGACGGTGGTGTGTGCATAAAGCAGGTGCAGAATGTTTCTGCCTTCCTTTTCCTGCCTTGTGTATGTCATGACAGCTCTGTCGGGCATATCGGCGCAAGCGGTTGCTTCACCGCCCAGCATTTCACCGACTATGTATGCAAAAATCTCCTTGAAGCAAAGGTGTCCCAGGCGTGCATAGGCACTGAAAATATCCCAGCCGATGTAGGCAACGTTGCCCTTGATTACCGCACCGGGGCAGGTTGAACCGGGGTTGTTGGGTGCGTGCATATGGGAGCAGAAATGTTCAAGCGTTCTGTTGAAATAGGGATTCTGCATATTTGCAAAAGCCTTGCCGTCGGTTACATTGAACTTATACGAATTGCATCGCATAACATATTCTGTCACACCGTTTGCGGTTTCATAGCAGGGGACAAGGTAGGTGGGAGCAAGTTCGTTTTTTCCTGCATATTCCGCACCGGGGTCAAGGAAAAATTTTCCGTCTTTTACCAGTGCGTCGCCGCTTGCGATAACCTTACCGCCCTTTGCGGCAAAGGCTTTGATTTTTTCAATCATTTCATCGGAAATTCCTGCAACATCGGGAAGAACAAGCATTTTATAGCCCGAAATATCGGTTTTCATATCAACAAAATTATAGAGATATCCTTTTTCAAGAAGCATACGGTTTGCACCGATATCCGCCCTGCTGTCACGGTTGCCCGTAACCGATTCTTCACTGAGTACAGCAATATCCGCAACATTCACCGCACCGTCAAGCCAGGGCTCTTTTTCTTCAATAAGCGAATATGCTTTGCCGATAAGCCCGTAGGTTGCTTCGTTCATTTCGCCCAGAGGATGCATCTGGTCGCCGATTGAACAGCCTGCACCGTTGGCAACGCTGAGTGAGGTTTCGTATATCAATGCATTGGGATGCTTGAAGCCGCCGAATTCACCCCAGCTCTGGTGAAATTTACCCGTCATTCCAAGGTATTCCGCACCTTCAAGGGTACGCACATATGCCGCCGAAAGAGGGAAGTGGTCGTAACCCCATCCGCCTGTGGGAAGGCTTTCAAGCTCAAGGTGAGTATTGGCTTCGATAAATTTATAATTACCCTTGGGAATGTGACCCGAATTGTGGAAAATTGTTGCGGTATCGCTGTGTTTTCTCACGGCGGCATTGGTTGCGGCAAGATATTTATCAAGTGTCATTACCGCAAACTTCTGTCTGTCATCTTCATTTTCAATATTCAATCCCAGCGCTTTCATATCCGCAACACACTTATCACAGTAGCAGACTCTGGGGGCAATAATATCAAGGAAAATTCCGCAGGGATTATATTTCTGCATAACCTCCTCAATGTGGCTGCAAAGAAAATCAAGGTATCCCGTATTGAAGCAAAGAACATGGAAATGAACCTCGTTTTCATATTCCTCACACTCTTTTTTATCCGGCGAATGACGCCAGCGCCATTCGGGGCGTTTCATATACTCTTTTTCGTCAAAGCCTGCGGAAATGTATACGGGTGCGTTGACATCAATCTCCTTGCAGGCTTCAAGCTGTGCACCCAGAAGATCAAAATCAAGACCGGGGTGCATTTCGTTTGCCTCGGTGGGGTGATAAGACCAGCCGTGATGGCACTTTGAAAATACGGTTATGGAGTCAACATGGCCTGCCTTCAATGCCGCCTGAAACTGCTCCTTTGAAAAATTCTTACCCACGGGCAGAGTGCCGTTTGTGTGAAAATCAAGGTGTACCTGTCTTTTTCTCATAATATAATCTCCTAACCTATTTGTCGTTGGTTACATTTCCGTTGCCCTGAACGGGAATTTCATCACCCAGATAAGTGGGCTCGGGTTTGATAATACAGTAAATAAAATCCTTGTTCCTTGCAAGAATTTCTCTGATATCCCTGTAAAGCTGGCCTGCATATGTTCTGGGGTTTGATGCAACGCCGTATGCCTCAATACCCATTGCACGGGCATCGTAAATTGCTCTGTGCAGGTGATAATCCTGAGTTACGATAAGGATTTTTTCCGCAGTGAAAATCTCCTTTGCACGGTACATGCTTTCGTATGTGGAAAAACCTGCGTGGTCCATAAAGATGTTTTCGGCACTGACACCTCTTTGGGCGGCAAAATCCTTCATAACATTAACTTCGTCGTAGTTTTCTTTTCCGTGGTCGCCGCTCATAAGCATTTTTTCGCTTGCACCGTTTCTATAAAGCTCAATGCCCTGCAGAAGTCTGTCTTCAAGCATATGGCTGGGGGTATCGCCGTGAACTCCGCAGCCCAGAACAAGTATGCAGTCATAGCCTTCGCCTGCATTTTCGGGTGTAAGAATATATTTTTCCGTGCTTTTTACAACATAATAATCAATGCCCAGTGCACCGATTCCGCACAGAAGAACGGCACAAATCATAAGGACAAAAATTTTCTTTATAATTTTCATTTTATTTCTCCTTAACTAAATCACAGATAACTATTTCGGGACGGTTGCCGATACGGAACGGGAAAATACTGTTGCCCAGACCTCTTGAAATTATCATAGTTGTATTTCCTTTTCGGAACATTCCCGCATCATATTCGGGAAAGAAGCCCTGATTCGGGGTCAGAATTCCGCCCACAAAAGGCAGGCGAATCTGTCCGCCGTGAGCGTGCCCCGTAAAAACAAGCTCAAAACCGCTTTCAACATACAAATCAAAAATTTCAGGTCTGTGAGAAAGAAGAATTCCCGTTCTTTCGCCTTTTTCATCAGCAAGTGCATTGAGATTTTCGGTAAATCCCACGGTTTTTTCATTAAGAACCGTGCCGCCGAAAAAGGTCAGCTCTTCCATTCCCGCAAGAAAGATTTCTCCGCCGTCTTTTTCAAGAGTTACTCCCTTGCAATCAAGCACCGTAACCCCAAGATTTTCAAGGGATTTACGGAATTCGGGATAAATTTCGAGCCTGCTTTCGTGGTTGCCCGTAACATAATAAACCGGTGCAATTTCAGCCGTCGCTTCGGCAAAATTCAGTGCTGCATCGGGCTTCGTATGATAGCTGTCGATAATATCGCCGGTAATCACAATTATGTCGGGAGCAAAACTGCGGATTTTCTTTATCAGTCTGCCGCCGAAGCTTTTGTTGTGAAGGTCGGAAATCTGCAGAATCCTGTAACCGTCAAAGCTTTGGGGCAGATTTTGGGGTGAAACCGTGTATTCTCCCACAGAAAGACTGTTGTTACCCCAGAGAAGATACACGGAAGCAAATATTATGAAAACCGCAGCAATCAGAATAAATTTTTTCATATAATTTCCTCATAAAGATAAAAGACGGAGAACGTATACCGTTCTCCGTCTTTTATCGGATGGCTCTGACATTGTTGCTCACAAATGCAGATATGTGATATCAATACCACACTTCAACAGTATAAACCATATTTTTCTTTAAGTCAACAAAAAAACGAAATAAATTATTAAGAAATCATTAAGATTTTAGACATTTGCCGTTGTGTTTGACAGAGTTTGGGATGAATTTGCGGTTGTTGCCGCTGTTGAGGGTGCGATAGTCACGGGCTCTTTGTATTCAACAAGGAAATCCGCGCTTACCCAGCCTGAAAATGAGTTGTATTTTGCATAAGCCCAGCCCGTTACGGATTTTGTGACCGTAATCACGGTGCCGTTGGGAATCTTTGCGACAACAGAAGAATTGGGGTCTGCGGCAGACCTCATATTAAGCACGCTGCCCGATGTTTTAATCATATATGTACCCTTTGCAAGTGCAGGCTCATTCGAGATGTTTGTTGCCGCAGTTGAGGGCGCGGTGGTGTGTGCGGCAAGAAGCTTTTCATCAAGGGTCAGTATGCCCCACACACCGTTTTTGCAGGCTATGTATGAACCGTTTTCACCCGGAAGAATGGCGTCAAACTCAAAATTCACGACAGTTTCGGCTTTCTTGTTGATAACTCCGAATTTACCGCCCTTGCATACGGGTGCAAGACCGCCTCTGAAACTGAACGAGCAGTCCCTGCCCGTTGCATCAGCCGCAGCGCAGGATTCAAAATCAAAGGGAATAACCGTAACGCCGCCTTCGTTTATGTAGCCCCATTTGCCGTCCTTTTTAACCGCCGCCATGCCGTCGGAAAAATCAGCCGCATTTTCGTAAAGCAAGGCGATTTCAAGACGCAGATTCCGTCCGATATAACCGTATTTTGCACCGTCTTTGAGTGAATTTGCAACGGGATAAAGACCGTTTTCAAGCTTCAGTTCACTTGTTTTTACTTCACCTGCATAGCCTGCACCGTCGGTCCAGGCAAGATGCTTCGCCGTTTCGTTCCAGCAGGGGATACGCTCGGGAGTCTGCAAGCCGTGATACTGCCTTGAAGTAACCGTTCCCGTTTCAACATCCGCAAGCAGAAGGTATTCCGAACGGGGGCTTTCAACAATGTAGCGGTAATTACGCCATACATCGCTGCATACGGAAAAGCTGTTGTGCTCTGCATTTTCGGTAACCTTGCCGCCAAAGGTCATCAGTCCCTTTTTGCCTGTCTGTCCGTCGGTAAAAACCGCCATCGCTTCGTTAAGGCTTTTTACCTCGGTGATATTCTCAAGCCCTTTGGTTTCAAAGGTGTAATTTTTGTTTTCTTCGGGCTTATCGTCTTTATTCATCAGTTTATCCGCAATAAGAAAGCCTGCCGCAACAATAACAGCCGTCACAACAACGCATACTGCGGCAACCAGTGCCTTGGGCACTCTTTTTCTCTTTTTGAATTTGATGTTTTTCATCCGCAAACACCCCTTGAATTAACTTTGTGTTTTGAGTATACCACAAAATTCCTTAGGTATCAATTACAAAAGTGTGACAATAGTGTAACAAATTTGTATTTTATTATAAATTTCTCTTGTATTTCGGATAAAAAGTAATTATAATATCTTTATAATAGGGTAGTAGTGTATACTTGTGCCCAAAAAGAAAGGTCGTGAAAGAATGTCGGTTGAATCCGTGCGTGAACATCTCCGCGGCTTCGGTCTGGAGGGCAGGGTAGCCGAATTCTCGGAATCCTCGGCAACGGTTGAGCTTGCGGCGGCGGTTGTGGGAGTTATTCCTGCAAGAATCGCAAAAACGCTGTCATTCAAAACACCCGAAGGCTCGGCTTTTCTGATTGTTATGGCAGGGGATGCAAAAATCGACAACCGCAAGTTCAAGGATAAATTCGGCTTCAAAGCAAAAATGCTGACTCCCGACGAAGCCGTTGAGCTTGTAGGCCACGCGGTAGGCGGCGTTTGTCCCTTTGCAATCAAAGAAAACGTTGATGTTTACCTTGACTGCTCAATGCAGAGGTTTTCATCGGTTTTCCCCGCAGCAGGCAGTGCGAGCAGTGCGGTTGAGCTGAGCTGTGACGAGCTTTTCACCGCTTCAAAAGCAAAGGAATGGGTTGACACCTGCAAATTACCCGAATAAAAGTTACTTTTCCGTCACATTTTTTTAAAAATTAATTTCCCCGATGGGCTATAATTATAATGATGCAATGCATCAGGGTTTCAGGAGGAAGAAATGGGCAAAAAATATGTTATCGCTTACGATATCGGAACCACCGGCGTCAAAACCTGCCTTTTCGAGATTGAAAATGAGATTAAGCTGATTGCGGCGGCAATGGAAGGCTATAATCTTTATATTCTGCCGGGCGGCGGTGCAGAGCAGGACCCCGACGAATGGTGGCAGGCAATCTGCAACACAACAAAAACAGTGTTCTCAAAATGCGATATACTTCCCGAACAGATTGAAGGTATCTCCTTCTGCTCACAGATGCAGGGACTTGTTCTTGTTGACAAGGACCTCAGACCTGTTCACAGAGCATTCAGCTATATGGACCAGCGTGCAAAGAAACAGATTAAGGACGGCATTGCATACGGCATAAAGATTGCAGGTGCAAACATATTCAAGCTTATTCCTTCTCTGATTATCACGGGTGCTGTTTCCGCCAGCGTAAAGGACCCCGTATGGAAATACAACTGGGTCAAAGAAAATGAGCCCGAAAACTTCAAGCGTGTTTACAAGTGGCTTGACGTCAAGGAATACATAATCTGCCGTATGACCGACAGATGTGTTATGACAAGAGACTCCGCCTTCGGCACTCTTCTCTACGATATCCGCAAGGGCAAGGAAGGTTTCAGCAAAACCATATGCAAGCTTCTGGGTGTTGATATCAACCATATGCCCGAAATTGTTGAATCAACGGATTGGGTCGGCGGTCTTACAGAGAAAGCGGCGGCTGAGCTCGGACTTAAACCCGGCACCGCAGTATTCGGCGGCGGCGGCGACGCATCGCTTATCGGCGTGGGTGCAGGCAGTGTTGAGCTTGGTGAAACCCATGTTTATAACGGCACATCAGGCTGGGTTTCAACCGTTGTTGACAAAAGCATTGTTGACGCATCCGCAATGATTGCCGCAATCATCGGCGCACAGAAGGACAGCTTCAACTACTTTGCAGAGCTTGAAACCGCAGGCAAGTGCCTGGAGTGGGTAAAAGACCACCTTGCACTTGACGAAATCGGTATTTTTCTTGATAAAACCGACGTTGTTCAGTCGAAAGAAACCGTATACACAAGCCTTTACGACTACCTTTCAAAGGTTGTTAACGAAATCCCCGCAGGCAGTCAGGGTGTTATATTCACCCCCTGGCTTCACGGCAACCGCTGTCCCTTTGAGGACCCCAATGCAAGAGGAATGTTCTTCAACATCAGCCTTGATGTAGGTAAGACGGAGCTTATCCGTTCTGTGCTTGAAGGTGTGTGTATGCACATGAGATGGTTCCTTGAAACTCAGGATAAGAAAATCAAGACCTCAAAAGTTATCCGCTTTGTAGGCGGCGGCGCACTTTCCGACGTAACCTGCCAGATTCTTGCGGATATTACGGACAGAACCGTTGAAACCGTTGACAGCCCTCAGAATGTAGGTGCTGTGGGTGCGGCGGTTATTATGGCGGTAGGCCTCGGCGTTATTGATGATGTTTCACACGCAAAACGACTTATCCCCGTAAAGAAAACCTTTATTCCCAACCCCAAAAACAAAGAGGTTTATGACCGCAACTATGAGGTCTACAAAACTCTTTATAAAAATAATAAAAACGCTTTCAAGGCTCTTAACGGCTGAGAAGCAAACCAAAGAAAGGACCAAAACCTATGAAAAAATATTTTGCACTGATTATTACGGCAATAATCGTTCTTACCTGCTTCACAGCCTGTAAGCCCAAAATCAAGGGCGGCGGAATCGTCTCCGATGCCGCAAGCAACAATTATGCCGCAGTTACCAAAGAAGACGGCGGTATCGTAAGAGATGATGCAGGCAACCTTGTTGTTCTTGTTACCGATGCAAACGGCAGAAATGTCAAGGACGACAGCGGCGAATACGAAACAAAGGCAGTTGCTATTGAACACGCACTTGTTATCGGCAACAGAATCGAATGCCCCAAATATTCACTTGTTATCCCCAACGGCTGGTCAGACAAAACAAGCTTTGCAGACCTTATCATCAGCCGTGACGGAACAAAGGATATTGTCAAGATTTCATCAACAGAAGAAAAAACTCCCGATGAGCTTACAAACGAAAAAATAAAGGCTCTCAACAACATCAAATCACTTTATCCCGGTTCGGAATCCGGTGCCCGGGAAGTAAGCATCAGAGATGATATAAAAGGCGAGTTCTCATATGTATATGTTGCAGATACCGGTGCAAGAGATGAAAACCTCAATATTCTCAGCTCTTATGTAGGTTTCATCATTTTCAGAAACGGAGCAACTGTTTACTCCTGTATGATTACATCAGACAGAGATATGTCGGCTCATATTGATGAAATTGTTGAAATCCTCGGCACAATGGACTTTATCGGCGAATAATTATTAAAGGAGAGAATTAAAATGCTGTTTACACAAGATATCGGTATAGATCTGGGTACCGCCAATACCCTGGTTTTTGTTAAGGGCAAGGGTATTGTTATCAGAGAGCCTTCGGTTGTTGCCGTTGACCAGAAAAGCAACCCTCCCAGAGTTGTTGCGGTCGGTATGGAAGCAAAGGAAATGATAGGCAGAACTCCCGGCTCAATCACTGCCGTACGTCCTCTTAAAGACGGCGTTATTGCAGACTTTGAAATCACAGCGGAAATGATTGCCGCTTTCATCAAGAGAACAACAAAAAGGACTCCTTTCTCAAGAATCAGAGTTCTTATCTGCATCCCTTCAGGTGTTACCGAGGTTGAAAGAAAGGCTGTTTACGATGCTGCAAAGAGTGCAGGTGCAAAGTATGTAAGCCTTATCGAAGAGCCTATGGCTGCTGCTATCGGTTCAGGTCTTCCCGTAAGCGAAGCAACAGGCAGCATGGTTGTTGATATCGGCGGCGGTACCGCAGAGGTTGCGGTTATTTCTCTGGGTGACGTTGTTACCGCAAACTCCGCAAGAGTTGCAGGCGATAACTTCGACGAAGCCATTATCTCCTATATCAAGAAAAAATATAACCTGCTTATCGGTGAAAGAACCGCAGAAGATATCAAAATCAAAATCGGCTCAGCTTATCCTTATGAAGGTGAAGGCACAATCAACATCAAGGGCAGAAACCTTATGGACGGTCTTCCCAAGAATGTTGACGTTACAAGCGAAGAAATCCGTGAAGCACTTGCAGACCCCGTTTCACAGATTGTTGATGCCGTTAAGTCAACCCTTGAAAAGACTCCTCCCGAGCTTGCCGCAGATATCATTGACCACGGCATTATGCTCACCGGCGGCGGTGCTCTTCTCAGAGGTCTTGATAAGCTTATTTCCGCCGAAACAAAAATTCCCGTTATCATTGCACAGAATCCTCTCGACTGCGTTGCAGACGGAACAGGTCTTTGCCTTGAAAACGATTCTCTCAGCATAACAAGCAATAAGAAATATATCTGATTTAAAGGAGATTAACCGATGATCCGCTTCCTGAAAAGCTCTGCATTCAAAATGTTTGCAATCATAGCCGCCGCTTTGCTGGCAGGCTCTGTGTTTGCCGTTGCTTCAAGAAGCGGTTCATCGCCTCTGACAAGCGTTATCAGCGTGGTTTTCGGCCCTCTTTCAAGGCTTTCGTCCTATGTTGCGGCTGAATTTGCAGATATCCCCATTTCCTTCAAATCCTCATCGGAGCTTCTTGAAGAGAATGAAGAGCTCCGGAAAAAAATTGATAATCTCACCGATCAGCTTGTTGATTACGAACAGCTCAGGCATAAAAACGAGTTTTATCAGCAGTTCCTCGAAATAAGGGAGGAACATTCGGATTATACCTTTGCGGAAGCGGCAATCATCGGCAGAGATGCGGCGGATAATATGGGCTCATTTACTCTGAACAAAGGCTCTGCCCACGGCATCAAGGTAAACGACCCTGTTATCTACGGCAAATACCTTGTGGGTGTTGTAGCTTCCGTAACTCCCACACAGTGCACGGTAAATACAATCCTGAATCCCAAGGTAAATGTCAGTGCGTATGAAGTGCGTACAAGAGATCTGGGATATGTTACCTCAACGGTTGCCCTTGCTCAGGAGGGCCACTGCCATATGCCCGGCCTTTCATCCTCAACTGCTGTTACGGCAGGCGGTATTGTCTGCACCTCGGGCGTAGGCGGAATCTTCCCCCGTGACCTTATAATCGGTAACATAGTTGATGTTGTTGACGGCACCGTTGATATTTCTGCCAGTGCAATCATTGAGCCCGGTATGGATTTTGCCGAAATCACAGACGTTTTTATCATCACATCCTTTGACGGACAGAATCAATGACAATTGAAACACAGAATAAAAAGTTAATAATCCGCAGGATATGCCTTGCCCTGATTTTACTGCTGTTGTCCGTACTGCAAAACAGTAACGGTCTGTTCCCGCAGTTCTTCGGTGTCAGGGCTTTGTTGCTTATTCCCTGCGTTGTGTGCATTGCCATGTATGAGCGTGATGTGTGGGGGATGCTTTTCGGTCTGTTTGCGGGTGCACTGTGGGATGTTTTTGCATCCGGTGCAAGCTTCAATGCTCTGTTCCTGCTTGCCGTCGGCTTCGGGTGCGGCTCGCTGATTAACACGGTTATGCGAAGCAACATAGTCACCGCAACCCTGCTTTCCTTTATTTCATCATTACTATATAATGTAATATACTGGATTTTCCATTTCGTTATCCCTCAGACGGACAGCACCGCATTTATGCTTTTGCGTTATTATCTGCCCTGCGTACTTTACACAACTGTTTTAACTCCCATACTTTTCCTGATTGTAAGAGCAATCGAAAAGAAATTTACCGAAGAATATTAATCACTAAAAGGAGGTCGGCATATGCACGTTAAAATCACACCGAAAAGACGCATAATATCCGTTTGCATAATGCTTGCCTTTCTTGTATTCTTTGCTTTTGACCTTGTTAAGGTTCAGCTTATCGAGGGTGAGCAATATGATGCCGCAAGCTCATCCGTTTCTTCAAAAACCGCAACAATCTCTGCCGCCAGAGGCGAAATTGTTGACTGCTACGGCAAGCCCCTTGTCTATAACGACCAGGGTTATTCCATTATTTTTGACGCGGCATATTTCCCCACAACCAAAGAGCAGACAAGGCGCAACGAAATTATAATCAGCCTTATCCGTCTTTTTGAAAGCAACTCACTTGTATGGGAGGATAACCTTCCCCTTGTTATTGACTCAAACGGAAATATTTCATATAAGGAAGACAGCGAAAAACTTATTGAACAAATGAAGAGTCCCGATATGCTGGACCTTAATGAATACGCTACTGCGGAAAACTGTTTTCTTGAACTTGTGAACGATTATTCGCTTCAGGAATATTCCCGTGATGATGCACGAAAAATTGCCTCGGTCTGCTACGAAATGAGGCGTATCTATTTTAAAATCGGCACTCCCTATACCTTTGCACAGGATGTGCCCGATGAAATTGTTGCAAAAATAAAAGAAAACAGCGACTTCTATAAGGGTGTTGACGTGCGTGTTGACCCCGTAAGAAAATATACAAACGGCACTCTTGCTCCCCACATTCTGGGCAGAATCGGTGCCATTGATGCTGATGAATATAAAGAAAAGAAAAGCGAGGGCTATAAAATCACCGATTTTATCGGCAAAAGCGGTATTGAGCTTGCAATGGAAGAATATCTTAAAGGTATTGACGGCGAGGCAACCGTTTATACCGATGAAAACGGCAACAATACCACTGAAATAACAACTCCTCCCTCTCAGGGCAACACCGTTGTGCTTACCATTGATTCAGGTATGCAGGAGGTGGCCCAGAAGGGTCTTGAAAAAGCTCTGCTTGATTACGCAGGCAAAAAGGGCAATATGGTTGAAAATGCAGGTGCGGTTGTTGTTCTTAACTGCAAGGACAGCGCCATTCTTGCCAGTGCATCCTATCCGACCTACGATATTTCAACCTACAGCGAAAATGCCGCCGCACTTAATACCGCCGCAGGCTCGCCCCTCTGGAACAGAGCACTGCTTTCAACCTATGCGACAGGCTCAACAATGAAACCCTCCGTTGCAATTGCCGCCCTCGAAGAAGGGCTTATTGACGAAGATTACACCGTTTATTGCAGTGGTATGTATAACTACCTGGGTCAGGAATTCAAATGCGAGCAGTCCCATATGACAAGATATGTTAACGTTGTCAATGCCATTGACGAATCCTGCAACACCTTCTTCTATGAAGTCGGTAAGAATATAGGCATCGAAAAGATGAATGAATACCGTACCCTTTTCGGTCTGGGTGCAAAAACGGGCTGTGAGCTGGGCGAAGCATCCGGTGTTCTTGACAGCCCCGAATACCGTGCATCCCTTAACCAGAAATGGCTTCCCGGTTACACCGTACAGTCTGCCATCGGTCAGGCAGGCAACCTTTTCTCTCCCATCCAGCTTGCAAACTACTGCGCAACCGTTGCAAACGGCGGCACAAGATACAGAACCCACTTTGTAAAATCGGTTAAAAGCTACGATTACTCCGAAACCGTTTTTGAAAATGAGGCTGAAATCGTTGCGGAAACCGGTGTTTCCGAAAAAACACTTGAAACCGTACGCCGAGGTATGCTCGAAGTAGGTACAACGGGCTACTGTTCATCATATTTTGCACATCTGCCCGTCAAAGTTGCCGCAAAAACAGGTACTTCTCAGGAAATACGTAAGCTTAACAACATTTCCGTTAAGATAAACAACGGTTTCCTTATTGCATTCGCACCCTATGAAAATCCCGAAATTGCCGTTGCCGTTGTAGGCGAAGGTATGACCTCGGGCGCATTCCTTGCTCCCGTTGTTGCGGATATCGTTGAATATTACTACGGTCAAAGCGATACTCTTGATTCATATCAGCAGGAAAATGTGCTTATACCCTAAAAGGAGATTAACTATGTCACAAATCATACTCGTTGCCTCGGGAAAAGGCGGCTCAGGCAAATCCTCGTTTGTAACGGGAGTCAGCAGGGCTTTGACCTCTTTGGGCAAAAAGGTGCTTGCAGTTGATTGCGACATCGGACTGCGCTCCCTTGATATTATGTTTGACGTTACGGAAAAGGTGGTTTTCGATTGGGGCGACCTTCTTATGGAACGTTGCACTGCGGAGCAAGCCGTTATCAAAGGTGAGATTGACCTTCTTGCCGCACCCAGAAGCTTCAGCGATGAATTCACTCCCGAAAAAACCGCAGAGCTTTTCAAATCCTTTGCGGATGATTACGATTATATTCTGCTTGACGCACCTGCGGGCATTGACAGAGGCTTTATCCTTGCCGCTTCCGCCGCAGACAGAGCAGTTGTTATTTCAACGCCGGATTACGTTTGCGTAAGAAGCTGCGGCAGAGCCTTTGATGAGCTTCGCCGTATGGGCAAAGAGGATGTCAGGCTTGTCATAAATATGTTTGAAGTCAAACCCGTATGCAAACGCAGACTTCTCAACATTGACCAGTGTATCGACGAAACAGGCGTGCAGCTTTTGGGAGTTGTGCCCCGTGACTATAACATATCATTCAGCACCGTAACGGGCAAAAAGCCTCCCTCGGATTCAACCTCTACCCTTGCATTTTCACGAATTGCAAGGCGAATAACCGGTCAGAGAATACCTCTTATCTGCGAATAAGGTGAACTTATGAATAACAGCACAATCGCCGCCATTGCAACTCCCAATGCACCCGGCGGTATAGGAATAGTCCGTATTTCGGGTGAAAATGCCCTTGATGTTGCGGCTGAGATTTTTAAAACCGTAAGCGGTAAATCCGTTGCCGACAGCAAGGGGTATTGTGCCCACTTCGGCAATGTTTATGACAATAACGAAAGGCTTGACGAGGCGGTATGCCTCGTTTTTCGTGCACCCAGAAGCTATACCGGTGAGGATGTTGCCGAAATTTCCTGCCATGGCGGTCTTTATATCACAAAACGGGTGCTCCGTGCCGCACTTAATGCAGGTGCCGTGCCTGCCGAAGCAGGAGAATTCACAAAGCGTGCCTTTCTTAACGGCAAAATCGACCTTGCTGCCGCCGAAAGTGTTATGTCACTCATCGGTGCATCGGGCAAGCAGGCTGCCGCCGCCGCACTCAACACCCTTGAAGGCAATCTGAGCCGTGAAATCAAAGGGGTTGCACAATCACTTGTTTCCGTCTGTGCTTCGCTTGCCGCCTGGGTTGACTATCCCGACGAGGATATTGAAGATACAAGTGCAGAGGATATGCTGCCCGTATTTGAAAATGCGAAAAAAAAATTATCCGATATTATCCGCCACTACGATTGCGGCAGAGCAGTTACCGACGGCATTGACGCCGTTATAGTCGGCAAGCCCAATGTGGGCAAATCCACGCTGATGAACCTGCTTACGGGCTTTGAACGCTCCATTGTTACCGACATCGCAGGCACAACCCGTGATGTGGTTGAAGAAAAGATCGTTCTCGGTGAAATCATTATGCGTGTTGCGGATACCGCAGGCATAAGAGAAACGGAAAATGTGGTTGAAAATATCGGTGTCAGTCTTGCACGCCGCCGACTTGAAAGAGCCGAACTTGTGCTTGCGGTTTTTGACGGCAGTGAGCCTCTCACCGACGACGACCTTGACATTATTAATCAGAGTAAGGGCAAAAAAGCCGTTGCACTTCTCAATAAGGCAGACCTTCCCCTGACTGCTGACAGAAAAATTATTTCCGATGCCTTTGAGTATGTGGTTGAGCTTTCCGCCTCAACGGGCGAAGGCAGAGATGAGCTTGAAAAGGCGGTTGCAAAAATCTGCTCCACGGATGAATTCAATCCCAACGCCGCCTGCCTTACCAGTGAAAGGCAGAGACAGTGCTGCGTGAATGCACTGAACTCAATCGAGGATGCCGTTGCCGCAATTCACGGCGGAATGACTCTTGATGCGGTAAATGTGTGTGCCGACTGCGCAATTGATGCACTTCTTGAACTCACGGGCGAAAAGGCAACCTCCGCAGTTGTTGACGAAGTTTTTTCAAGATTCTGCGTCGGAAAGTAAGATTATTATTCTTTATCAGAATAATAATCCCTGTTTTTAATGCTTCTTTGGAATAATAAAGCCGATTTTCGGATACAGACGATTACGCAAACCAAAACGACCTGAGCATCGTTTCAAAAATTTCTATCGGCTACAAAGCAGAGGTTCATTTTTCTAAATTAGAAATAATTACGGATTGTGTATTAAGAATTCATAATTATTAAAGTGGTGTTATTATGGAATACATTTCAGAAAATTTTGATATTGCCGTTATCGGCGCAGGGCACGCAGGAATTGAAGCGGGTCTTGCTGCCGCACGTCTCGGATGCAAAACGGCGGTTTTTACAATCAATCTGGACTGGGTAGGCAATATGCCCTGCAACCCTTCAATCGGCGGTACATCTAAGGGACACCTTGTCCGTGAGATTGATGCTCTCGGCGGTGAAATGGGCGTTGCCGCCGACCTTAACACCCTGCAAAACAGAATGCTTAATCTGGGCAAAGGTCCTGCCGTACACAGCCTTCGTGCACAGATTGACCGCCGTGCATATTCCGATTATATGAAATCCGTTATGGAAAAGCAGGAAAATCTTTATCTTCGTCAAGCTGAAATCATTGATATCCGCAAAGACGGCGATGAGTGGATTCTCAAAACACGGCTTGAAGCCCTTCACAAGGTAAAGGCTGTTATTATCGCAACAGGCACCTTTCTTGCAGGCAAGGTTTTTATCGGCGATGTTTCATATGACAGCGGTCCCGACGGAATGTTTCCTTCCGTTGAGCTTGCAACGGCACTTAAAAACCTTGGCGTTATGACCCGCCGCTTCAAAACCGGCACTCCCCCCAGAATCAACCGCCGCAGTGTTGATACCCAAAACCTTGAGCCTCAGTACGGCGACGAGAAAATAACTCATTTTTCATACAGAAAAGATATTGAGGTTTGCAACACCGAGCCTTGTTATATTACATATACCGGCGAAGAAACCAAGCGTATTATTCTTGAAAATCTTCACCGTTCACCCCTTTATTCAGGCAAAATCGACGGCGTCGGTCCCCGATACTGCCCCAGTATTGAAGATAAAATCGTGCGTTTTTCCGAAAAAGAACGCCATCAGATATTTGTTGAACCCTGCGGAGCAAATACGGATGAGATGTATTTGCAGGGTCTTTCATCCTCTCTCCCCGAGGATGTTCAGCTTAAAATAGTCCGCAGTATACCCGGTCTTGAAAAAGCAGAATTTCTCCGCACCGCCTATGCCATTGAATATGACTGCGTTGACCCTCTTTCGCTCAGACAGACCCTTGAATTCAAGGATTTTGAAGGTCTTTACGGCGCAGGACAGTTCAACGGTTCAAGCGGATATGAAGAAGCTGCGGCTCAGGGTCTTGTGGCAGGCATGAACGCCGCACTTAAAATTCAGGGCAAAGAACCCGTTATTCTTGACCGCACAACCTCATATATCGGTACTCTCATTGATGACCTTGTCACAAAAGGCTGCTCCGACCCTTACAGAATGATGACCTCACGCTCCGAATACCGACTCATTCTCAGGCAGGATAACGCAGACCGCCGACTTACCGAAATCGGATATAAAGCAGGTCTTATCAGCGAGGAAAGGTATTCAGATTTCCTTAATAAGCTTGAACTTATTGCCGCCGAGCGTGAAAGAGTTGCCAATCTTTCAATCCCCAAAACCCCCGAAATTGATGCCATGCTTGTTTCACGTGAAACATCTGCACTTGAAAAGGGTCTTAAAATGATTGAGCTTCTCCGCAGACCTCAGATAGGCTATAAGGATTTAACCCCCTTTGACACAACAAGACCCGACCTGCCCGACGATATTTTTGAGCAGGTTGAAATTGACATCAAGTACGAAGGCTATATAAAACGCCAGCAAATGCAGATAAATGAACTGCGCCGACTTGAAGTCAAGCGACTTCCCGAGGATCTTGATTATAAATTGATTACGGGTCTGCGCCTTGAAGCCATTGAAAAGCTTTGCAAAATACGACCCGAAACCGTGGGTCAGGCTTCAAGAATTTCAGGCGTTTCTCCTGCCGATATCTCGGTTTTACTTATTTACCTTGAAAGGAACGGAATAAATGTATAATTCCTCACTGCTGATTTCCGATGCGGAAAGACTCGGAATTTCACTGACCGATGAGCAGTTAAGCCGATTTGAAACCCTTTCCGATTTGCTCGTCGAGCAGAATAAAACAATGAATTTAACTGCCATAACCGACCCCGACGGTATTGCCGTCAAGCATTTTGCAGACAGCATATCCGTGCTGACCGCCGCAGAATTGCCCCAAGGTGCAAAGGTGCTTGATGTGGGTACCGGTGCAGGCTTCCCCGGTATTCCCCTGCTGATTATGCGTCCCGACCTTGACCTGACCATGATTGACAGCACCGCAAAAAAGCTGAAATATGTTGAAAACACGGTGAATGAGCTGGGTCTTATGGCAACAACCCTGCATACAAGGGCCGAAGAAGCAGGTCAGAGCAAGGAATACAGAGAAAAATTTGATTTTGTCTGTTCCCGTGCGGTTGCGGCTCTGAATGTGCTTTGTGAATACTGCCTGCCTTTTGTCAGGCAGAACGGTCTGTTTATTGCAATGAAAGGTGCAAAGGCACAGGAAGAAATCGACGGTGCAAAGTCCGCCATAAAGCTTCTCGGCGGCAAGATTATTGCGGAAAAATCTTTTTCTCTTTCCGACGGCGGCGAAAGAACCCTTGTTGTTATCAAAAAGATTTCGCAAATTCCGCCCAAATACCCCAGACCCTCTGCACAGATAGCCAAAAAGCCTCTTTAAATTTAATATGAATTGTCGGTTTGCCTCATTTACGGGCGAACGGTTATGCTGGACAATCCCCTCTTTCGGTGTTATGATTTAGTCAACGAAACCGAACGGGGGGATTTACTGTTTGAAAAACAATAAGTATAAAATCGGCGGTCAGATAATTCTTGTGCCGCAGGAAGAAATATTTCCGAACCCCAATCAGCCCCGTAAACGGTTTGATTTTGATGAGCTTGAAGGGCTTGCGCAAAGCATCCGTCAGAACGGAATAATTCAGCCCATTGCAGTAAGAGTTAATGAGAAAGGTCAGTATGAACTGATTTCAGGCGAAAGGCGGCTTCGGGCTTCAAGGCTTGTAGGCATAACCCGTATACCCTGCATCATAATGGAGGCAAATGACAGTAAATCTGCGCTTTTTGCCCTTATTGAGAACATACAGCGTACCGACCTGAGCTTTTTTGAAGAAGCTGTTGCTATAGATAAACTGATTAACGAATACGGTATGAGCCGCGACGAAGTATGCAAAAAGCTTGGCAAAGCCCCCCCTACCGTATCAAATAAACTCCGTTTGCTTCGACTTCCCGAAGAAATCAGGCTCAAAATCGTTCAAGAAAATCTGACGGAGCGCCATGCAAGGGCTTTGCTCAAAATGAATAACCTCAGCCAAATTCAGCGCGCTCTTTCAATAATATCGGAAAAAAGACTTAATGTTGAAGAATCAGAAAAGCTTATTGACCAGATTATGAATAACGACAGCCGCCGCAGACAGCCGCCTGTCAAGCTTTTCAAGGATGTACGCATTTTTGTGAATACCCTTAACCATGCCGTTGATACCATGCGCAGAGCAGGAATTGAAGCAGATTCAGCCAAAAGTGAAACGGATGAATATATTGAATATATTGTCCGTATTCCCAAAACAGGCAACTGCGTAATAAAGGCAAGGCGTACATCAGCTTAATTCGGACAACTTCTTACCATATCTTTCTCTTTCACACCCACATCCACAGCGGGAGGGGCAGGTTAATTCCTGCCCCTCTTGCTGTTTCACGTGAAACAATATTTAATTTTTGTCTTTTCTTTTCAAAATATATATGTTATACTAAATAAAAGCTTATTACATTATGTAATATGTCTTTATGACAAGTGAACAGTGAATAATGAAAAGTGAATAGTTATGGAAGGGCTTCGCCCTTACCCATTTATATAATCGGTCATAGGCGGAGCCTATCCGAAACTTTTCACTTTTTACTCTTAACTTTTCACTTTAACAATACATTCGGGAGAGATTATTTTGGGAAAAACCGTTGCAATAGTCAATCAAAAAGGCGGCGTAGGTAAAACAACCTCTGCCGTTAACCTTACTGCCGCATTGGGCAGCAAAGGATATAAGGTGCTGCTTGTTGATATCGACCCTCAGGGTAACTCCACAAGCGGTCTCGGTGTTAACAAAAGAGGACTTGAAAAATCATCATACAGCGTGCTTATCGGCGGATGTCCCGCAGAAGAAGCAATTGTTGAAACGCCCTATGCCAATGTTTTTGTTATGCCTTCAAGCATGGACCTTGCAGGTGCAGAGCTTGAACTTGTTGAAACTCAGAAAAGAGAATCAAGGCTTAAAAATTCGCTTACACTTGTAAAAGACAAGTTTGATTTCATTTTTCTTGACTGTCCCCCCTCTCTGGGACTCATCACCCTTAACGGTCTTTGTGCCGCAGATACACTGATAGTTCCCATTCAGTGTGAATTCTTCGCACTTGAAGGTCTGTCACAGCTTATTTCAACCGTGCGTACGGTGAAGCGTCTTTACAATCCCTACATAGAAATCGAAGGCGTTCTTCTGACCATGTATAACGGTCAGCTCAACCTTACTCAGCAGGTTGTAGAGGAAGTGAAGCGATGCTTCCCCAAAAAGGTTTATTCAACCGTTATCCCCAGAAACGTACGCCTTTCGGAAGCACCCAGCTACGGTCAGCCCGTTATGTACTATGACAAATCCTCAAAGGGCGCTCACGCTTATAACGACCTGGCAGATGAATTTCTTAAATTGAACGGCAGATAAGGAGAAATAATATGGCACCTAAAAAAAGCGGACTCGGCAGAGGCCTTGATTCTCTGCTTTTAGATAACTCACTTGAAGAAACCGGCGCAGGTCAGCCTGTAAAGCTGGGTCTTATGGAAATCGAACCCAATAAAGAACAGGCAAGAAAGCAGTTTGACGACGATGCACTTTCAGAGCTTGCGGATTCAATCGCCCAGCACGGTGTACTTCAGCCCCTGCTTGTCCGCCCCATGCTTGGCGGCGGATATCAGCTTGTTGCAGGTGAAAGACGCTGGAGAGCAAGCCGCATTGCAGGGCTTACTCAGGTACCTGTTATCATAAAGGAACTTACGGACACCGAAGCAGCGGTTATATCGCTGATTGAAAATTTACAGCGCGAGGACCTTAACCCTGTTGAAGAAGCCTTCGGATTTGCAAGCCTTATGAAAGATTTCAACCTTACTCAGGAGGAAGCCGCTCAGCGTGTAGGCAAGTCACGCCCTGCCGTTGCAAACGCACTCCGTCTTCTCAAGCTTCCCGAAGCAGTGCTCAATATGGTTCGTGAAAACAAGCTTTCTGCAGGTCACGCCAGAGCACTCGCCTCTCTCAACGACGAAAAGCTGATTGTTTCTACAGCGGAATTTGTTGTTGCAAAGGCACTCTCCGTAAGAGCAACCGAAAAGCTTGTGAAGTCACTTTCCGCCGAGAAAAAAGAGAAGAAAAAAGCACCTTCAAGAAACAGCTTTTTCGATGAGGTTGAGCTTTCACTCAACAACAGCCTTGGCAGAAAAGCAAAGGTTATCACCAAAAACGGAAAAGAAGGCGGTACCCTTGAAATCGCATTTTTCGACAAAGACGACCTTGCAAGAATAGCAAATATTCTCTCTGCACTCGAATAAAAATATCAACCGTCCGATGCTTAATCGGGCGGTTTTTCGTTAAAAAAGTTAATAACGTGTGGTAAAAGTAGAATAACTCCCATAAAAATTATATTTTTGGGTGTGCATATTCCCTTTTATTGGGAAAATAATATTTTTGAAAATTTCTGAAAAATATTAATTTTAGGCTTGACAATTACGTTTGTCTTTGCTATAATCTCTCTTGCAGTTGCGGATGTAGCTCATCTGGTAGAGCGCCACCTTGCCAAGGTGGAGGTAGCGAGTTCGAGCCTCGTCATCCGCTCCATGAAAAAAACCTTTGTCTTCGGACAAAGGTTTTTTAGCTATATTCGCCTTACAGCGAGTTAAATTGATTTCATCAGCTGAATTTGCTTTGCAAGCTAAATTGTCCTCAGACAGCTGAGCACGAATATAATTTCGCTTTTGCAAAGCAAAAATTCAGCTACGAAGTAATATCGCTGCCACATAAGCGGCAATTCAGCTAAGGAGATATTTTATGGCAGAAAGTATTATGTTAAATAAAGCAAAAGACTTTGCTGTTAATATTGTTATCCTTTGCCGCAAAATAAAAGAAGAGAAAAAAGAATCTGTATTAACAAATCAACTTATCCGTTCCGGAACATCAATCGGTGCAAACATTCACGAATCCAAATATGCCCACAGTAAGGCTGACTTTATTGCAAAAATGCAGATTGCTTTGAAAGAGTGCTATGAATCAGAATACTGGCTTGAACTGCTGAACAGAACAGGTTACATTTCAGACGACTGTTATAAGTCCCTGCGTAATGACTGTGGCTCAATTCGCCGTATGCTCATTTCATCGATAAATACAACCAAACAAAACTCTGACTAACCGCTTCTCCGTAAGCGGTTTTTGTTTTATACAAACCGATTGAAAAAAGCTCCGTCAGATGTTATAATGATTATAACTAACCGGACGGGAGGTAAATTTATGTATAACATTCTCATTTGCGATGACGAGGCTGATATCCGTTCTGCTCTTAAAATTTATCTTGCAGGCAGTGATGACTATAACATCATTGAAGCCGAAAACGGCAGTCAGGCACTTGAAATAATCAAAAAACAGAATATTCACCTGCTGCTTATGGATATTATGATGCCCGTTATGGACGGTCTTCGCGCCCTCGCCCGTCTGCGTGAAGACGGAAACAACATACCCGTTATTCTGCTGACCGCAAAAAGCCAGGATACGGATAAAATTATGGGCCTTAACCTTGGCGCGGATGATTATATCACAAAGCCTTTCAACCATGTTGAGGTTATTGCAAGAGTCAAGTCGCAGATTCGCAGATATGTTCGTTTCGGAGGCTCGGCAGATGCACAGCCCAAATCGGATATTCTCCGAAACGGCGGAATTGAGCTTGATGTTGCGGCAAAATCCGTTACCGTAAACGGTGAGTGCGTCAATCTTACTCCCACTGAAATGATGCTCCTTAAATTCTTTATGGAAAATACGGATAAAGTTTTTCCGCCCAAGCAGATTTACCGCCTTGTGTGGGGCGATGACCCTCTGGGTGCGGAAAATACGGTTACCGTTCATATCCGCCACCTTCGCGAAAAAATTGAAATTGACCCTGCAAATCCCGAACTTCTTATTGCAAGCTGGGGTCACGGATATAAAATGGTAAGCAAAAAGGTCCCCGAAAAGATTTCAAGGAGAGATGATACGTGAAAAACGGACAAATGCGTTCCGAATCAGACCGCACCTCGTCAATAATTCTTCTTATTATTCTTACGGTTGTTGCGGTTGGCTGTATTCTGGGTATGAACTATCTTTTTGAATATAATTTCTATGAGCCCAACGACTACGGCAACACGGCACGAAGCGTTGCGGTACAGATTTATTCTATGAGTGACTCCGAGCAGGCAATCGACTATTTCAACTGTGTTCACGAAAACAAAGACCCTTACAGAATCAAGTATTATGAAGAAAAGTTTTCACGGGAAAACTCAAACTTTGTTTTTGTAATCAAGGATATCGCAACGAACCATACTCTTTTAGACAGTACGGCAAAGGGCGATATACCCTTTGATGAGCTGAAAAAAACAACAAACTACACCGGCAGTACGGATTACATCACAACCGATAGCAGCGGTACGGTTATTCCCGTCAGACTTTCGTACGCCATTATCGCAGAAGACGACCAGCAGGCTTCCGATAAATATACCCACGCCTTCCGCTGGATTACTGCGGCAAACTCCCTGAAATACGTGCTTTTTGCCGTATTGTTTTTCTGTATACTTCTTATAGTTATTTTTCTTTGTCTGCTCACAATAAATGCAGGCGAGGTTGATGCGGAAACAGGCGAAATCGTACCCGGTATTATTGACCGGCTTCCTCTGGATTTCTGTACGGTTATGCTGGGAATGCTGTTTATGGTTGCCTGGGTAATCATAAGCCTGACCACGGCGGCAGACGTTGAAATGGTTCTCAACAACGTTGTTGTTATGATCACCTGCGTTGCGGCAATTCTCGTTATCCAGACTTACCTTACAACCCTTTCCGTCAGAGTAAAAATGGGTAAAATCTATAAAAACACCATCATTTATATGATTTACCGCAAATTCAAACGCAAGACTCCCAGAACTTTAAGACGAAAAGTAAACGATATATCTCCTTTCAGAAAGCTTATCGGAGGTATTATCATTTTCTTCCTTTCGGAAGCTGCAATTCTTATCGCACTTACCTATTTCGGCATCCTTGATAAATCGGCTCAGCCCCGCTCGGTAATGCTTATGTTTATTATTATATGGGGCATAACAAGGCTTATCGTAATTCCCGTTTTCTCAATGATTGCCATAAATCTTTATTACGTAAAAGAGGAAGGTCAGCGCCTTGCCCAAGGTGTTCTCGGCGATGAAATCACCAAAAAGCTGACTATTTCAAGTATCCGTGCCCACGGTAAAAACCTTGACCAGATAAAGAAAGAAATTCATAAAGCCGTTGACCAGGAGCTGAAAAGCGAAAAGCTCCGTAATGAGCTGATAACCAATGTTTCCCACGATATCAAAACTCCCCTTACAACAATCAAAAGCTACATTGAATTTTTGCAGAGTGATAATCTGACCGATGATCAGAGAAAAGAATATCTTGCCGTTGTTGCAAAACATACGGAAAAGCTTTCGGTTCTTGCAAACAACCTTGTTGAGGTATCACAGATTACCTCGGGCAATGTTGAAGTTAAAATCGAAAAAACAAGCCTGAATATTGTTATTGACCAGACTCTTGACGGCTTTGCGTTGAAACTTGAAGAAAACGAAATTCTGCCCAGAGTATTTATGCCTGATGACGATGTTTACATTATGGGCGACGGCGAATGGCTATGGAGAATTTTCTCAAACCTTTTCAACAACGCCTGCAAATACGGTGCACCGGGCACCGACCTTGAAATAAAGCTTGAAACATCGGAGAAAAAAGCCTTTGTATATGTTTCAAATATTTCAAAAAAGCCCATCAACATTGAAGGCGATGAGCTGCTCGAACGCTTTGTCAGAGGCGACAGCTCAAGACACACCGAAGGCAACGGACTCGGTCTTTCAATCGCCAAAAGCCTTGCAGAGCTTCAGGGAGGAACTCTTGAAATTTCTGCAAAAGAAGAAAGATTCACTGCAATTCTCAGCTTTGACCTTGCGGAATAGGATGAAAATAAAATGAAAAAAAGAATTGTATCGGCAGCTCTTGCCGTGCTTATGATTTCAGCCGTAACATCGTGTGCAGACGTAAAAAAGGTTGAAATTCCGCCTGTGGAAACCTCTTCGGCGGTGATTGCAACGGCGGCAAAACCCACAACAACAAGTGCCGTTACCACAACCGAAGCTCCAACCCAAACAACAACGGTTACCGAAAAGGTAACCGAAATTATCACAACAACAATGGCGGTTACAACAACAAAACCCTCAACAACCGTACCTTCAACAACTCTCCCTCTCTTTGATGAAAGCAAACTCGATTATTATAAAAAGGTTGAAAAAGCCTTCAGAGAAGATTTGAGATACGGCGTTTTTCGCAGAAGAAGCGTGACAAGCTATATTGATACCCTTACCGACGGCACGGGAGTTATCGTAAAGCAGGAAATATCCGAATATTACAACAGATATTTTTATAATGCAAGCCTTGATGACCTTCTGCCCGCCGCTACGGAGAATATGGATATTTATTCCGATGCCATTGATGTTGTGCTTTCAATTATCAACGGATACCGTGAAAAAAACGGTATAAATCCCCTCATACTCAGCAATAAACTGACGGAAATTGCCTGTGCAAGGGCAGAAGAAATTGCCTGGTCGGGCAATCATTCCCACCGCAGACCCAACGGAAAATCCTGCTTCACAATTCTTAAAGATGCAGGCATTGAAGAAGGATATGCAGGCGAAAACATCGGTTGGGGCTACGAAACCGCCGCCGATGTATGCGAGGCCTGGAAAAATTCCGAAACACATTTAAAGAATATTCTTGACTCTGATTTTTCAGAAATCGGAATCGGTGTTGCACCTGACCCCGACCCCGACGGAAAGCTTTGCTGGGCACAGATATTTCTTGGTGATTAACAAAAAACCCGCTATGAGTTCATTTCTCATAACGGGTTTTACAATCATTAATTACGCATTACGAATTGCGAATTCCGCATTAAAAATTATTCCTCGCTCCACCATTCACTTTGCCATATTCTCTCCGTCAGTGCGGCGGCAATACGGTTTATTTTTTCATAATCCATAGCTTCAACATAGCATTTTTCAAGATCATCGTGAATATCCTTTGCCATTTTCAAAGCGCAAATCGCCTCGTGCAAAAGCTCATTTGCCGCTTTTTTTGCAAAAGTCATTCTTGATTTATGAGCGGATAATTCAGAGAGAGAGTAAAACCGCTTTAAATTAACGGTTTTATCGGGCAGAATATTAAGACTGCAAAGCTTATCCGCCGTAAAGAAACCCAGAGACAGTTCTTTAATTATTATATGTCTGATTGCCTTTTCTCTGCCGATGCAGGGGCTTGAAATAACCGAAAATCCGCTTGCAAGGGCATAGGTACGGATTTCTGAAATCAGCTTTGATGCGGCAATTCCGAAATCATCCTCAAACACAATTTTCATGTCGCATAGTGAATTCACGGTGTCACTTAAAAACAGGTAGCCCTTAGGTGTGATTGCGTCAAGAAGTCTTATTTTTTCGGTGCCTATTCTTCCCGAAGGTTTTTTGAAATGACGGCCCGCAACCCTTGATGCATAACGCATCAGCCTTTCTTCATCAAGGCTGTCACGGCAGATTTTTTCACCGTCGCCAAAGATTGAAAATGCAGATTCAATAAACCGCCTGCTTCGTTTGTGGCAGGCTTTGTTTTTATCCGTCAGCTCAATTATTTTTTCTTTATTTTCAAAAAGAATATCTTTATCCCAGCAATCACCAAGATTTATTATTTCACCTGTTGCGCCCGGATAATCCGGGTCAAGAGTGTGCGGCGACGTACCGTCACAAACGCTTACCCTCAATGACGGAAAAATTATTCCGTCAAGTGAGTCGGGGTCTGAAGAACAAAAAATTCTTTCACATTCAATATCCTTTTTTTCCATTTCCTCCGCAATTTTCCTCATAAGCGAAGATTTTCCCGTACCGGGACCTCCTTTTATAATGTAGGTATACTGTCCTTCTATTTTGGGAGTAAGCTGATTGAAGCAGGAAAAAAATCCGTTTTTGCCGCTTGAACCGAGAAAATAAGCCTCATTCATTTCTCATACCTCCGTGTGGGTTATTTATTATCAATTTATTCAGAAAGTTTGATTTTGTTAAAAAATATATGCAAAAAGAGGGCTGTTTTTTCTAAAATAAAGGGATTTCATAAAAATTTCACTTGATATTATTATAATTATATTATATAATGTATTGGTAACAATAATGGCAGAAGAGCTTTCTTTTGGTCATGTGGCGTGTGGGTCCTGTGCGACAGGGCACCGTGAACCATGTCAGGCGGGTGAACCGAGCAGCATTAAGCGGACAGTCTTGTGCGCCACAGTCTGCCTACCGCCATATGACCAAGGGAATGCTCTGTTTTTATATGCAAAGGATGTGAAAGGAATGTATCAGGCACTTTACCGCAAATGGCGACCCAAGGATTTCAGTGATGTTTACGGTCAGCCTCATGTTACAAGAACTCTGCAAAGCCAGCTTGAAAGCGGCAGAATATCCCACGCATACCTTTTCACAGGTTCAAGAGGTACGGGTAAAACTACCTGTGCAAAAATTCTTTCAAAGGCAGTCAACTGCCTTGACCCCGTTAACGGCAACCCTTGTAACGAATGTGAAATCTGCCGCGGAATCGAAAACGGCTCAATTCTTGATGTTATTGAAATCGACGCCGCAAGTAATAACGGTGTTGATAACATCAGAGATTTGCGTGAGGAAGCAAATTTCACACCTGCAAACGCAAAATTCAGGGTTTATATCATTGACGAGGTTCATATGCTTTCAATCGGTGCTTTCAATGCACTTTTGAAAACTCTTGAAGAACCCCCTTCACATGTTATTTTTATACTTGCAACAACAGAAATTCATAAGCTGCCTTCAACAATTCTTTCAAGATGCCAGCGTTTTGATTTCAAAAGAATTGCACCTGAAGATATTACTTCAAGGCTTATGTATGTTTCCGAAAAAGAAAATGTAAACCTTACCCCCAACGCCGCAAGCCTTATTGCACGAATTGCCGACGGCGGTATGAGAGATGCACTTTCACTGCTTGACAGATGCTTTGCAATGGGTACGGATATTGATGAAGATACTGTCAGCGATGCGGCAGGTATTGCAGGCACAATTCATCTTTTCTCATTTTCCGAATATGTTGCAAAAGGCGATTTCACAAGCGCACTCAAGCTTGTTTCAAAGCTTCACAGCGATTCCTGCGACATAGACAGCCTGTGCACAGAGCTTACTCTTCATTTTCGCAATCTTATGGTTGCCAAAACCGTTAATGACTGCGAAGGTCTGATTGTATGCTCAAAGGATGAACTTGAAAAGATAAAAGAAAGAGCAGGTCAGCTCAGGCTTTCAAAAATTCTTTCATGCATTGAAGTTCTTGAACAAACCGCAAAGAATATCAAAAATGCGGCAAACAAAAAAATTCAGCTTGAAGCCGCGGTTATAAAGATGTGTGCACCGTCAGCTTCATCGGACGAAGGTATTTCAACTGCTCTTGAAGACAGACTCAATGCGATAGAAGAAAAGCTTACCGCACTTTCAAGCGGAAAAATTCAGGTATCTGCTCCTGCACCGAAGCAGGAAGCAAAACCCGAACCGAAACCTGAGCCTATGCCTGAACCCAAAGCTCCCGTGCCTGAGGAAGCACCGCCTCCCCCCGCACCGACTGCATCTGTGGCAGAAAATGAAATTTATGTTCCCGAAGGTGATTTTGAGCAGTGGCCCGAGGTACTTGATAAAATCAGAATTTACGATATTCCTCTCTTCGGAATTATGGCAAATTCAACCGCATCCGTAAAAAACGGCAGATTGGTTATTCAATCCGAAAATCCCACACTTTTCGATTTTATCTGCACTGATACTCATTCAAAAGAGCTTGCAAGAGCAGTTTTTGAGGTTGTTGGCAGAAAAATGAAAATTGCGGTTTCAAATACGGAAAAACCTAAAACGGCAACAAGTCCGTTGGAAAATTTAAAAAATAAAATTAATAACTTTAATAATAACGGAGGATAAAAAAATGAAAGCAAGAATTCCCGGCGGCGCTCAGCAGGGCGGCAATATGATGAAAAAAATTCAGGAAATGCAGGAAAATATGCAGAAAATTCAGCAGGAGGTTGAAGAAACCGAATTTTCCTCTTCCGTAGGCGGCGGTGCAGTTGAAGTTATTGTCAACGGTGCACACGAAGTTACCGCAGTTAACCTTAAGCCCGAGGTTGTTGACCCCGAAGATGTTGAAATGCTTCAGGACCTTATTATTTCAGCGTTCAACGAAAGCATCCGCAAGGCTAACGAAGCAATGGAAAAAGGTATGGAAAGAGCCAAAGGCGGCCTTTCAATCCCCGGTCTTTTCTGATGAGCGGCTTTACACCATCACTTGAAAAACTCATTGATCAGTTTGCCCGCCTGCCCTCCGTAGGCAGAAAAAGTGCGCAAAGGCTTGCCTTTCACGTGCTTTCAATGAGCGATGAGGATGCACAGAAATTTACGGATACAATTCTGGGTGCACGAAGCTCAATAAAGCGTTGCAGCATTTGCTGTAACCTGACCGACGGTGAAGTATGCTCGGTTTGTTCGTCACCTTCAAGAGATAAATCGACAATCTGCGTTGTTGAAGACCCGAGAGATGTTATTGCACTTGAACGCACCCACGAATATAACGGTCTTTACCACGTTCTTCACGGTGTAATTTCTCCCATGAACGACATAAATCCCGAAGATATATGCATCAAAGAGCTTCTTCTGAGGCTTTCTGACGATACGGTGAAAGAAATTATTATGGCAACCAATCCCACTGTTGAAGGTGAAGCAACATCTATGTATATCTCAAGGCTTATAAAACCTCTGGGTGTTAATGTGAGCCGTCTTGCATACGGCGTGCCCGTTGGTGCAGACCTTGAATATGCGGATGAATTCACTCTTATCCGTGCTCTGGAAGGAAGAAATGAGCTTTAAAAAGTCGTCTGAAATAGTATAAGTTTTCCACTTATTTATACTTTTTCACATTTCAGTTTTCCACCTTTGCACTTTGTAATATTTTGCCGTGTTGAAAACTCCGGGTTGTCCACAAAATAAAGTTAATAAATTTTCCATCACTTTCCTTTATTTTCAAGGGTTACGGAAGTTATACCATATTTCAACACCCCCTACTATTACTACTATAATTAAGATATTATTTACTTACATAAATAACAAAAAATTTGTTTTTTTGCCGCACGCGGCATCAGAAAGGTTTTCCGTTTGTGGAAAACCCAAGGAGGAACAAAAATGAAAATTTATTGCAACACAACAGAGCTTTCGGAAGCTTGCCAGAACGTTCAGAGAGCGGCTTCATCAAAAACTGCAATTCCCGCTATCGAAGGTATTCTTATGGTAGCCAAGGAAGGAACTCTTACTCTGACAGGCTACGACCTTGAAATGGGTATCACAACCTCAATTCCCGCAAAAATTGAAGAAGAAGGCGAGCTTGTTCTCAACGCCCATATGTTCAGCGAAACTCTCAGAAAGCTGCCTGAAAGCACGGTAAGTATTTTCAGTGACCAGAGAAATATTGCGGCTATTGCCTGCGGTGAGTTTGAATCAACACTTATCGGAATTTCTGCTGACGAATATCCCGACCTTCCTTCGGTATCGGGCGGATATCCCGTTACCGTAAGCCAGGAAATTCTTAAGGACATGGTAAGAAAAACAATTTTCTCCGTTTCCGTTAAGGACAGTAAAATTGTTCATACCGGTGTCAAGTTTGAAATTGAAGAAAATCATATCCGACTTATTGCGGTTGACGGCGTGCGACTTGCAATAAGAAATGAAAATATCAATTACAGCGGTGAAGCTCTTTCATTTGTTGTTCCCGCAAAGACTCTTTCGGAAGTTGTAAAGCTTATGAAAGACGGTGACGAAACCGTTACAATAAGCGTAGGTAAAAGACACATCATTTTTGAGCTTTGCGGCTATCAGATTATTTCCCGCCTGCTTGACGGCGAATTCCTTAACTATAAAGCAGCTATTCCCTCATCAACCAAAACAGTAATTAATGTCAATACAAAGAGCTTTATTGAAAGTATTGACAGAACATCCCTTATTATCACAGATAAAATCAAGAGCCCCGTTAAGTGTGTGTTTGAGGATAATCTTATCAAAATTTCAAGCATCACATCACTTGGTACTGCAAACGATAAGATTTCTGCTCAGATTGAAGGCGAAAGCTGCACGGTAGGCTTCAACAATAAGTATATGATTGAAGCTCTCAGGGTCTGCGACACCGATGAAGTAAGAATTATGCTTAACGGTGCTGTTGCTCCCATCCTTATCGTACCCAAGCAGGGTGATGAATTCATATTCTTAATTCTTCCCGTGAGGCTGAAAAATGAAGATTAAAGTTAAAGTTGCTCCGAAAAAGCAGATAAATAAAAAAATTGACACTGATTTTATAAGACTTGATGCATTTCTGAAAATGTGCGATGCCGTGCAGACAGGCGGTCACGCAAAAATCGTTATTCAGGAAGGCGAAGTCAGAGTCAACGGCGAAATCTGTACTCAGAGAGGAAAAAAACTCAGAAGCGGAGACTGTGCCGAATTTGAAAACGTAATCTATAATGTAGAATAATTCTGAAAGGCGGCGGAAAATATGATAATTAAATATCATTCCGCCAGAAATTTCAGAAATCTTGAAGAAATTTCCTTTGAACCTCATGCCGAAATGAATGTTATTTACGGTGAAAACGGTCAGGGAAAGACAAATATTATTGAAAGCATATGGCTTCTGACGGGATTTTACAGCTTCAGGGCAAGAAAAAATGCCCAGCTTATTGAGCAGGGCAAGGCAGAGGCTGAAATTGAAAATAATTTTTATTCACATCAGCGTGAACAAAATGCGGTTATGAAAATAAATAAGCGCAAGGAAATTATTCTTAACGGCGTCAGGGAAGAATCCCCCAGAGTAATGATGGGCAAATATTTTGCCGTTGTTTTTTCACCGTCAACTCTCGGTCTTGTCCAGGACGGACCGGGTGAAAGAAGAAAGATGCTTGATATTGCGCTGAGCCTTATAAAGCCAAATTATGCGGTGATTATGTCAAGATATCTCCGTGTGCTTGACCAGAGAAACGCACTGCTGAAAAAATTCGGCGAAAGAAGCTTTGAAACCGATTATTTTATGCCCTGGGATACGGAGCTTGCAAATTTAGGTGCAAAAATTATAAAATACCGCCTTGATTATATTGAAATGCTTTCAGAAATTTCTGCTGAGATATATAAAGGTATAAGCTCGGGCAGAGAAGAATTCTCATTTTACTATGATTTTTCAAAAGAAAACATAAGTGAAGAAGAAATAAAAGAAAGACTTGTTGCCGAAATAGAAAAATCCCGTGAGGCTGATGTAAAAAGGCTTTATACAAACGCAGGTCCTCATACTCACGACCTTGTGCTGAATCTTAACGGCAGAGATGCAAGGGTTTTCGGTTCTCAGGGTCAGCAAAGGTCATGTGCACTTGCACTGAAATTGGGTGAAGCCTCTATTATTGAAAAAATAACAGGTGAATGTCCTGTTGTGCTGCTTGATGATGTTATGAGTGAGCTTGACGAAGGCAGGCAGACTTTTATTCTCAATTATCTTGATAACTGGCAGGTTTTTATTACCTGCTGCGACCCGTCAACTCTCCTTCGCTCAAAAAAAGGCAAAGCATTTGAGGTATCTGACGGAAAAATAAAAGAAATGGAGTAGACTATGTATCTGCATCTCGGTATGGATAAGGTTATAACCTTTGATGAAATCATAGGAATTTTTGACCTTGATACAACCACCGTTTCAAAAAGTACAAGAAATTATCTTGCAAAGGCTGAAAAAGCAGGAATTGTTGAAAATATATGCTATGACTTACCAAAATCTTTTATAGTTTGCAGAAACAAAAACGGAGAGGATAAGGTTTATATATCTCAGATTTCATCAACAACTCTGCTGAAAAGAACAAATTATGTTGACAGCCTTAATAATGTATAACAAAAACCGCCCGTAAAGGCGGTTTTCTTTATAACTGTTCAATTATCCTTCCGCCGCCAATGACAGTGTTCCCGTCATAGAAAACCGCACTCTGGCCGGGAGTTACCGAGCGTTGAGGCTCGTCAAAAATAACCGTTACCGTTCCGTCTGCATTTGGTGTAACCGTTGCAGGCTGTTCCTTTGCCCTGAAACGGATTTTAACATCACAGCGTATAGGATTTTCAAGCTTTTCAAATGCAATGAAATTAAGATTATCCGCAACAAGACCGATGTTATACTGACTGCCGTTTTCTCCGATAGTTACTGTGTTATTTTCCGCAGAAATTGAGGTAACAAACATGGGCTTTCCGAATGCACCCAGACCTTTTCTCTGACCGATTGTATAATTTATGATTCCGTTATGTCTGCACAGAATGTTGCCCGATTTATCAATAAAATTGCCCTCAGGCGAAGTTATACCCAGCGATGTAAGATAGGCAATGTAATCATCATCGGGAACAAAGCAGATTTCCTGACTGTCACGCTTTTCCGCAACGTGAATTCCCGCTTCTTCTGCCTTTTTTCGTATAAAATCCTTTTCAAGCCCGTCAAGCGGAAAAATTGAATGTGAAAGCTGAAACTGATTGAGTTTATAAAGAAAATAGCTCTGGTCTTTCGCAGAATCGCTGCGTTTTAAAAGATATCTGCTGTCTGTTTTTTCGATTTTTGCATAATGGCCCGTTGCAATTCCGTCACATCCGTTTTCCAATGCATAATCAAGCATTACACCGAATTTTATTGCATAATTACATTCAACGCATGGGTTGGGTGTGCGTGCCGAAATATATTCCGAAACAAAGGGGTCAATTACCGATTTTTTAAAGATTTCTCTGCGGTCAACAACACGAAGCTCAATTCCCAGCTTATCCGCAATGCGCTGCGCATCGGAAATATCCGCATCGGCGGCATTTTCGGGTTTAAGACGCAGAATAACGCCCATAACATCAAAACCCTGCTCGAGAAGTATGTGTGCAGCAGCACTGCTGTCAACTCCTCCGCTGAGACCAACGGCAATTTTTTTCATAAAACCCCTCCTTTTCTCCATAATAAAATTATTATATCACATAAATTTTAAAATTAAAATAGCACATTGGAAAATTAAGATTTTATTGAACAAATAAGGGCTTATCTGTCAAAAAATACTTGCAGAAAAATTTTTATTGTTGTATAATTATAGTATATTCGGACATTGTGCGTTTTTTCAGAGAGAGGTAATAGTTATGCCGGCAGATTTGCATTGTCACACAAAATTATCAGACAGTTCATTGGGTATTGATGACCTTATTGTGCTTGCTCAGAAAAGAGGAATAACAACTATCGCTATTACTGACCGTGACTGTCAGGCAGGCACCGTCAGAGGTAAAATTATCGGCGAAAGAAGAGGTATAACCGTTATCCCCGGTGTTGAATTATCTGCAACAGATACCAAAAGAGGGAATAATGTTGAAATTCTTTGCTACCTGAGTGACAGCCCCGACAGACTTGAAGGTCTTTGCCACAGAAATATTGTTCAGCGTAAAAAGGCAAGTCAGCTTATGACTCTTAAAATTGCTCATAAATATCCCATTACACCCGAGCTTGTGCTTAAATGTGCAACAGGTGCAACGGCAGTTTTTGAGCAGCATATTATGCACGCCCTTTTCGAGTGCGGTCTTACCGACAGAATTTACGGCGAGCTTTACAATGAGCTTTTCTCACCCGAAAGCCCCGAAAATGTGCTTGTTAAGGTTACATACCCCGATGCAGCTGAGGTTATTGAAGCAATTCACGAGGCAGGCGGTGTTGCCGTGCTTGCACATCCTGCAGTAAGCAACTGCTTTGAGCTTATGGAAGAGCTGACCGAAAAGGGTATTCTTGACGGAATTGAGGTTTATCATCCCGAAAATACTCCCGAGCAGACCGAAATGCTTAAAAAGTTTGCAAAGGATAAGGCACTGCTTGCTCTCGGCGGCACTGAGTTCAAGGGTATGTATTCAAAAAACAAAGTCAGCATAGGCGATTGCCTGACTCCCGATGCTGATGTAAAGGCTCTTATGAGTTACAAGACCAAAATGAAGAAAAAGAAAGCAGCAATGGAGAAATAAAAATGAAGCACAACGATGATGATATTAAAATTTTTCATCCGTCGAAAAAAGAAGGCGCAGGTGCAGACCTTGCAGAGCTTGCACTGCTGATGGATACCTACCGCAGTAACGGCAATATGGAAAAGGCAAAAAAACTTGGCGAAAAGCTTGCTGACCTTTCGCCCGAGGTTGTCTGCCCCAAGGATGCGGCAAGGCTCAATACAAACGAAGTAAGACTTCTTAGAGCGCTTATGGTATTTTCCGCACAGATTTCACTGCATAAATATCTGCCTCATCAGATGCTTGCATCTCAGGCAATCAACGCAATGTATTCTAAAATTTCAAAGCTTCATCAGGGGCTTTTTGAGAATATTTCAGACGGATCTTCCTATACCTTCTATTATCTTTCCGTGCGTAAAAACAGAGATGTTGAAGAAAATATAGGAAAAAATTATGCCATGCTCTGCGACAGAGATAACGACGAATTCTATGCGGCACTGGGTACAAGAGTTTATATCGATACAGATATGGCTGTGTGCGATATGATTGAGGAATTTGAGTTCAAAGAGTAAAAGAAAGGAAATTTAACTATGTGGCTTGTGATAAAACAAACAATTTCGCTTATCATTTCACTTTTGCTTACGGTTTTCCCATCGAGCGAATTTCTTAAAAGCTTTGATATTCTGGAGCTTGCAACAGAAAGAGAAAACTGCCTTCTGAACGCATCAATTATGTCCGATATTCATATTGATGTTGATTGGCCGATAGGTGAATGGGTATGGGCAAACGGTCTTAACGACCTTGAACGCTCAAAGGATACAATTGATGCACTTATTGTTCCCGGCGACCTTACAAACTACGGTGACAGTGCCTCAATGGCAAGCTTTTTCAATATAATTGACGAAAGTGACTGTGCCGAAAGCTGGGTTATCGCAATGGGTAATCACGATGTAGGCCACGTTGAGGATATCACTCAGGAAGAGGCAAGACAGTTCTTCATCAAAACCTTCAATGAGCTTAACCCCACGGGCGAGCAGATTGAGAAGGCATACTATAAAACCGATGTGAATGGTTACAGATTTGTTGTTCTTTGTGACGACGGCGACGATACCTGGGACTGCCCCGATATGACACCCGAGCAGATTCAGTTCCTTGACGATTCACTTGCCGAGGCTGCCGACAGAGACCTGCCTATGTTTGTTGTATGCCATGTTCCCGTTGAAGGTGTTAACGGTCAGGATATTATTTATCCCGACGGCGGACTTGATGACAACAGCGACGCAGTCAGAACGGTTCTTGAAAAATATGAAAATGTTTTCTTCATCAGCGGTCATGTTCATACAGGCATCAACGGACCTCTTGTTGAAAATGCATTCGGATTTTCCTGCGTTGAAACACACAACGGCGTTAACTACATCAACCTTCCTACATATATGATAGTTAACCGCTACGGTGTGCCCTGGGGCGGCATGGGCTTCCAGATGGAAGTTTATGAGGACGAGGTTCTTTTCAGAGCGAGAAACTTCGGTTCATCAAAATGGTACCCCGTCTACGACCACAGCGTAGACCTTGTATAAAAAAATTATGAGCTGTCCGAAAAGACAGCTCATTTTTTTATTCTTTGATTCCGTAAAAGTGGATAACGTTCATATCCTCCTGCATATCAAGGCCGTGTGAACCGCATTCGCCGTCTATTTCGTGGCAGCCGTGGTCGGGGCAGAAGCCGTAGAATACGCTGTGATTTTTCCACTGAGTTTTGATTTTTTCAACAAGTCCGGCATAAAAATCAATGTTCATTTCAAGTGCCTTCAGTGAGGCTTCCGCTTCGGGGCCGTGCTTATGCATAGTGCCGTCATAATTGCCGTTGTAGATAACGATAAGGTCGTAATTATCTTCATCGATAAGTTCAAGTGCCTTTTCGTTGACCTCTTCGGGAGTGTCATAAATAAAATAATCCATTTCTCTTTCAAGGAAAATCATTGAAATGCTGTCCCTTACAGTAGAAACGATTGCCGCTTTTTTGCCTGCTTTTATGTAGCTGTCAAAAATCGTGTTAACCGTCAGCACAGGTTTTTCGTATTTTTTAATGCCGTGAATATCGGGCATAACTCCCGAATACATTGAAGCAAAGCAAACGGGTGTAACGCTGGGCATAACGGAAAGCATGGGCAGTGCAAGGTCGGAGCAAAGTGCCGCCTTTGTAAACATATGGGTGTATTTCTGATAAACCCACAGTGCAACCGCATCGGGATTATAGATAACCACTCTGTCAACAGGCTTTGAGCCAAGCTTTTTTTCTGCAAGTGCGGCAACAACAGCATTGGTTTTTTCGATGTTTTCGGGTATTTCAATACCTGCAAGCTTCAATGCGGTTGATTTTACGCTTGAAATGCAGATTGAGCTGTATAAATCAGACATAATAACACTCCTTTTCGGTGATATTTCAAGAATACGCTTTTTTGAGTCGGGTGTCAATATTGAAATGGTGCGGATTTTGTGGTAAAATGTCAAAAAATAAATAATCGGGTGAAAAACTTCAATGAAAGCATTTTTAATTAAGATAATAAAGAAGATTATCGCAGTTTCAAGTTCTTTAAGACGCGGTTTCCTTTATCATAAGATGTGGCCTCATTATTATAAAAAGTATTCACGCAAGCCCGTTGACGAAAAAAAGGCTGTGCTTGCATATTCGCATTTATATAAGGAAATGCCGGATAACCTGAGATGCGTAAAGGCAGAGCTTGAAAAAAGAGGGTATAAATGCGTTGTTATCAGTAAGGCGGAGGAAGCTCTGCAAAGCAGGAATCCTTTTATAAACGAGCTGAAAAAATGGTTTTACGGCAAGGAGTTTTTCAAAGAATATGCAACGGCAAAGGCATTGTTTCTGACTGATTATTTTTTCCCTGCGTTTGCCTGCAAGCCCCGTGAAGGGCAAAGCGTTGTTCAGCTGTGGCACGGTTGCGGTGCATTCAAAAAATGGGGTTATTCCACTGCCGAAAAAAAGTGGGGTGCAAGCAAAAAGGAGCTTGACAGATTCCCCATTCACAATACCTATACCCATGTTTGCGTTTCTTCGCCGAAGGTCAGCTTTGCCTATGCTGAGGCATTCGGATGCAGTGAAAAAGTTGTTATGCCTCTCGGTGCACCGAGAACGGATATCTATTTTGACCCCGATTTCATAAAGAAAAGACGTAACCTGATAAATGAAAAAATTCCTCAGATTGAGGGCAGAAAAATAATACTTTATGCACCCACATTCCGAGGGGATTCCGTGGGAAAATCCTACATAAAGAATATGCTGGATGTTGAAAAGATGAGCGAAAAGCTGGGGAATGATTATGTTCTTCTTATAAAACAGCATCCCCTGACGGCAGATAAATTCAGCATTGAGGGCAGCAGCTTTGCCTTCGATATTTCAAAGGATGTTGCCATTGAAACCGCACTCTGCGCCGCAGATATTGTCATAACCGATTATTCATCCCTTATTTTTGAATATGCGCTGCTTGAAAGACCCATGATATTCTTTGCCTATGATTTGGCGGAATATGAGGATGCACGCAGCTTTTATTTCGGCTACGAAGGCTTTGTGCCGGGCGAAATCGTTGTGAACACGGATGAAATAATTTCGGAAGTAAGGCGGCTTGAAACGGATTTTGATAAAGAAAAAATCCGCCGATTCAGGCAGGACTATATGTGTGCCTGCGACGGAAAATCCACGGAAAGAATTTTGAATAAAGTTTTAAAAAGTGCAGAGAGCAAGGCAAAAGAAAAGATTTTGATTAAATAACATGAAAAACGGATTGCAAAGATTGATTTCTCTGCAATCCGTTTTTTTACTCCGTAACCGTGACATCAAGAAGCTTTGCGTTTACATATTCCGCAAGGGCGCCGGGCTCAATGCCCAGCATAATGCCGCGGACACCTGCACTGACATAAATTTTATCAAAGAGGGCGGCTGTTTCATCAATTACCGTGGGAAACGGTTTTTTCATTCCAACGGGTGAGCATCCGCCTCTGATGTAACCTGTAACTTTCAGCAAATCCTTGACGTGAAGCATTTCCACCTTTTTTTCGCCGAAGGCTTTTGCGGTCTTTTTCAGGTCAAGCTCCTCGCAGGCAGGGATACAACATACGCCGTAGCCCTGCTTTTCGCCGCTGAAAACAAGGGTTTTGAATATCTGCGACGGGTCTTTGCCCGTTTTTCTTGCAGTGCTTACCCCCGAAAGGTCACTTTCGTCAACCTCATATTCCATAATTTCGAAGGGGATTTTTGCTGCTTCAAGCAGGCGCATTGCATTGGTTTTTGTCATATAATCACTTCTTGGAAATCCTGAATTCAAACTGAATTTTCTTGTGGCTGTTGAGTCTGTATTCCTTGTGAAGATGTGCACAGCCGGGCATATCGCCGCCTACGCCTCTCATTGCACCGTCAATGCAGAAGGTAATGTGGTTATCCTTCACAAGCTCATAAAGATGCTTTGCCTTGTCAAGCTTTTCGGGGTTATAGTAGCCCAGATTGAAGCCGAAGGGGATATCCATTGCGTCAATCTTGATTCCGAAGCCCGAATTATCGGTAATGCTCAGGCTTCTTACGTCGGTTCTGTGGCCGTTTTCCTGAGGACGCATATATCTGTGTTCAAGCTCTGCAACGCTCATTTCGTGCTTTGCGATTCTTGCACCTGTTTTTCTGTCAAGATATGATTCGTGAGGACCTCTGCCGTACCATTCGGCGTTGTCAAGAGTGCTCTTGATACCCATTCTCATACCCACTTTAAGCATAGGCAGAAGCAGACCCGTTGCGCTGTGCTTTACGGTAACGTCGCCGTCGGGTGAGAAAAGATAGGTTGTAGAAACACCCGAAACAAAGGGTGCATTCCATTTTACGGTTACTTCAACGCCCGAAGGAGTTGACTGAGCCTTCACCGAGCGTGCAACGGTCTGTGCGGTAGTACGCTTCCACTGATAGAGGGGATGAATGCCCGTGAGAGGAGGTACAAAGTTAAGATATTCTCTGTCGTTATCGGTAAGGGCTCTGAAAAAGTCGGGGCGCAGAGGTGAGCCGCTTTCGATAATCTCGTTGCCGTCATAAACAAGCGACGAAAGAGCACCTGCGGTGATTTTTGCGGTAAAGCCCTGACCGACTATGTTAACATTATTGCCTGTTTTAAGATATTTAAGGTTGCCCTTTGCAGGTTTGCGCTTTGCGGCAGCACATTCGCGGAGAATAAGCTGGCAGAAATTCTGCTCAAAACCTGCCTGAGCCCAAGGCATATCCTTATTGAGAATAAACGATACCGTGAGAATTACTTCACCCTCGGCATAATCCGAAAGTCTGACAGGAAGCTGTACTTCCTCATTGGTAAGGGGAGCAATAACAAGATTATCAATTACGCCGCCCTTGACTTCGTTGCCGTCAACGGTAAGGCTCCAGCGGATATCGTAGTTTTCGGTTGTGATGAAAAGATTTTTGTTTCTGATAATAATTTTGCCGTTTTTGCAATCGCTGTCAACAACATCAAGGCTCGAATAAACCTTTTTAACCTCATAGTATGAGGGCTGGGGCATTCTGTCGGCAGTGATAATGCCGTTTGCACAGAAATAATAGCTTGATGCGCCTTCGCCAAAGTCGCCGCCGTAAAGCCATTTTTCAACGCCGTCCTCTACCTTGCGGATGGACTGGTCAACATAGTCCCAGATAAATCCGCCGCACATATGCTCATATTTTTCAAAATCGTCAACGTATTCCTTGAAGTTACCCAGGCTGTTTTCCATTGCGTGAGCATATTCACAGTAGATTACGGGATGGGTTTTGTAAATTTCGGCAGGGATGGGCTTGTTGTCTGCGGCAAGGACATTTGCAATGTTTTCATAGGGGCTGATTTTAAGCTCCTGCTGATTGCGCATAGCCTCAACAACATACTCAACGGGGTACATACGGCTGATGAAATCGCTCTTTTTGAAGTCAAAATCGCCCTCATAGTGAATGGGTCTTGATTTATCAAGAGCAAGGATTGCGTTCTTTTCGTGAACAAAGTTTTCGCCGTCGCCTGCCTCGTTGCCCAATGACCAGAAGCATACACAGGCGTGGCTTCTGTCACGGAGCACCATTCTTTCGGCTCTGTCCTCAACGGCTTCACGGAATTCAAGGTTGTCGCCCGGGCAGTTTTTACGGCGTACGCCGTGGCTTTCGACATCCGCTTCGTCCATTACATAGAAGCCAAGCTCGTCGCAAAGCTCATAGAAAAATTCTGCGTCGGGATAGTGGCTTGTGCGGATAGCATTTATGTTGGCACGCTTCATAAGATGAAGGTCCTGATAATATCTTTCGGTTGGAACATTCCAGCCGTTGTCGGGGTCAAAATCGTGGCGGTTAACACCTTTTATAATAACTCTTTTGCCGTTTATTTTAAGAACATTGCCATCGATTTCAACCTTGCGGAAGCCGATGCGGATGCACTTTGAGCTGAGCGCCTTTCTGCCGCTTTTAAGAGTCAGCACAAGCTTGTAAAGGTTGGGTTCTTCCGCAGACCAGAGCTTTGCATTTTCTTCAACGTGGCTGAAATTCACAACGGTTTTACCCGATTTTGCATTTATCTTTTCGGATGCAATTTTCTTGGGCTTGCCGTCGCCGATAATTTCCGCTTCAAGGGTGCAATCGGTATCGTCTGCGTAATTCTGAAGGGTTACTTCGAGGTCAAGAGTACCGTTTTTATAGGTTTCGTCAAGTGATGTATCCGCAAAGAAATCACGGATGCAGAGCTTTTCCTCGGCATAAACATAAACATCTCTGTAAATACCGCTGAGGAACCACATATCCTGGTCTTCAAGGTATGTGCCGTCGGTGTAACGGTAAACCTCAACCATAATTGTGTTAAGACCTGTGTTAATATAATCGGTTATTCTGAACTCGGCAGGAGTCATCGAACCCTGTGAATAACCAACCTGTCTGCCGTTGATATAGAGGAAAAAGCCTGCTTTTACCGCACCAAAGTGAATGAAAATCTCTTTGCCGTCAAAGGATTCGGGGATTTCGAAGCTGCGGCGGTAAATGCCGATTTCGTTAAGGCTGTGATTGATTTTGGGAATTTCACCTTTGGCGGATGAAAGTGCAGAAGGCAGTGAGCTGCAAAGATAAATGGGCTTGCCGTAGCCTTTAAGCTGCCACAGCGAGGGAACGGGCATATCGTCCCATGAGGAATCGTCAAAATTCTCGGCATAATAATCGGTTCTCAGGTCGTCAACGCCCTGCTGCCAGTAGAATTTCCAGGTGCCTGCAAGGGAAAATTTAGCGGGCGCATCGCCCAGTGCGGCGGCATCCTTTGCACTTGCGTAGGGCAAAGCCGTGTTATGACCGTCTTCCTTGTTCTCCTTAATGATATAAGGATTTTCCCAGTATTTGAGTTCTGTCATTTTCATCGTCCTTTCCGAGGATATCTATACATAATATAATATACCATAAAAAAATAAATTTGTCTATACGATAAGATTTCTGATATGGCAGATTATTACAGACTTTCTTGACAAATTTTTACCTATGATGTAAAATTATTACATAATCAAGGAAAGGTTGGTAATTATGGAAGCTGTATTTTTACGCATTTTATCATTTATACTCTCGTTACTGTTGGCTGTTTTTAATACGGTATCATCGGTGTTCCCCGGAATCATGCCTGATGAACCCATTGAAAACAATGTGTATGTCTATGATGCCGAGGATTTTTATATTTATGAAAATACCGTAATTCCCGACTATGTTTCGTGGTATCTTGCAGGCGGAAAGAATTTAAAAGATTATGATTGGAAGTATTTCTTTACAAAATCCGTTGTGCTTGTTCCCTTTACTCTTCCCGACCCCGGCTATACCATTGAGAATATTGCTGTCAGTGAAAAAGGCGATACACTTGATATAAGCTTCAAATATGTAAGCGGCGACGGAGAATACGCTGCTGTTGAATGCCCCAAGGTCATTGTTGTTGAAACAAGCAAAAACATAAAATTCGTTGAGGTTACCTCCGAAAAGGAGACCGATAACCCTGATAATCCTAATGAACCCGATGTACCTGATATTCCCGAAATCCCCGATGAACCGCCTGTTGTAAATAATTACGGAATTTACAGTGCAGATAATTTTACGGATGATTATATACATGACAGGTCACAAGAAATTATCAACAGTTATGATGAATGGTATTATTACTATGACGGCGGCGAAACCGGGCTTATAAAATATAACAGAGAATATTTTAAAACCAAAAGCCTTGCCGTATTTTATATTTCGGTTCCCCAAAACGGGAAAACCATTCAGATTAACAATATATCAGAGGATGAAAGTTACCTCAGAGTCAGATACAGAGTAAAAAACGGCGAAGACAAATACGCCGGCGGTATGTGGGCTGTGGTAATTGAAACAAGCAAAGATATTGACTATGTTATTTTGACTCAGATTGGTATGACTGAAGGCTATGCTCTGATTGATGCCGAAATGTTCAATGAGGGAGCAATGCCCTTAAAACAGGACGGAGCATATAAAATTGTAAGCACATATCAGAAGTTTGCGGCAACTCAGGGCGAAGATTATTTTACGGAAATTTATTATAATAACGAATTTTTTGAGGATTCCTCTCTTGCACTTATTTATATTATGCTGCCCAACTACAATTACGATGATATAGTTGTAAATTCTATGGTTGAAAACGGCAATGTGCTTGAAATTGAATATTCAACCGAGGAATTTATGACGCGCCAAGACTATGAAAATGTAAAATATCTTGTAATGTTTGCGGAAATTTCAAAGAATATAACTGAAGTCAAAGCAACCGATACCAGGCAGAAAAACAGATACGGGACTTTCGACTATTTCAAGCTTGAAGGTACGGAAGAAGGTTTGGTTGTTACCGACTATGAATCATGGACTCGGGTGGCTTCAACTTCATATGCTCCTCTTGCAAAATATGACGAAGAATATTTTGAAACCCGCTCGGTTGTACTGATTTCAAAAATGACACCGGATTCAGGCGCATTTTTTGATGTAATAAAAGTAAAAGAAAACGGCGATACTCTGGATATTACTTATCTTATAGACAGTTTCGGCGGTTTACAGGCTCTCACTTACAAAACCCTGCTTATTGAGGTCAGTAAGAATATAAAAAATGTTTCTGCTGTGCAAAGATATAACAGGGAAATTTATAAAGCTTATCCTTCTGCGTGTTTCAATCTCAGCAGTTCAGAGCAAAATTCAGCCGTTTTAATTTCGGATTATAATACGTGGTTGGGATATCCTAAATCTTCGTCAACAGAATTTAAAAAGTATAACATTAATTATTTTGAAACAAAATCCGTTGTACTTCTCAATATAAGTCTGCCGGGAGGCGAATATAAAGAAGATGTACGTTATCTTTACACGGAAGGCAATACCCTGTACGCAGGAACAGAACTGCACAACTTTTATAAAGTTGGCGGTTTTACTGCGATGATATATAAGACAGTTGTTGTTGAAGTTGATAAGGATATAACTCAAGTTGATTACGAAATAATGAGATGATTTTTGAAAGCGGGCTGCCCTGAAAGTGCGGTCCGCTTTATCTTTTTATCTGTACGATACAAAGGACATTTTTCCTGAATGATTGAAACCTGTTCCGAAATGTGGTATACTGTTAAAAATTTCTTTTAAGGAGAGGTTTTATGTCAACTCAAAGCAACTTGAAAAAGCGTTGGCTTTACCTTGCGGCAGGTGTTTTTGCAATGCTTTTTTCGGGTGTACTGTATGCGTGGTCAATCCTCAAGGTTCCTTTCAAGGAGGATTTCGGCTTTGCTGAAAACGTGCTTTCGCTTAATTTTACACTTACAATGTGTTTTTTCTGCCTCGGTGCATTCTTCGGCAGTCTTATCTGTAAAAAAATCGGAGTAAAAATTACTCTCGTTATTTCAGGTCTGCTTGTGGGTGCGGGCTTTGTTTCAACGGGTCTGCTTACGGCGCAGTCAGTCCAATGGCTGCTCTACATAACCTATGCACTTCTTGCAGGCACGGGTATCGGCATATCATATAACATTGTTGTATCAACGGTTTGTTCCTGGTTCCCCGACAGAAAGGGCTTTTGTTCGGGCTGTCTTATGATGGGCTTCGGAATCAGCACATTGCTGATGGGTAATATCATAAGCATTCTGTTCGGAAAGGACGGCTTCGGCGTAAGCAAAACCTATATTCTGCTTGGCACAGTGCTTGCGGCTGTGCTTGTTGCGGCAGGAATAATTCTCCGCAAACCTTCGGCAGAGGATAAACTTCCTTCGCCCAAAACGGGAAAAAGCGTTAAGAAAGAAGCCTTTGAGAGCCGTGATTTCACAACGGCTGAAATGCTTAAAACCTTCACATTCTGGAGAGCGTTTGTCTGTATGGCATTCATTACCGCCGTGGGTAACTCGGTAATCAGCTTTGCCAGAGATCTGGTGATTTCGGTTGATGCGGCAGAAACTCTTGCGGTTACTCTTGTAGGCGTGCTTTCCGTATGCAACGGCATAGGCAGAATTCTTACGGGTGCACTTTATGATGCACTGGGACGCCGCACAACAATGATTTCAGCGAATATTCTCACCATTGTTGCCGCAGGCATAACCCTTTTGGCGGTGCAGATGCACTCATTGCCCGTATGCATTATCGGACTTTGTCTTACGGGACTTTCCTACGGCTCCTGCCCCACACTTACTTCCGCATTTACTTCATCTTTTTACGGACAGAAATATTTTTCGGTCAATTACAGCCTTACCAATTTCAATCTGATTGTTGCCGCATTCATAGCAAATTTCAGCAACAGCCTCCTTGCACGGCACGGCAGCTACACCGCACCGTTTACGATGCTGCTGATTCTTGCCGCAGCAGCGCTGGGACTCAATGTTTCAATAAAAAAACCTTAAAGATTTATACACTCCGTACTATACCACGAAAAATTTCTTCTGCTGTAAATTCCGTTTTCACATAACTTCTTGATATGTCGAATCCCCCTATCGTAGGTCTATTCTACAACAGGGGGATTTTTCTTTTAATGTCTGTTTTTCGGGGTATAGTCCAACAAGTCTATGTATAATTAATTTTTGCATAAACCGCAAATTCTGACAAACAACAACAGGGCAAAACTCAATTACCGCTTTTGTGGTCCGGCATACCGTATTTCTGCTTTACTCTGTCGAGTTTTTCAAGAAGCGGTTTGCCGAAAACCAACATCATAATTGCCGTGCTGATTCCCTGACTGACGTTAACGGGGAAGCCTGACGCAAGTGATGCGATGAATGCTTCAAGGTTGATTTCGGGCATTATGATGAAAATATGCGAGGTGTCGAGAATCGGACCTATCCAGAGTACGTTTGCAAGGAAACCGAAGATTGCCATAACCCACGGCTTTCTTTTTTTATTCCCGATAAACACAAAGCCCGCAAGCATTCCGCCTGCACCGTAAGCCATCATCTGCCACGGCATATATGCTCCCTGACCGTAGAAAAAGTTGCTTGCAAATGCGGTAATTGCGCCGACGATAAAGCCCGCTTCGGGTCCGAAAGCAATACCCGTGAGCATAATTATCGCAAACACGGCTTTGAAATGGGGAATGGGAATTGCAACACGCCCGATAACCGCAAGAGCAATCATAACCGCAAGCACAACAAGCTCTCTTGCCTGCGGTTTTCTTTTTTCAAACATCATAAAGAACGGAACAGAAAGCTCGATTATGATGAGAATGCCTGTTATGTAGTAGCCTTTTCCGGGGAGCTTATCTCCGAGAAACAAGGTCAAAGGGATCAAGGCGAGAAACACAATCAGCATTGCAATATTTGATTTTTTCATTGTGTTCCTCCCTTGTTTTTGCGGTAAAGCTCAACAACATTTTCCGCAGTAACGGCATTTCTGAAAATGTGCTTGCTCATTCGGTTAGCCGCCGTTGTGTAGAAACTGTTGCCGCCGAAGAATTTCTGAGGAGTGTCGGTTGTAAGCACCTGACCGTCAAAGAACATACTTACTCTGTCGGCATATTTTGCACAGAATTCAACATCGTGAGAAACCATAAGAATTGTGATTCTCTGCTCTTTAAGTTTGTTGAGAATTGAGGCAAAGGTTTCCTTGAAGAAGCTGTCCATACCCTTTGTCGGCTCATCAAGAAGAAGGATTTTCGGCTCTGTGAGAAGAACTTTTGCAAGTGCAACTCTCTGCTGTTCACCGCCCGATAAATCGTAAGGATGATTATTCATCAGTTCTGTTATCTGACAGATTTCAGCAACTTCGGTTATCTTGTTTTTATCCTTCGTCATTTCCTCAAGGTCTTCACGGACAGCTTTCTTCACAAACAGACTTTTCGGGTCTTGCGGTAACATTGAAATGCAGTTTCTGAAAAGCTCACCTGATTTGAATTTGTTGACGGGTTTACCGAAAACCTTGATTTTGCCTGTGTAAGGCTTACAGATTCCGCAGATTGCTTTCAATGTTGTGGATTTGCCTGCGCCGTTTCCGCCGACAATTGCGGATATTGTTCCCGACGGGATTTCAATGCTGACACCTCTGAGAATATCGGGGGAGTCTTTTTCGTATCTGAACCACAAATCTTTGAGTGATAAAGCAGGGTTTTCGATTTTATCATCAAATTTTTTGCAGGGGATTTCTTTGATTTCGGGTTCATTTTCAAATTCTTTATTCAGCCACGCTCTGCCTTCTCTGACGGTAAGAGGACAATCTCCGTTGCCGTTTGCGTTATAAAAAACACGAACGGGAGTGGGCATAGCGGTAAACATCGGATTGTTTTGTTCAAATAATAATTTTCCGATATTTCTCGGTGTATCATTTGCGATTATTATGCCGTTATCCATTACAATTGCTCTGTCTGCATAAGGAAAAATATCCTCAAGGCGGTGTTCGGTTATGATAACTGTTGTGCCCAGCTCGGTGTTGATTTTACGAACAGTATTGAGAAAATCCGATGCGGCAATGGGGTCAAGCTGGCTTGTGGGCTCGTCAAGAATAAGAACTTCGGGCTGCATTGCCATAATCGAAGCAAGGTTGAGAAGCTGTTTCTGACCGCCCGAAAGAAGGTTAACATCTCTGTGGAACCAATCCTGAATTCCGAAATAGCAGGCCATTTCCGCAACTCTTGAACGCATGGTTTTTTGGTTACAACCGAGGCTTTCAAGTCCGAATGCAAGCTCGTGCCATACCTTATCAGTAACAATCTGGTCATCGGGATTCTGCATAACATATCCGATTTTTGATGACTGTTCACGGTTATCAACATCACCCAAAGCAACGCCGTTAAAGTATATTTCGCCTGTTCTCTTTCCGTAGGGAGTGAGAACGGTTTTCAGGTGGCGGAGAAGCGTGGTTTTGCCGCTTCCCGATTTGCCGCAGAGAACGATATATTCGCCTTTTTCTATCTTCAAGGATACGTTATCAAGTGATTTTTTATCTTCTGATGCCGGATACGAAAAACTTAAATTTTCGATTTTGAAATTTTCCACTGTATAACCTCCTTGATGTGAAGTAATGTCGGTATCATAAGATAGCCGAGATATGCGATGAAACCGATAATGTTAAAACCTTTTATCGGTGTGATGTTTCTTTCAGGCAGAAATTCGGCATTCATTCCTCCGCTTGCGGCAAATCCGATAACAACACTAACCATAACAGGCATTACCGCTGCTAAAATCCAATCGGTTTTCGACATACGGTAAACCGTAAAGCTTGTCCGTTTTGCCGTGCCGTAGCCTCTTGAACGCATTGAATCACTTGTTGCGATGCTCCCTTCAAGCGCCCAAGATGTGAGAACGCCTATAACAGTCATTCCCGAATGAAGTTTGTCTTTTAATGACGAATTTTCTGCCGTTCCTTTTCCGATTGAACTGCGTACACCGATAATTTGCTTCGCTTTTTGCAGAAGATTCGGTATCATACGGAATACCATAACAAGAAGAAGTGACAGTGACGGTGCAAGGTTACCGAAAAGGCAGGTGAATTTATCGCCCGTCAGCACTTTTCCGTAGCATCCGAACCACAAAATCATCAATACGAATGTTGCCGCAACGGCTACTCCGTAAATCAACGCTTCAAGGGTGTAGGGTCTGTCAAAGTAAGTGAAAAGAACCGTCACACCCCGAGTATTTACAACCGGATTAAAAAGTGTTACGAATATAAAAAGCGGTATCATCAATAATATATTTTTCAGCCCTTTCCTGCCATTGAGAAAAAAGTAATACACTCCGCTTGCCAATATGCCTGCAAGCAGATAAACGGGGTGCTGCAGAAGAACACCGAAGCAGATTGCTCCGATGAAAAACAGCAGATTCACCGCAGGATGAAGTTTTGAGAATGCGTCCTGTTTCATATTCTCACCGTTATTTTTTCTTTGCATCTTTCAGTCCCGCCGCCTCTAATGCTCTTGGCCACGGACCGAGAAAAGCTTTTATGCGTGACATTGTTGCCACATCAAAATCAGTCTTTTTAGGCAAGCTTCCGAGTTCTTCATTTTTTTGCCGAAGCGTCTCGATTGCCCATTCTTTCTTTTTATTACTTATCATTATTTTTCCACCAAATAAAAAACTCTTTCAACACAAGTGGCTGAAAGAGTTTATAAACAAAAATATATCGGCTTAAACCAGAAAAAACTCAGGCTGAAAAGTCGGTAATTCTCTTCCATCCAAAGATATCAAACCAAGTTTACGGCAGGTGTTCCGACTGATGCGCATATGCGCAAACACGGTAATGGCGGTTGCTCGGGAGTCTGACCCGATTTCCCTTTTGATTTACTCCGCAATGCGTTTCAAACCGTAATTTAATTATATTATTTTTCCAAATCAATGTCAAGGTCTTTGCCCAAACTGCAGGTGTAATGCCATTGGATTTTATCACCGTCAGCAAGTTCATAACTTCCGCATCCCACAGACGGCGATTCTCCGTTTACAAAATATATCCAGCCTGAGGATTTACCGAAATCCATTTCATAGATATTGTTGATACCTTCAATGTATTTCATATTTGAAGAAAACAGGATTTTGTTCTTTTGGCACACCTCTGAAAATACATCGTAAACCGTATCGCCTTTTTCTATTTCAACCTCGGTTTCTTCCAGAACAACTCCGTTTTTCGGGATGTAGCTTTTATCTTTATCTTTTATCACATCACAGTTTATGCTTATGGTAACAGAACCGATTGTATCTGTGTTATTATCACCCGATATTCCTGCAACCAAAGCAATAACAGCAACTGCCGCCACAATAATAAGCACTGTGAATTTGTGTTTTTTTGTTGCAAAAAGCACAGCACATATTAATATTGAAGCAACACACACGGAGATAAGTATGACCCGTACGGAATCGGATTTATTTTCACAGGTTTCTGCCGGTTCCGTTTTTTGTGTGTCGGAATCAGGGTTTGTTGTTATGCTTGTGATTTTCGAAGTATTCTCAACAAAAACTGTTGTTTCGGTTATTGAGGTTGGTTCCGTTAAGGTTGTTTCAGTTGTAATTGCATTGGTTGTTGTTCCTTCGGAAACGTTTTTATTTTGATTAAAAATATAGAATGGCGATTTGCCGTTTTTCATATTCTCATAGGCGATTGAGGCACATAAAACCTGTGCGGTTGCCGTCGAATCGGAAACGCCGTCTTCTTTATGGCTGAAACTTCCGTCAGCCAAACAAAAACTGCTCATTCCGTCAAAAACCGTGTTGCTGTTTTTTATGAACCGTTTATCGGTTGCGGCATCAATGCCCAGAGATGAGAGTGCGATAACAACCTGCGCCGTGCTTTCGGGATTTTCAACTCCGTAAGCCGAATATCCGCCGTTTTCAAGCTGACGTGCAGAAAGAAAATCAAGAGAATCATCGACAGCAGATTTCACCGCAGGATTATCGCTGTAATGAACTGCCAATGCCTGAACCGTCATTGCCGTCACGTCAACATCGCCGTATTCTCCCGTAACCGAAAAACCTCCGTCTGTAAGTTGAAAAGAGAGCAGTTCATCGATAAGTCCGGTCACAGAATAAGCATCACTTATACAACCATTGTTGAGCAAATGTAAGCCAAAAACAAGGCTCATTATTCCTTGCTCACCGATTGAATTGCCGAGAACTTTGTTAATATACGGGTTTGTTTTATCGCCGATTGCGATATATGTGAGCGCATATTTAATACGGGATGACGCAGAGCCTACTTCATTTTCCGAAAGATAGCCATTCAAAGATTTTTTGTAATCCGAAAAATCATATTTGCCGTGATTGCTCAGAGCAATAACATACCACTCGGAACCTGCTCCTGCATCATCAGTCAAGTCGCTGTCAATCCATTTCTGAATGGAATCGACAGATGATTTTTGCAGATTATATTCAATTATTCTTTCTTCATATTGTTCTGCTTCGTTACCGTATGCAACGGCAGGAACAAATCCCGCCGTTACAACAATCAAAGCAACTACAAAGACAATTAATCTTTTCATAAATTATGCAAAAATTAAAAGGATGAAGTTGATAATTGCAGAGAAAAATGAGGTTATTGCAGAAAGAACGGATGCGAAAATTCCGCCGTTAATCTGTGCTGTGCATACGGGAGGAACAAGAGTTTCCGATGCGGAAACAGCACTTATGATATGTTCACCTGCACCACTGATCTGTATTGTTGCCTTGCCGTTTACATCTGTTTTCACACCTGTTGCCTTGCCGTCAACGGTTATTTCTGCGTTGGCAACGGGGAGTGTTACGGGATTCCAGCTTGCATCATAACCCGCACTGCTGAGAGTCAGTTCAATGTCTGAATTTGCATCTGCCGTAACTGTAAAATTATTGAAGAAACAGTATTTATCCGAATAATTTTTACTGTCGGAATAAACAAAAGCATTAAGATAGTCACCGTTTTTCACCGTATCTGCAAGGCTCCAACAAGACGAATTGTTGATATAGTAACCAAAGTTTCCGCTTGTATCTCCCCAAAGTTTGCCGATTGAAAGACCGTAATCTTTGTGGGTGTAATAGCTGTATCCTTCTTTTGCTCCGCCTGAATATACAGCCTCATGCGCCGCATAGAGAGCATCATTAACAGTAAGAGCGTTGTCACCGTCAATATCTGTAACGGTAACTTTTGTTTGTGCAGCAACGAGCTGACCTTTGTTTGAGATTGAAACATAAACGGTTGCGGAAGCATCATCCGCAAAGGATGTTATGCTTATGCATCCCATAACCATAAGGAACGCAAGCATAACCGAAAATAATTTTTTCATTCTGAAAACTCCTTTGAATAAATTTTATCAAAACAGTGGCCACTGATTTTGAACATAAAAAAATACCCTTTTAACCCGAAAGTTAAAAGAGTACAACAGACAAACAACTCAACAAAGGTAATAAAAAATGCACACCCGATATACTGTTAAGCAGTTAATCGGTTGCACTCTTCTCACCAAAGTTGTGTTTAACCAAAAATGACACGGCAGGTGTTCTGACTTGTTACAAAAGATTTGTAATCTACAGTAATGGCGGTTGTTCGGGATTCTGACCCGATTTCCCTTTTGATTTACTCCGCAATGCGTTTCAAACCGTATCTTATCAATTCATATTCAATTGCTGATTATTATAATCGCTTTTCCCGTTGTTGTCAAGAATTAAAAGAGTTGTAAAAGGCAAAAAAGAAAATCACCTGTTGATAGCGAAAAAAATGATGTAAAACACTGATAATTCTATTTCTTTTTCAAAAGATGAGGTATATGCGCTCCTCCAATTACGAGGAACCTTCCACTCAACAGGTAAGCCTTTAATTTTTTGGTAAAAATGCAAGAGAATAGTAAAAAACACCGCCAAGCCGTTTCATCATCACGGTTAAGCGGTGTTTTTCCGTAACAAGGAACCGAATTTTACGTTAATTTAACTTTTTAAACAGTTAATGACTATATTATTTGCAGAGTTTGTATAGATAATTAAAATACGGTACAGGTTGATTTGCTTTATATTATATGTTATAATATAACAGAATACTGTTTTGGATTTTGGGAGGACGAGATGAAAAAAAATATTTATCTTGCACAGATTAACGTAGCATACAGCGACCGTCTGGCATATATACCTTATGCCGCAGGCTGCATTGCCGCATATGCCTGGAATGATCCCGAAATCAAAGAAAACTTCAATCTGGGAGACATTCTTTTTCTCAGAGAAAAGGTTGACGAAGCAATAAAAAGAATAAAAGATCCGTTCATTGTCGGCTTCTCATGTTACATATGGAACATGGAATATAACCGCACTCTTGCCGAAATGATAAAAAAAGAATACCCCGAATGCCTGATTGTTTTCGGCGGACACAACATTCCGTTCAACACAGAAGTGCTTGAAAATTCACCGTTTGTTGACGCTCTCATTCACGGTGAAGGTGAACGCTGCTTTGTTGATTACGTCAAAGCGGCTCAGAAAAACGATTTCTCATCTCTTAAAAACATCTCTTACCGTGCAAACGGAAAAATCATTCCCGCAACGGAGGACAAGGGCTGTCTTGCTCTTGATAATCTGCCTTCTCCATATGCAACAGGCGTATTTGACAAGATGATGGCAGATTATCCTTTGATTGATTTTCAGGCAACACTTGAAACAAACCGAGGCTGCCCCTATTCCTGTGCATTCTGTGATTGGTGCTTCACCGAGAAAATCAGATATTTTCCGATGGATAAAATTAAAAAAGAGATCGAATGGATGTCCGAAAACAAAATATCTTACTGCTATTGCGCCGACGCAAACTTCGGCATTTCATCAAGAGATATTGAGGTTGCACAGTTTGTTGTTGACTGCAACAAAAAGAACGGATATCCTCAGATTTTCAAACCCTGTTACGCAAAAAACAGCGATGAAAATATATTTGAAATAGGTAAACTTCTTAACAAAAACGGTGTGGATAAGGGAGTTACTCTTGCATATCAGTCCATGTCACCGACGGTGCTTGAAAATATCGGCAGAAAAAATCTGGACATAGACTATTATTCCCGCCTCAATGCTCTTTACAGTGCAGAGGGTATCCCTACATATACAGAGCTTATCCTCGGCCTTCCCGGTGAAACATATGAATCATTTTGTAACGGTCTTTGCGGTCTTCTCGAGGCAGGTCAGCATAACTCTATAACCGTTTACACCTGTCAGGTTTACTGCAATTCACCCCTTGCACAGCCCGACTACAAGAATAAATACGGAATCAGATGGGAAAGAGTTCCTCTTCACGGCATACATTACCCCGTTAATTTCAACGGTGTTCAGGAATATTACGATGTTGTTGTGGAAACAAAAGATATGTCAAAAGAAGAGTGGGTAAAAGCAAATATGTTCTCCGTCTGTCTTCAGAGCTTCCATCACCTCGGTCTTCTGAGATGTTTTGCGATATATTCAAGATTTGAAAAAGAAATCTCATATTTTGATTTCTATAACCGCCTTCTTAACTATATTTTCTCCGATGAGTCAAAGTATATCTATAAACTCTTTAACATGATAAAGAACAAAACCGAAGATACCCGCAATTCGGACTGGTGCTATCAGAACGATATTTTCAGCAAGGTCGGTTGGTATTTTGAAGAAGGTGCTTTCCTCGATATGGCATATAATTTTGATGCTTTGTGGGAAGATTTGAAAGATTTTATTTATTCTCTCGGAATCGACAGGGAAATCGCCGATTCGCTTCTTGAATATCAGAAATCAACAATCCGTATGCCCAATCAGGAAAAACTGGTTATTGACAGTCCTTTCGACTTTTACAACTATTTTGAAAATATTTACAAAGGGGATTACGCACCCCTTAAAAAGCAAAAAACCCGTCTTACCATTGAACTTGAAAAGAAAGTCGATTCATGGGCGGTTTATGCCAGAGAAATTATCTGGTTCGGCAAACGACGCAGTGCAACCATCTGTACAAATCCCAGAGAAAAAATCGAATGTGCATTATTGCAGGAGTAACCGTTATGAAAATGCTGTTCATTTATCCTCCGCAGTGGAACCCGACATCCGTTTATCTTTCGGTTCCTCTGCTTGCTTCACAAGTTAAGAATGCAGGGTACGAAGCAGACTGCCTTGACTTGAATGTTAAATTTTTCAATCACATACTCAATTCGGACCATCTCAATAAAGCTGTTGATGTTTGTGTTGAAAAACACAGAAAACTCGGTAAGCTGATTGCCGAAAAATATCCGGATGCCGCCGAAAACTTCAATTCATATTCAATTGAAGAACAGACGATGTTTCTGAAGTTCAAAAAAATGAGTGAAATGCTTGCCGGCGGAGTTGACCGGTTGCGTAAAACAGCCTCAAAAACAGACGATGCTGTTTCCGTTCTGAGGAACGAAAAAGATTTTTATGTTCCCGAAAAACTTTTTGCGGCAAAAAAAGTGATTCTTCAGGCATTAAAAATAGCCTCGCTTCCGTTTGCACCCAACGAAATAATTTTTGACAACTATTTTTCCAATCCTCTTCTCAAGCAGGATTGGGTGAACATTGACAGCCAGTGTAAAGACAGAGAAGTTAATATGTTTATTGACTTTTTTGAGAATTACGCACAAAAAATATCGGAATCGGATTACGGATGTATCTGTATTTCCGTGCCCGACCTGAGTCAGCTTATTCCCGCATTCACTCTTGCAAGAATTCTTAAAAACAGAACCGATGCAAAAATCTGTATCGGCGGAAATTACATCACTCAGAATATGCGTGATTTCATGAATCACCCCGAAATTTTCGAAGAATATTCCGATTTTCTTTCCGTTGGTGACGGCGAAACCGCAATCATTGAGTTGGCTCGCTTTATAAGCGGAGAAACCGAACTCACGCAAGTGCCGAATATGGTATACCTTAACGAAGAAAATCAGACTGTATTTACCTATGAATCCAAAAAACTGGATTTCGAAAATGTCGCGTATCTGAATCTTGACGGCTATGACTTTTCGGAATATTTTTCACCCGAACCCGTTCTTCCGATTCAGCTTTCAAAAGGTTGCTATTGGGGCAAGTGCAGTTTCTGTGACTATTATTACGGACAGCAGTGCTTTGACATAAAGAATATAGAACGCGTCATTGATGAGTTCAGATATTATATGGAGAAATACAACATAAGGAGATTTGCTTTTATTGACGAAGCAATCCCGCCCAAATATTATGTTAAACTTGCTCAGGCAATTATCGACGCAAAACTCGATATCTGCTACTATTCGTTTGCAAGGCTTGAAAAGGAATTTACTCCCGAAGCAATGAAAACGCTTCAAAAATCAGGGGCAAGAATCTGCCTTTGGGGATATGAGGCTTATTCGGAAAGAGTTCTGAATCTTATGAACAAAGGCATTGATGCAGGCAAAAGAGAAGAAATTCTCAGAAACGCTCACGATGCGGGTATCTGGAACAATGTTCTCTTCATAATCGGCTATCCCACCGAAACAAGAGAGGAAATTGAACAGACACTTGATTTTGTAAGAAATAACAGAGATATTGTAAACAGCGTTACCCCATCAAACTTCTCGCTCAAAAAGAACGCTATTCTCCATGATGAAATCGGTAAAAACGGAATTGTTTCGTGCAAAACAAACGGGGAATTCTATACCGTTTGCAAAGATGAAATAGAGGGCGTGCCTCAGCATATCCGCCGTGATATCAGAAGAGATTTTCATTTGGAACTTATAACCGACTACAGCGGCAGCATATGGCCTGTCAACTATTCCGATTTTGACTTGCTGTTGCTCTATCTTTCAAAATATTCTCTTGACTACGTTGCAAATTATAAATCAGAAGAAAACCTGACACTTATGTTCAGATAAAATTGGAGACATTGCTTTGAAAAATTATGATGTGATTGTTGTGGGTGCCGGCATGGGAGGTCTCGCCTGCGCCGGTGTACTTGCCAAAAATAATAAAAGAGTTCTTCTGCTTGAACAGTCTCACTCTGCAGGCGGTTTTGCAAACAGCTTTGTAAGAGGCAGATTCGAGTTTGAGGTTTCTCTCCATGAGCTCTGCGGCTTCGGTCGGTACGATATGCCCTTCGGACCTGTCAGAGGCTTGTTCAATTATCTCGGAATTTCCGATAAAATCGATTGGGTGGATATTCCCGACGCTTACAGACTCATCACTTTCAATGACGAAAACAGATACGATATCCGTATGCCTTTCGGAATCAAGGAATATATTGATAAGCTCGAAGAATATGTACCCGGCAGCAAAAAAGAAGTAACCAGACTTTTTCAGGCAGGCGAAGATGTCCGCAAAGAAATTGAAGCACTCTCCGCTCCGATGGGCACCTTGAAAAAGATTTTCGCTTTGCTTAAAAACGGTGTTCTTCTCCATACCGCTTCATACAGCATGAACGAAGTGCTTGATACTTTTGATTTGCCGACAAAAGCCAAGGATATTCTGAGGGCATACTGGGCATATCTTTGCACCGACCTTGATACCCTGGATTTTATTCACTATATCCAAATGCTTAATTCATATATAGAATTAAAGGCCGTTGTTCCCAGACTTCGCAGCCACGAAATGGTGAACTGTCTTGTTGACTGCTTCAGGGAATACGGCGGAACAATCCGTCTTAATTCAAAGGTTACAAAAATCAACACTCTCAACGGTGCCGTAACGGGTGTTGAACTTGACGACGGAACGGCGTTTTCGGCTGAAACGGTTGTATGCAACTGTTCTCCTCATAATGTTTTCGGCAAAATGATAGATAAAAAAGATGTTCCCGAATACGAAGTAAAGAAAGCAAATGCCCGCACATTCGGCGGCAGAGGTTTCTGCGTATTTCTCGGACTTAACAAATCCGCAGATGAACTCGGTCTGAAGGATTATTCTTATTTCATATATCCGAATATGGACACGGTAAAAGAGTTCAAACGAATGGCTTTACCCGAAACAAACGATGTCCAGAACACAGTCTGCCTCAATGCAGTTAATCCTCAGGCTTCACCGGAAGGTACCTGCATGCTTTGCATGACAACGCTTTTCACAAGCGACTACTGGGGCAAGGTTTCTCCTGAAAATTATTATGAAGAAAAGGAAAAATTCGCTCTTCATATGATTGACGTCTTTGAAAAAGCCACGGGTGTGAGAATCCGTGACAACATAGAAGAAATCGAAATTGCAACTCCCGCAACCTTTGCACGCTTTACCGACGCCACAGACGGCGTAATCTACGGTTATCTTGGAAAAAAGAATGACGGCGTTGTTGCAAGAAGAATGGATAAATCCGGAAATTCGGTGAAGGGTCTTCATTTTGCAGGCGGTTACGGTCACATGCTTCTCGGCTACAGTTCGGCGCTTTCTTCCGGCAGAACGGTTGCTCACAATATTCTTTCCGATACGGAGGCGGCAAACAAATGAAAAGAATAATAGTTCAGTCTGCATTAAAAGACATCCGTAATTCGGGAAGCATTTCTCAGAAAAGAAGCGATATGATTAACAACGCACCCGCAACCGAACTGTGTTCGCTTTATCCGGCAAACAAACTTGCCGGTGAACTTCACCCCGAAAATTTCAGGCTTTCTGCTGTTTCCTGCAAAGAAGACGGTGAGCTTATAATTGCAGAACTTTTGCCCGAAGAAAAAAACACCGTTTTCCGATTCAGGGAAGGGCAAATGCTTGCCGTTAAATTCAGCCCCGAGGAAAGCAAGTGTTCTTATTCCGTGCCCGTTATGAGTTCATCCGGCAGCAACAGAATAACCGTCGGTGTTTCTCCCGTTTCTCAGGCATACGAACACTTCAGAAACTGCGAAGGCAAACAACTTACGGGAATTTCTTTTGAAGGAAACTTTTTCTACAGCCGTATTCGTGACGGCGAAAACATCTGCGTCTTAACGGATATTCACGGTTTGCCGTCTGTTTACGGCATTGCAAACTCTCTTCGAAACGTATCGTTAAAAGTGTTTTTCTTCGGAGATAACAGAGATAATTTCCAAAATCTCGCTCTGGAACCCGTTTCCGTACTTCCCGATTTCAACAATCTCGGCAAATGCAGCATATATATTTGCGGTTCTCATGAATTCTGCCATAAAATGCAGGCAGAGATTTCGGACACCGGTTTCAGACCCGTCAGCCTGAGAGTTCTTAATCTGGGGTCAGAGGAAGAGGAGACTCTTTCGGAAACGGTTCACAGATGCAAAGTCATCTGCAAGGGTGAAACTTATGAACTTGAATGCCGTGAAGGTGAAAAACTTTTGTATGCCATAGAAAATTCCGATGTTCCCATAAACGCAAAATGCGCAAACGGTGAATGCGGTTATTGCAGAAGCAGGCTTCTCAGCGGAGAGGTAAGACTTCTTAAGCATGCCTCAGACCGCCGCACAGCCGCAGATATTAAATACGGATATATCCATCCGTGCAGCATTACTCCCGTAAGCGATATCGTTATAGAAATATAAAATGCAAAACTGAAAGGCAGCTTCAGATATGAACACATTATTGCTTATGCCACCTCAGTGGTATCCGATGAATCCCTATCTTTCTCTTGCTCAGCTTATAGGGCAGATTAAAGCCAAAAACTATGAAGCTGAAGCCTATGATATCAATATTGAATTTTTCAATGATGTTCTGACAGAAAATAAAATTCAGTTCTATTCAGAAAAAGCAAAAACTTTTATGAAAGAATTTGCCGCTGAGATTTCAGAGAATAACTATACTGAAAAGCTTTTCCATACGTATTCTTCCGATATAAAAACAAAACTTGCCCGCTTTCAGATGATAAGCAAATATTTCGCAGAAAATCCCGACAGGCCGGCAGATGTTTCAAAAAATATCGGGGAAGCTGTTGCGGTAATGAAAGACCGTGAATCCTTTTATGACCCGGAAAAACATTTCTGGGCAAAGGATATTATTAAGGATGCACTTGAAATCGTTTCTCTTCCTTATCTGCCGTCCCGCATAATGCTGGACAACTACATCGCCAACCCTTTTTATTCCTACAACTACGGCGATATCAAGGAGCAATGCTGTTCTCCCGAACTCAATATGTTCATTGAATATTATGAAGAAAAACTTTCGGGAATCGATTTTGATAAATACAGCCTTATCGGTATAAGCATCTGCGATCTGAGTCAGGTTGTTCCCGGACTCACTCTCGCAAAAATGATTAAAGAGCGCTGTTCTGCCCATATCTCGCTCGGCGGAAACTATATTTTCAAAATACGCAACGACCTCAAAAAATTCCCCGAGTTTTTTGATATGTTCTGCGATTCGCTTCAGATTGGTGACGGAGAAATTTCTCTTCTTTCCCTCTGCGACCACCTGAGCGGCAAAACAGATATAAACAGCGTATATTCGCTGATTTACAAGAACGGAAACGGTGAAATCATTGCAACCGAAGAAGCTCCGCTTCTCAACATGGATAAAATAGAATTCCCGAGTTTTGACGGTTATGATTTCTCAAAATATTTTTCGGCAGATATTGTTATGCCCGTTCAGCTTTCAAAGGGCTGCTATTGGGGCAAATGCACCTTCTGCGATTTCTACACAGGTCAGCAGTGCTTCGACATCAAGAGTGTTGAGCGTGCGGTTGACGAAGTGGAACATCTGATAAACAAATACGGATACCGCCATTTTGCATTTGTTGACGAAGCAATTCCGCCCGTATACTACGAAAAGTTTGCCGATGAACTTATGAGGCGGAATGTAAAAATAAACTTCTATTCATTTGCAAGACTCGAAAAAGGATTCACGCCGGAAGTTCTTCAAAAACTGTACAAGGCAGGCGCTTGCTTCTTTGCGTGGGGATACGAAGCACATTCACCCCGAATAATGAAACTTCTTAACAAGGGTGTTGATGTCGATTACAGACTCACTCTCCTTGAAAACGCAAAAAAAATCGGCCTTTGGAATCACTGCACATTCCTTCTGAGTTATCCCTCGGAAACCGAAGAAGAAACCAGTGCAACCAAGAATATTATCCGTCAGAGAGATTTGATAAACAGTTGCACACCTTCGAACTTTGCTCTTAAAAAGAATGCCATTCTTCACAATATGGCGGAGGAAATGGGTATAAAAAACATTGTTGACAACGGAGATTTCCATGTTTCGTGCAACTATGAACTGTCAGGAATGAAAACCGGTGACATAAAGCGCAACCGAATGGAATTCCAGATGGATTTTCTGAAAAACACCTCAGACTCAATGTGGTCGCTCACATTTACGGACACCGACCATCTTATGCTTTATCTTGCAAAATACGGCACAGAGTGGGTATATAACTATAAACTGAAATATCAGAAGCGACATCTTCAAAGTTGAAATCACATTAATCAACGTGAACGAAATAATCCTTAAGGAGATATATTAATGAAAAATATCTATATGGTTCAGGCCTCAACAACCTACGGCGGTAACCTTTTTAAGGCTGCCTATTTGCCATATGCTGCAGGGCTTCTTGTTGCATATGCCTGGACAGATGAGACTGTAAAAAATGAATATTGTTTTAAAAGGTTTATTTTTACCCGTGAGGATATTGAATCTGTCGTGACTTCTCTCGAAAATCCCGCAATCATAGGGTTTTCAAACTATATCTGGAACACGGAATACAACAAGGCTCTTGCCAGAAGAATCAAAGAGATTTATCCCGAATGTGTTATTGTTTTCGGAGGTCACAATGTGCCGCCCGATGATGAATTTCTCAGAAAATTTGATTATATCGACTTTCTCATTCACGGAGAAGGTGAAGAAGCATTTCTTGAACTTCTTCTTGAACTTCTTGAGGACGAGCCTGATTTCGGCAATGTTTCAAATATTTCATTCAGAAACAATGATGGCGGTTTCACAACCAATCCCGTAAAAACTCTGACAAAAATCGATTATCCTTCACCTTATCTTACAGGTGTTTTTGATGACATTATCAAAGAAAATCCCAATATGCAGCTCGACGCAATTCTTGAAACAAGCCGCGGCTGTCCGAGAAACTGTGCATACTGCGACTGGGGCTGCACCAATTCAAAGGTCAAACTCTTCCCAATTGAACGTGTTCATGCTGAAATCGAATGGTTTGCCAAAAATAAAATTGCGTTTCTTTGGGGCGCAGACGCAAACTTCGGTGCATTTGACAGAGATGAGGAAATCACTGACCACCTTGTTGAAGTGAGAGAAAAATACGGATATCCCGAAAGAATCCGAATCAACTACGCTAAAAACAGACACGATTTTGTTTTCAGAATAAATCAGAAACTTGAAAAATTCGGTTTAAGCAAAGAGGGAGCAACCCTTTCTTTCCAAAGCCTTAACCCGGATACTCTTGCAAATATCGGCAGGAAAAACATGAGTCTGGACAAGTTCAAGGAACTTATGTCTATGTACAGAAATGCGGGTGTTACAACGTATTCCGAACTTATTCTCGGTTTGCCCTGTGAAACATATGAATCCTTCTGCCGCGGAATAGGTATGCTTCTTGAAGCAGGTCAGCACAGACTCATCAATGTCTATAACTGCGAAATTCTGCCCAATTCTCCCATGGCTGCAAAAGACTATCTTGAAAAGCACGGCATAAAGACTGCAGAGGTTGTTTTCCTTACTTCTCACAGCAAGGCGAAATCGGAAGTTGTTGAAAAAACAAAGTATGTTGTCGGTACAGCAAGCATGAATTCCGAAGAATGGATTGCTGCAAACATCTTTGCCTGCTTTGAAAAATCACTTCATCATTACGGCATTCTCAGAAATCTTGCCATCTATTTCCATTACGAGAAAAAAGTTCCCTATGAGGATTTCTATAACAGCGTCATTGATTGGTGCCGAAATTCGGATAATGAGGTTATCAATAACTCATATAATTTCCTCTATAATTTCTATAAAACCGTTTGCCTTGAACAGCCGATGAAACTTTACTATAATGAAGAAGTTTACGGAAAAATCACCTGGGCTCCCGAGCACGTTGCTCACATGGATTCAATTTTCCGTCTTGAAGATTATTATGAGGCAATGAGACCTCTCCTCGAATCATACGAAACCGATAAGGTTGTTCTTGATGAAATCATCGAATACCAGAAATGTATGCTCAAAAGACCTCAGCATAACAATTACAGCCGCAATTTCACATACGGTTGGCATGAATATTTCACAAAAGCAATCGCAGGAGAATATGCTCCGCTTAAGAAATATGCAAACCGCATAAATGTCAACAATGAAAAAACGCCTGAAAGTTGGACCGATTATGCTCTTGAGGCTGCTTGGTTTGGTAAGAACGGCGGCACATTCAATGTCGGCATAACAAACGACTTGCTCTGATAAAGGAGAATCTGTACTTATGGCAAAATTTGAAAATGCAACAATTATGATGGGTGCCGTTGACGAAACGGACTCTTTGAGAGAAACCGTTCTTTCCGTGCTCAGACTTTGCGACCACAAAGACCTCAGGGAAATCATCATCGGTTATTCCCAGAAGGTTACTCCCGAAAGCAAGGCGGTTGTTGATGAAATGGCAGCTTTGGATACCGATGTGCCCATCGTCACCTTTATGCAGAAAAGAAGGGGAATCTCCGGACTTGTTGACATGATTGATGTTGCAAGAGGCTCTCATTGCATTCTTGTCGCTTCGGATATGGCGCTTGACCTTGAGTGCGTTGCAGAAATGATTGAAGAAGCCAAAAAAGACGGCGATACCATCGTTTCTTCATCACGCTGGCTGAGCGGCTGTGAATTTTTTGAATACAGCAAGATTAAAAAGATTCTTAATTTTCTTGCGCAGAACTTTCTTAAGGTACTGTTCAAGGCGAAGATTACAGACTTCACAAATCCGTGCCAGATAGCACCCACCGAACTTTATCAGTCGATAGAATGGGAAAACGAAGGCTTCCCCATTCTCATCGAAATGGTTCTCAAGCCCCTTCGCCTCGGCTACAAATTCCTTGAGGTTCCCACAAACTGTTATCCGAGAAAGCAAGGCAAATCAAAAAATTCCTTTAAGCAGACGGCAATGTATCTGTCCACAGCCTTGCATATCCGTTTCATGAAGAAAAAAGAGATTCTCAAAAAAGATTCGGAAATTTATAAGAATTTTACAAAATAACAGTTTTAGGAGATTCAAAATGAGTGCAGAAAAAGTTCTGATCATCTCCGATGTGAACGACGCAAATTTCAATCAACTTATAAAAGAAAAATATCCCGAAAGTGTTATCCTTTCACCCGAAAACCCGATAAAACCCTGTGTCGGCTGTCTGAGCTGCTGGCTCAGGACTCCGGGAAAGTGCGTTCTTAACGACAGTTACAGCCGCATGGGAAATTATATGTCAGAAAGCTGTACGATAATCTATATAAGCCGTTGCTTTTTCGGGGGCTTCAGCCCCTTTGTTAAAAACGTTATCGACAGAAGCATAGCTTATGTTCAGCCGTTCTTCAGCAAAAAAGGGAAATCGTCAGGTCATTTAAAGCGTTATAAAAACCGCTTTGATTATTTTGCAGTTTTTTACGGAGAAAACATCTCCGAAGAAGAGAAAAAAACCGCTTTATCTTTATGCCGGGGCAATGCTCTTCTGTGGAACTGCAATAAACCTGAAGTCAGATTTTGCGAAAATTACACCGATGCGGAGGAGCTGTTACCATGAAAATTGCAATGATTAACGGCAGCCCCAGAACAAACAGTGCCTCCGAATTCATTCTGAATTATGTCAAGGACAAGTTGCCTGCCGAAAGCGAAATTCTGCATATTGATACTGTGACTCCGTTAAGCCCCGAAACCGTATCGCAAATTCTTCTCTGCGACTGTATCGTTATTGCTTCACCGCTTTATATCGACGCGCTTCCGTCATCTTTGCTGGATGCAATGGATAAAATCTGCAATGTCTCAGGCAATCGCCGTGCAAACAGAATTTCGGTTTATGCGGTTATCAACTGTGCTTTTTACGAAAGCCACAATAATCACCATGCCCTTGAAATCATTGAAAACTGGAGCAAGCATTGCGGATTTGATTGGAAAAGAGGCGTTGGAATAGGTGCAGGCGGATTTTTGCTTATGGGTTCAACGCAGAATGTCGAAGAAGTTGGCAAAAAAAACATCTGGACATTTGTAAGAGTTGTTGCAAGAACCTTTTTTTCTTATGACAATCCTTTTCGCAAAAAGCCTTTTGCAAAAGGCTTTAACTTTACAATGCAGAGCCTTGCCGACGATATCGTCGGTAACACAGGAAACGGAAACGTGTATATAAGACCGTATTTCCCCAAAATCACCGTTCTTTATAATTTGATGACCAATTTCAGCTTTATTCTTATGATTAAATCGAACGGTCTGAAGATTAAAGATATCGGAAGAAAAGATTTATAACACCGAGAAAGGAGTGCAGTCGGTGAAAAATAAGCTTTATTTTTTTCAGGTAAACTATCCTTACGGCAAATCGGCACATATTCCCTACACCGCAGGCCAGCTTGCAGCTTATGCCTTTGATGACAAGGATGTTGCCGAAAATTATAAGCTCGAAAAGATTTTCTTTCTCAGAAAAAACGTTGATTCCGTTATGGCTGAGATTGATGAGCCGTTTATCGTTGCGTTTTCAACCTATATCTGGAATTGCAACTATAACAAAACCCTCGCAAAAAAGATAAAAGAAAAATATCCCGATTGCACCGTAGTTTTCGGCGGACATCATGTTTCACCCGGCGGTGAAATGCTCAACGAATGCCCGTATATCGACTATCTTCTTCACGGCGAGGGCGAAATAATTTTCAGACGCCTTATGCGTGCGCTCATAGGTCTTGACAATGCCGAAGAAATTCCGGGTATTTCATTGAGGACAGAAAACGGAATTCTCACAAATCCCGACATGATTTCATCCGAATGCAACTTTCCTTCGCCCTATCTCAACGGATATTTTGATGATATAATCAAAGAAAACCCCGATACGGATTTTATGGCACTTATCGAAACATCAAGAGGGTGTCCGAATTCATGTGCATATTGCGATTGGAGCAATATGAAATCTAAAATCCGCCAATTTCCGATTGAACGCATTTACGGCGAGATTGAATGGATGATGAACAACAAAATCTGCGGTCTCGGGGCTGCGGATTCAAACTTCGGTCTGTTTGAGAGAGATGAAGAAATAGCCGACAAAATCATAGAGGCAAAGCAAAAAGGCGGTTATCCTCTCGGATTCCAGACCTCCTATGCGAAAAACAGCAGTAAAACTGTTTTTAATATCGGCATGAAGCTTGAAAAAGGCGGAATGAACAAAGGAATCACTCTTTCGTTTCAGTCAATGGATGAAACCGTGCTTGACAATATCGGTCGGCGTAACATCGGCATTGACTACTACAAGGATTTGATGTCTCTCTATAACAAAGCGGGAATTTCAACCTATACCGAACTTATTCTCGGTTTACCGGGTGAAACCTTTGAATCCTTTGCAGACGGTATTGATACTCTTCTTAATCTCGGCCAACACAACTCAATATATATCCACAACTGCGAGTGGCTTCCCTGTTCGATAATGGGTCAGAAGAATTATGTTGAGCGCTATAAAATCAAAAAATCTCATATTCCGCTCAATCAGCCTCACCGTGAGCCCGATGATGACGACAATATCCCGGAGTGGTCTGAAATCGTCACATCAACATATTCTATGGATGGCCGGGACTGGAAAAAAATGAATCTGTTTTCATTTGTTGTGCAGGCATTTCACCATATGGGTATTCTGCAGTTTTTTGCCCTGTATCTTTACAATGAGGGAATATGTTCATACAAAAACTTTTATACCGCTCTTCTTGAGCATTTTCTTTCCCGTCCGAATACGGTTGCAGGCAGGACTTTTGACAAAATCAGCAAATGCCTTGACGATGTCCTTCTGGAAAAAGGAACATTAAGCTGCTGTGACGAAAGATTTGGCAAGGTGCAATGGCCGCTTGAAGAATACGCCTATCTTTGCACAGTATATGAACTGGATAAGTTTTTTGATGAAATTGCAGATTTTCTCAGCACATTCAGAACAGAAAAGTCCGTCTTTGACGATTTGCTTGCTTTTCAGAAAACAATAATAAAAAAGCCGTTTGACAGCGAAATTACTGTTAAGGCAAATCATAATTTTGACAGTTATTTCAACAACATTCTCGACGCAAAACCTGCAAAACTGACTGCTTGCAGGCTTGAAAAAACCGTCAAAACAAAACCCTTCGCAAATTGGGAACAATACTCAAAGGTTGTTGCCTGGTACGGCCGTAAAGACGGCAATTGCACATATATCAAAGGTCTGAATGAAAACTAAATGCAAATAAAATCACGAAAAGTTGAAAAAACATCAAAAATTATCTTTTGAGTAAAGAGGGTTTCAAGAGAAATATAGTTTTATAAAATAACACCGTAGAGATATAATATCTCTGCGGTGTTGCTTTATGTTACCCTATCCAAAGAAAATGGAATTCCTTTTATAGTTGAATAAAATTTTATATTAAGTATAACTCTCCTTTATTTGCAGACAATAACATCAAGATTTGTCTGAAAAAGGAGAAAGATATAAAATGAAAGCCACAGGTATTGTCAGAAGAATTGATGATTTGGGAAGGGTCGTTATCCCCAAAGAAATCCGCCGCACCATGCGTATCCGCGAAGGCGAAACCGACTTGACAACATTGACACAGTCAGAAAACTACATTTCCGCAATGTTGAATTTAGAGAAACGGCTCGAGTAATTTCCTTACATATCAACGGTTTCAGGCGTTTGATACAGAAACAATAAAGACTGCATGGATTATTTCGTGCAGTCTTTTGCTTATAGAATCAACGATTTACATGAAGAATTAACGATAAAATTAAAAGACTAACGATTTCGTTAATTCAAATCGTTAATCCTTAAGGTTGTCAAGGGAATTTCGTTATGACTATTCGCCGATTCACATCCTGCCATATAAAAACAATGGCAAAACAAAAAGCCATAATCCCTTTGTTACTTCGGAATACAGCTCATATATTTATACAACCATCACTTCCGGTGACACAATTCAAGAGTTGCAAAAATAATCTCAGGGAATTATAATGAGATTGATAAATAAGAATTTGACGGTCAATTTATACCATACAGGAGGTCTTTATGAATAATCGATATAAACTGTTATCCTTT
>SVOC01000009.1 GCA_015066625.1 Oscillospiraceae bacterium
TCTGCGGAAGGTCTTCCCAAGTGTAGGGACAGTACCGAATCGGTGACCGCTTCAGATATGACATTTCTTCACCTCCTTGTAGGCGATTTGCCTACATTCACGTTAAAAAAATTTGGTCAATCAGAGATAGGGACATCCCGAGACTGCGGAAAGCTCGGATATCATTGACCGAGAAGGGTCTTTCGCCCTTCAGCTTCAGCGAAAAAGCAGCTCGGGTTATTCCTGCCTCTTCACAGATGCGACCCTTCTTGATTCCGCTTTCTGTTATCCATTTTTTGATAAGGTCTATCCTCGACATTAGTTCACCTTCTTTCTGTTGTAGGCGGTTATAGGGGTTGTGACCTTCTACCTGCCGCATTACAGGTAAGGACATCTTTGTCCTCACCACCACTCTGCGTTTTTCAAAATTTAGGCGGTTTTGCCGCCACCCTCGGCTTTGTTGTTTATCTTAAATCAGTTACAATAATTTTTCCGTTAAACTTGCGTACCGAGTAAAGCCAACATTTAAGTTCTGTATCTTTAATTCTGCGGCTGTGTCCGTTGTTTCGAAGACCTTTCTTTGCGTATTCCATTGCTTCGTTAACTGTGTCAAACTCTTTAATAGCTTTTGTGAGGTCTGCTCCGTACACCTTAATTATCATTGTTTTACTTCCTTTCACTTGTTCAGCTTGTAGGCAAACCGCCTACAAGCCACATATTACCACGGTGTAGCTGATTTGTCAACACTTTTTCAAAAAAATTTCAAAATTTGTTGACAAAGTGTGACCGTGTATGTATAATATGTTTTGTAAGGAGGTTGCTTATGGATAACAAAGTTATAGGTAATAAAATCAAAGAGAGAAGAAAAGAGCTGAACATATCACAGGAAAAGTTAGCTGAAATGGTTGGCTATAGTTCAAGAAGCAGCATCAATAAGATTGAAATGGGAACAAGAGATTTTCCGAGAAGTCTTGTAATTAAGTTTGCCAAGGCATTGAATGTATCTCCTTCGTGGCTTCTCGGTGAGGTTGAGACCGATGACGATTTTATTGCGGCTCTCGGAGAAATCAAACCTCTTGGAGAATTGCCGTCTGATGTAGAGGCTATCAACATATTTGCGGAGAGCTTCGGTGAACGTATTATTAAGGTAGATGATAACCTTTTCTTTGGCGAATGCGGAATGCTGTCTGATGATGAACTTAATTACATCAAATCATCCGCAGGCGATGCAATTAAGTTTGCTTATGACCAAATAAAAAAGAAGAGGCTGTCGAGCCTCTTCTAATGAAATATGAAAGAAGGTTAAATTATGAAAGACGAATGCACAATGTGCGGTGCAACCAATGTAGAGCTTACAGTTATCGATGATGTTGACCGAGTGTGCGAGGATTGCCTTGAGAGCGAGTATTTCTATTGTTCTGATTGCCACGAGTATTGGCAGTATGTTGACAAAGATTATCGCACTTTAAAAAACGGCAATCTTGTCTGTGAGGACTGTGCTGAAGAGCATAATGATGACGAGTTCGACGAGATATTTTGAGAAAGCTGAATGATAAGGTATGAAGAAGACAAATACAAAACGAGCTGACGGTAGAATTGCCGTTCAGGTGTACCTTGGAAAAGATGAGTTTGGAAAACGAAAGTATAAGACAGTTTACGGCAAGACTCAAAAGGAAGCCAATAAGAAGGCTGATGAGATTCGCTCTGCGATGAATAAAGGTATTGATGTTTTGAAGGAGCAGGATAGCTATTCCGAATGGGCATCCTTGTTCCTGACCGCCCAAAAGGAAAAGCTTACTCCATCGGAGCATGACCTCAAAACAAAGAGAGCTATGTTCTTCTGTAATTTCTTTGGAAACCTTCCCTTGAAGGCTATCAATGCTCACTTGGTCGAGTCAGCTTTACAATCCCTTGCCAAGCGGAATCCTACAACAGGGAAGCCGTCTGCTGACAGAACCATAAAAGGTTATAAATTGGTTTGTTCGCAGGTTTTCAAATTCGCTATAAAGAACAGAGCTGTAACCTATAATCCCTGTGATGATGCAGAGCTTCCTGAAGGTGCAGGAAAGACCGAGAGACGAGCTTTGACCTCTGTCGAAAGAGATTGGATACTCAACATCGAGCATCGAGCCAAGACGGCAGCTATGATATCTATCTTCTGCGGATTGCGAAGAGGGGAGATGACCGCCCTCACTTGGAATGATATCGATTTCATCAACGGAACAATATCGGTGTCCAAGAGCTGCGATTTCAAGGCGAATGAATTGAAGCTTCCCAAAACAGAGGCAGGTATCCGAGTAGTCCCTATGCCCGACATATTGGTCGATTACTTGAAGAAGGAAGAACGCAAGAGCTTGTATGTCTGTTGTAATTCAAAAGGCGGTATGATGACCGAGACCTCGTGGAAGAGGCTTCTCGAAAGCCTTCTCGTTGAATTGGAGGTACAGTACGGAGCAGGGGAGAAGAAAAATAAATTTGCTCCCGTTCCCACGGTCCTGACCATCAAGCCTTTCGGATGGCACGATTTGAGACACACCTATGCGACCATCCTCTATGAAGCAGGAGTTGATGTGCTGACGGCACAGTACCTTCTCGGTCACGCATCAGCCGAAACTACAATGAGAATTTATACCCATCTCTCCGAGGAGAAGAAGGAAAAATCTATAACAAAGCTGAATGAATTTTTAAGTACAAAAAACAAATGCAAGTCAGATGCAAGTCAGGCGATTTGAAAAACCCTTGTATATCAAGGGATTCAGCCGTTGTGACTCTTGCCTCCAAAACCGCGTGCCGAGGGTTCAAGTCCTTCTGCCCCTGCCATTCAAGTCCCGAAACCGTTGATACACAAGGGTTTCGGGATTTCTCTTTTCGAAAAATAATTTTTTCTAACACTTTTGACCCTTTTTTCTAACATTTTTCTAACACTTTTTCAGGCTTTGTTTTTTAATCGGCACAACTTTTGTGCTGATTTTTGCTGTTTTCAAACCTTTTTTTGACCCTTTTTCGGGGTCTTTTTTTGTATCTGAAAGGGTCCTTTTTAACACCTAAACCGGAAGGTTTACTTCCGCTTTTACAAAATTTTTTGAAAATTTATTTGAAGTTAATTTAGTGTTATATTCTCTTTCTGAATTGATATTACCCCTAAACTCTGACACGTAATGTCGGGGAATCAAAAGTATTTTTATTTTTTTAAATCACAAACCACCGGTTGAACCGGTGGTTTGTGATTATGCTTTTCTTTGTAACTCAGCAAGCAGGGCAAGTGTAAATACACTCTCACTTTTTTGCTTGCCGACTGTTCATACTTTGTAATCACATTATCAGAAAGCAGGGCGAGTGTGTACACACTTTGCAAATTCTGCTCGCAAAACCGTTTTGGTTTTCACCCATTCACTAACTTTGCAAGCAGGGCAAGTGGGTACCCAAATTTAAAATTTTGTTTTTTGTCCTTGCCGATTATTGGTGAAAAAACTCCCCAAACCCCTCATAAAAATTGGAGAGGAATTTTTGAAAATTCCTCTCCGAGCGACGCCATGGTGGCACAAAATTATTTCGTTAAATTGATTATTCTATGCTTTAAATCAATATCAAACAAAGTCAGTGCTGATGGTTCATCTCATCCGAGTCAGACAAGAAGCATTAGACACTCTGCAAGTTGAGCTCTGGTTCTGTTGTCACACAGTTAACCGAGTTGCTGCATAACGAAAAACAGGCACCCACCATTCGGTAAGTGCCGTGTAATAAAGTTTGTTTCTACTTTTATTTTCGTTTCTCCGTACAAAGTGCAATCAGGTCTTCAACCCTTGCGGTGGCAAGACATTCAACCGTATCTGATGCACCGTAATAAATTTTCACCTCGCCATCATCCTCCAAAATCATACCGCCGGGAAAAATTACATGCTGACGGAATCCCGTCTGCGTTTCGTAATAAGTTTCAGGAGCAATAAGCGGTAATTTGCTCATGCCGACGATTTTTGTGGGGTCTTTCAGGTCAAGAAGCATAATTCCTGCACAGTATCTTTTCTTCCAGGTTCTTTCCCAGCCGTTTTTTCTTCGCTTGTCGTCTTTATCTACTGCGTGGAAAATTGTAAGCCAACCCTTATCGGTTTTAATCGGAGGAGCTGCAGGACCGATTTTATCATTTGCATAAGGAACATCTTCAACAGCAAGAACAAGCTCGGTTTCACCCCAAAACACCAGATCCGGCGAAGCTGAAAGCCAAAGGTCAAATCGGTCCTTACCGCCTCTTGAATAAACGGGGAACGGTCTTTCGAGACGAACGTACTTACCGTTTATTTTTTCAGGGAAGAGCACCATGTTGCGGTTATCGGGAGCAGAAGTGCTGATAATGTTTATTATTTTAAAATCATCATCGATTTCAGCGATGCAACCTCGCACGCCATGGCGGGTATCCATAGCCATACAGAGGTAAGGTTTTCCATCAATAACTGTAATTCTTGGGTCATAAAGTCTTTTTATTTCGTCATCCGGCAAAAGATTTTTGTTGTCAAAAATAGTTTTTTCGCTTACTGTCCAGTTTAAACCGTCGTCACTTGTAGCAAAACCGAGAGAAGTTTTAAAGCGCACCTTCGGGTAAGTTTTTTCTGTAGGTCCGTAATCGTTACGGAATACCATAACATACTTGCCCTTATATTTAGCAACACCTGCATTAAAAATCAGTGAAGCTTCATAAGGTATATCATCCTTGGTCAGAACAGGTTTTTCTGTTTTTCTTATACAGTCTGCACTGTAAAGCTTTGGTTTTAAGGTTTTCATTATTCCATCCCATTTCAAATATTTTTTACCTGACACGGTTGCTTTAATAACTATATTTTACATCTGCTTTGTTATGCTTTCCTTGAATATTTTGATGAACTAAAGACCTTTTCTTTACTTTATTGATATTGCTTTTTAAATTATCCTTTTTTCTGCAGCTTTTTAGGTGATATACCGTAAACTTCTTTGAACTTTTTAGAAAAATAATTGCTGTCCTCAAAGCCGCAGATTTCTGCAACTTGAGTTATGCTTTGTCCTTCTGAACTTCTGAGAATCTGTTCGGCATACTGCAATCTTAAAGAGTTGAGGTATTTTGAAAATCCCAAGCCTGTTTCTTTTTTGAACAGCCTCGAAAAATGCTCGGGACTGAGGGAAAACCTTTTCGCCAGAGAAGAAAGTGTTATATCCGATGAAAAATTTTCTCTTATATAGGCTACAGCCTGCTCAATTACCTTGTTGCCGTCATCAATATCAATGCATGATTCAGTGTTTCGCATAAGCAGATAAAACAGTGAATGAGTGTGGCAGGAGATTATTTCGTCAGTAAAAGAGTCTTTGAGATTATATTCAAGTTCTATTTTATCTAGAATTTTTCTTATTTCATCGGCTACAAAAGGATTTCTGTAAAGGTAGTTGCCCGTGGAAATACTTGAATATACAGAATCGGGTATGTATTCACGGTTGCAGTTGATAAGTATTCTTGAGTGTTTTATGTTATCGTATTTCGTGTGGTGAATTATACCGTCGGGAATAATTACAATATCACCCGATTGAACGTTATAAACCTTGTTGTCAATAAAATAGGTGCAGTTACCCTCCTCAAGAAAATATATTTCATAAAGAGAGTGGTAATGTGGCCAGGAAGCACCTGTTTCGGCAACTTTTTTATCCATACCGTGGTGAAAATAAAAATATTCAGCCGGGTCAAATTTGATATGATTCATATTCTGCACCTTCATTCTTTTTCGATAATATCATCCGATATCAAAAAAGTCAAGAAATTGTTAGAAATGAGTCAAAATATTTAAGGAAAACATAACAAAATAGATATATTATATTATTAAAAGGAATATTTAAGGAATGATACATATGAAAAAAAGTGTAAAGATCATCCTTGCTCTTGTTTTGGCAGCGATAATCGGTGTGGGCGGTTTTGTGATTTATAAAAACTCACAGGGCATTTCCTATGATATTTCATCAGTCGAAAAAGTACAGAACGATGTTGAAATCGTTTCTGAAACTGAAGACGGTGTTACTATAAAAAAGAAGAGTGACGACGACTTTAAAGTGCTGATGTTTACCGATACACACCTTAACGGTAAAAAAGCAAAGGACAATATGACGGTTACATACATCGTTAATAACATAAATGAGCAAAAGCCTGACCTTGTTATTTTCGGCGGTGATAATATTTCCTCGGGATTTAACAAAAAGAGAACAACTGAATTTGCAGAGCTTATGGAAAGTCTCGGCGTTTATTGGGCGGCGGTTTTGGGAAATCACGAGGGTGAAGGCATTCTTGCTGTTTCAAGAGAGGAAAATGTTGAAATATTCTCATCATACGATTACTGCCTTATGAGAAACGGTAAGGACGATATTGACGGCAACGGCAACTACACAATCAACATTCTTAATTCTGACGGCAAACTCAAAGAGGTGTTCTTCTTTATGGACTCGGGCAGTTATATGACCGATGAAAGCAAAGCAGAATACGGTGTTACAAAAGAGGGCGAAGTCTATGACGGTGTAAAGGCCTCACAGGTACAGTGGTACAGAGATAAGCATGATGCTATAACAGCTGAATACGGCAAATTTAAATCCATAACAGTTGTACACATTCCTCCCTATCAAGCTGAAAGAGAATACAGTGAAGAAGATTATCTTTATGGAGAAAAAAGAGAGGGTGTCTGTGAATCAGGCTTTGATTCTGGTCTTGTTGATGCTATGATACAAAAGGGCAGTGCACAGGCTGTTTACTTCGGTCACGACCATGTAAACGATTTCGGTGTAATGTATAAAGATATTCTCTTCTCGTACATTCAGCCATCAGGGTATGGCGTTTACAACATGGAAACCAAGTTTGATTCGCCTGAAAACGAATGGATTCAGGGTGCAACACTTCTTAATATTAAATCAGACGGCACTTACACCGCCGAGAAAATATACAACCATAAATAATTTAAGGAGAAAATAAAATGGGTAAATTGAAAGAAAAATTTCAAGAACTGAAAAACAATCCCGATGTTGCTCTGAAAGAGCAAGTAGGTTATGTTTCGGGTGTTTTCGGCAACTGTATGGGTCAGGATTCCGTTGGTACATATACTGACCAGTTTATGTATGACTATATGGGACTGAAATCTTCTCATATTGTTACAATGAAATCAGTAACAACGGGCGTTAACATTCTTATTGCCCCCATTGTCGGCGCTTTGCTCGATAATAACCATTCATCCAAGGGCAATGCAAGACGTTTTATGATGGCTTCTGCAATTCCGTTTACTCTTTCGTCAATCCTTTTGTTTATAGTTCCTTCGGCATCCCTTACATTCAATCTTATCTGGAGCTTTTTGCTGTTTTTGCTTTTTAATATAGCGGATACTTTTTTTGATGTTGCCCTTTCTACACTTTCTGTCAGAATGACACCGAATGCAAAATCAAGAAAGAATTTCTACACTATTGCACAGCTTGCATCAACCCTCGGCTCAATGCTTCCCGGCGGTATGGTGCCCATTATCATTGAGCTTCAAGGCAACGATTATGCAAAGGAAAAGTGGGCGTTTTTCACCGTTGCGTTAATATTCGGTGTGCTCGGTATGTTCACGATGCTTGTCCCTTGTCTTACACTTAAAGAGCGCAATATGGTTCTTCCGCCCAGAGAAACAAAAAAGAAAATTAAAATTGATTATAAACTCATTCTCCTTAACAGACCCCTGCTTCTTCTCTGCCTGAGCCAGGTGATTGATTCAATCAGGCAGGTATGCTACAACTCGCTCCCGTTCTTCTATAAGCAGACCCTCAATAAATTCAGCATGAAAACTTACGTTGAAATGGCAAGCTCCGTGCTTTCATACGGCGGACTTCTTTCCGTGCCCTTTGTCGGCAAAAAGCGTTCGTCAAGAGATATCGTTGTGTGGGGTTATCTTCATACAGGCATATGTTATCTTTTGCTTTTGATTTTTGGTTATAAATCCCTTTGGATTGTTGGTATTCTGATAGCACTCGGCGGTCTTCCCAATGCGGCTATGAGCGCCGCAAGAAGAATACTTCTTGCCGACTCAACCGATTATATGGAATGGAAAAGCTACAAGAAATACGGCGTTGCACAGCGTAACGAGGGTATGGTCTTTGCTTTCAATACAACGGTTACAAGAATTGCTGCTCTCTGGAAAGAGCTTCTTGTCAACGGCGGACTTGCGCTTATCGGTTATCAGAGCGCACAGATGATTAACGGCGAAATGGTAGAGGCTGTTCAGTCGGCACAGACCTTACACGGTATTTTCCTTCTTGTTGTTATTCCCGGTATCATTGGCAACCTTCTTCCCGGTATCATTATGATGTTTGATAACTTTACAGGCAAGCGTAAAGAAAAGATTATGGCAGAGCTTGAAATAATCAGAGCAGAAGCAAAAGTAAAGCACGAAGATTTACAGACATTATAAACTCAAGGAGTAAATAGAATGATACCAACAAAATGAGGACGGGGACAGCTTTTCGCTTTTTCCGTCCTTGACGGTGATGCTTTTTTCACCGATGATTTTACGGGTACACTTTCAGGCGATAAAATCGGTGTGATATTTCATTCACTTTGTCGAAGAACCCTATATTTCGGGGATGTGAATAACTTTATTGTCCTCGAGCCTAAGTGTGTAACTTCGGATATGATTATACTTGAAAGCATTATCGGCTCTTTTAGTATGATATTTTTTGAAAGACATTTTGTTGTGGGTGAATATGAGGATGCAGCGGGTGTTTTTGTGAGTTTTGGCGGTGAATGTGAAACTGTCAGAAAAGGTGATATAGAAATACACAATAGTGACGATGGCGAATATACGGCTATTCTTAAAAGAGAAGGCAGGTTTGCTTTCGCTTACGGTAAAAGAGTTATGCATCTTTTTGAAAAAGGCATTAACCTTGACCTTGAAGCACTTAAAATCAAAAATAGAGAGCCTTATAATAAAGCTGTTTCAGATAATGACAGATACGCCGCCTTGTATTCTAAAGGTGAAATCCGTTGCCTCTTTTTTACCGATTTTTTCAGGTGTATGCGATGAAGAACAGTGCAGAAAACTCATTGCTCATCTTGAAAATCCCGATGATGTGGTATAACCGTAAAGGCACGGTTTATGAGTTTTATGACAGCGAAAACAAGATTCCTCCTTTCTGATTCAACAGAAAAGGTAAGGTTTATGAGCCTTATGAATTCAGAGTAAAATATCAGGCAATCAGAGATTACGGGTGGAGTATTACGCTTGCGTTTGATTTAATAAATGAATAGTTAAAAATTAAGCACGACTTTCAGGGAAGCCGTGCTTTTTGTTTATATTTGAAAACCTCTGGCTGTGGCAAGGTTAAAAATAATAGTTATTTATTCTCTGATCATTTAACGGCACGGATAAGTAAGACCATATCGGTTGCCTGAGGTCTGTCGCCGATGTAGTATGTGCCGAGTTTTGTTGCGGTGAATTCATATTCTTCGGAGTATTCGCCGCTTATCGGGTCAAACCATTGGTATGTATATTTTCCGCCCGGAACAAGACTGCCGACGGTGCCCGTTTTTATGCCGCCGTAATATTTTGTATTGGCGTATTCTGCGACGGATTCATCGGTGAATGAATAGAAGTAAACAACGATTTCTGTGTTGCTTTCGTTGCTTGCATAAGCGTAATAAACGTTGTTTGCAGGAACAAAATATGCTCTGTTATCAAACCTCGGAATAAGGTTATACCACTCTGTTTTTTCAAAGAAATTGCGCATATATCCGACCTGATATGAGCTCTCGTATTCAAGCGAATCCTGCCAGATTGCATTGATTTTTTCTTCACTTGTTATGGTGTCAACGCCGTCGGAGCTGTCGTTTTCTTCATCATAGATGTTAAGATAGCTCCAGGTATCGTGACCGCCCCAGCCGTAGCCGTACATACCGCCCAGATATGCAGTCCAGCCCTGCATTCGTGAGCCGAAATTCTTTGTCCAGAGGTAGCAATACTGACCCTCATAATTGATCGCAGGCTTGCCTTGCGAGTTATACCAGCAGTCTTTTTCAATGCGGAAATCGCTCTGTTCTGTTTTGGAAGTGTGCCACTGTACGGCATAAAAATTGTGCGCTTTCACATCTCTGAAACAAGAGGGCATAGCGTCTTTAAAATAAATCTTGCGTTTATCTGTTGCGCCCTTGCCGTTGCCGTAAACCGATGTTGAACCAACGTTTTCCATATGAGCAGAAAGCGGATGGTCATAGGCATCATATTTTGCTATATATTCCGCAACAAGCTTGTAAGGGTTGTTTTTCAGTCCCCATTCGGGATGGTTTGTTTCACTCCAATAGAAATCGTTGTCAACCTCCTGGCCGAGAGTCCAGATAACGGGATATGCGCCGTATCTTGCGACCCAGTAACGGCAGGCTTTTTCAAGGTAAGCTTTTGCCGGATCGGACGGCTCATCGTCGTTAAAACCGCCGTTATTTGAAATCAGAGGCTCAATAAAATAGGAAAAGAAAAACTGTGCATTTGCGTGAACAAGACCGTTTTCGGCGATGATACGGAACTTTTTGTCATAGTCAGCAAGACCTGCCATATCATCTTCAGTAATTACGTTTGTGAAATCGAACTTTGCTCCGATAGGTTCACTCTGATATACGGTAAAGCCTTGTGAAACACGCTTTTCACAGATGGTTTTAACCATATCAACGGTTTCGTCACCAAGGCTCCAATGTGTATCGCCGAGATAAAAGAAAGGTGTGCCGTCATCATATGTGAAATATTTTTTGGCTGCGTTCGTTGTAACGAACCCGTGTTTATAAATATCGTGTTCGCCGCTGTATTCTGAACAAATAACCTTGCCCGTTCTGCCGTCAAGTGATGTGTTTTCGGTATCTGTGCAGACTGTTTTGTAGTACCATGTACCTGCAGACGGGCAAACAAAACGGATTTTCCATTCGTTACCGCCATCCCAGAATCCGGGGATTTTATATAATCTGCCGTTGCCGAAAAGATGCAATTCCACGTCAACGTCATTGAACGGATCGGAATAGATTTTTTCACTTTCAAAGGAAATTTCATTTGCAACCCACGTTTCTGCGGTCAACGTCTGCTCGGGATTCTCAATCGATTCGCCGTTATATTCAATCCACGAATGAGGATTTACCGTTGCAGCAGGGATATCGGTTTCGTCTGTACCGGTGATTTTGTTAAGGAACTTTGCAAAGAAATTCATAACAATACCTGTAATTTCTTCTGCAGTATTTATTATTGCAGGTGTACTCGATTCGGTTCCGTTTGTGGCATACGAAGGGCGTAAGGCAGTTGAAAATATCATAACAATGCAAAGAAGCAAGGAAACTTGTTTTTTGAATTTCATAAAACCGACTCCGTTTCTTATACAGGGATTTGTTATTCAGTGAGTCCGTATTCTTTGTGTTTTGCAAGCATCACTTCATAAAGCATACGGTTGCCGAAACACTGACAGTATATTCTAATCAGCGGTTACTTCGCAATACCTGCCGATGCTGAACATCGTTTTCGGGAATGGCTGACGTTTTCCGAAAACGGTGATATTTTCAAGCTCAACCTGTACGGTATTTGTGTCGCTGTCCGTGCCTGCGATTTTCGGTTTCATATATGAGGTGTAGGAAATATTTCTGAAAACAATATTTTTAATCTCAAAATTTTCCGCTTCTTCATCATAAATCTTAACGAGAACCGGTCTGCCTTCGTCACGGAAAATTTCAATGTTTTCAAAAAGCACGCCGTCAATACTGCCCTTGGTCTGCTCTGCCACAACAACGAGCGAGCCTATTCTGTCATTGTCCCAGATACCGTCACGGTAAATTACGGCGCAATCACGGAATGTGACATCAGAAATCTTTTTGTTGACTTCGCCCGTAATGCCGAAGCACCGTGCATAACCGCCCCATGCAATACAGTTTGTGAATGTGATATTCCTGCTGTCCATTGTACCGCCGAGTGCCTTTACCTCAAAGGTGTCATCCGCCACTCTCGCAAAGCAGTTATCAACGGTTACATTGTGGCTGTTGCATATTGCAAAGCCGTCGCAGTTGCCTCGGTTGCCGATGATATCAACATTGTCAATTTTTACATCGGTACAGCAGTAGGAGATGAACGACCATTCGGGCGAGTTGATAATTTTGATATCGCTTATGTTTATGTTATTGCAGTTTGTGAAAACCACACCACGTCTTTCACGTCTGTCAAGGTGGGTAAGGTCTATTACGCCCCTGCCTGCAAAGGTTATGTTGTTGCAGTTGAAGAAATTGAGAAACGGATACCTTGTAAGCCCTATACTGTTATCGCCCGGCGCAGCAGGCTCAAAATATTTGTTCTCATCCTCGGCGCAGTCAATGTCGTAAAGGTGGTTTGCAAGGACATAAGCACCTTCACGCAGGTAGATTACAAGATTTTTGTCTGAAACAAAGTTGACATAGTCATATTTATATACGCCTTTATCAAGGACTATAACTTTATCTTCGCCGTAATTCGCAATATATTCTGCGATTTCTTTATCCTCATCAACCTTTTCACGCACCATAAGCGTGTAGCCGTAGTACTGGTTTGCACCGTTGAAAAGGAAAGTGTAAATACCCGTTTTGTTGATTGATGCGGTTACCGTGTTATCTTTGCACTGTGCTTTTACGCCGTGGGATTCGGGGAGCACAACGGCATTTTTGAGTGCAACATCGGCACCCGTTATTTCAATGTTGAACGAAAAATCTTTGTCTGTATCAACGTAAATTTCCGAAAAAGAGTGCAAAGTACCCGTATCATCGACACGGATAAAAACAACCGAAGCATAAACGGGGATTTCCTCTCCGCTTACCTTTGCGGTGTAATAAGGCGAAACTGTTATGCCGTTCATATCGTCATATCCGCCCGACTGCACATATTCGGGAAGCTCAGCCGAAGCCCTGCCGACAAGCTCCTGCTCGGTAAGCCCCGCTTCTTCAAGCGTGATAATTGCTTCTTCGGGGTATTGCAGATATGAAAAATCAAAGCCCTCGCTCTCGGGATAAATTGTTGCAGGAAAAAGAAGGTTTGAACAAAAAACAGAAATCACGGTAAATGCTGTAAATAAGAGCTTAATAAAACTTTGCATAAATTTTTCTCCATTCTATGATTTTAATAAAGATCTATTTAATATTTGCGATGAAACTACATTTCCGTAAACGTTCTCTCAATAACATTATCCTGAAGCGCTTCATCGAGGTTTACGAAATAATCACTGTATCCGCCGACACGAACGATGAGATTACGGTGATTTTCGGGATTAGCTTTTGCGTCAAGCAAGTCTTCGGGAGAAACAACAGTAACGGTGTATTGCTGTCCGCCGCCTGCAAAATATGCTTTTGCAAGTGCAATAAAAGAAGCCTTTCCTTTCTCACTGCAGAACAGCTTTTTTTCAAATTTGTTCTGAAAAACAAATCCGCTGCAAGCATTATTGTGATTGTATTTGAGAACGGATTTGATTTGTGCCGTAGGTCCGTTTGTGTCGCGGCCCGGTGTTGCAGCGATGCTGTCTGCGAGGAGAGGTTCACCCTTCAGCTTTCCGTTGGGAAGTGCCGCAGTACGGCTGCCGTAGTCAGCGGCACGGTTGAATGTGCTGCATCCGCCTGTGAACACACCGCCTCTGTATGTATTGTTACGCTTGAGAACCGTGAAGAATCGGTTGAGCACACGTGCGGTTATTTCGTCAACATCATCAATATCATTGCCGAACTTTTCGCAATTTTTGAAATCGTGGTGGAGTTGCTCAAATCCCTCAAAGTTTGCGTTGAGAGCATCAATAAGCTCTGCCATCGTGTATTTCTTTTCATCGTAAATGAGTTTTTTGACAGCATAAAGACTGTCGCCTGCATCGGCAATACCCTCAGCTAAAATCTGTCCGTGGTTGTAAAGCGGACCGCCGTTTCTGTAGTCCCTGCCTTTTTCAAGGCAGCCTTCAATCAGGCAGGAACGGAGAGGGTGGGGTTCAAACACACCCCGAAGGTGCTGGCATGTGTTTGCACTGCTGCAGGAATTATAGGTTACATATTCAAGCTGATCTATAAAAGCACGTTCAAATCTCTCATAGGTCGTAAAGGCTCTTGGGTCACCCGTTTCAATTGAAACCTTTTCGCCGTTCATTGCATTGACGCCGTTATGCAGTGCAAACTCAAGACACTTGGTAAACAAAACCTCACCGTCTTCAAGACCCATATGGCTCTTGCCGAGAATATCTATCTGATTACAGCCGTTCATACAGTAATCGTGGCTGTCTTCGGGCGGAATGCCGATTTTTTCAAGTGCGATGCAAACTACATCATCATTGTAGAGTGCAGGAAGCCCTGTTCCCGTTGCAAGAGTATCGGCAACGGCATTCCAGAGCTTGTCGGGTGTGTTTCTGTGAATACGGCAAGTGAGGTTAGGTGTATTGTAGCCTTTCTTTCTCACCATATCGAGAATATCATATGTAAGCCCGTTCGATTCATCATTCCAATTCTCATCACTACCCGAAATGCAAAGATTCCAGGAGCGATGGTCGTGGAAGTAGTCCCACAGTCTGTCAAGCAGGTCGTCTATTTCTTCCTTATTTTCGGTTTTTGAATATGCGGGATACATATACTGGTCAAAGCGCCCCGGAGAATCACTTCCGTCAAAGGCAAAGATGAGCATAAAAGAGCACATAGCCGATGTGAAATCGTAAGCAGGCTTCTTCGGCACTGTTTCAAATGCCTTTGCCATACGCAGAAGAAATGCCTTGTCATCGGCATTATCGCAGTTTTCTGCTATTTCAAGAGCAGATTTACGGTATCTTTCACCAATAATATCTATTGCATCGAGTGCATAGGAACAAGAACGGTAAAACCAAGCCTCGTCGGGATATTTATCACGGTTTTCGGCGATTATTGAACGGATATGGTCTGTGCCGTAATTGACTATTCTGCCGTAATCGGGGTTGGAGTGTCCGCCCCAGCCGCCGCCCCATTGGGCACCTGAACGGTCAAGTGCTTCCGTAGGCTCGGAATAAAGTCTTTTTGCTTTATTTTTTGATATGTTTAATTCGTCAATGTATCTCTTAAATGTTTCTTTGTGTTCAGGGAATTCTTCTGCAAGCTTCATAATGTTTTCATCAGAAAAGCGAAGTCCCTCTGAAGGAGTGTAGGCTGCAGTGCCGTATTTCGCTTCAAATGCAGTTTCGGGAAGCAACTGATGTGAAAATTTAATCTCAATATTCTTTGCGGCATAAAGCAGGGCAAGACCTACTCTCTCGCCGTGTTCAAGAGTTTCATCAAGAAAATATCCGTAAAGGAAAGGGTCAATGTGAATTAAGTCTGTCATAAATAAACCTCTTTTATTTTGATACTCTCACATTCGTGCCGTGAGAAGCAAACAGTGAACACCAGTGTGATATTTCATCATCGCTCGTACTTTCATGGGTATAAGCTGAAACGGCACCTATCTTTTCGGATTTTCCTGTGCCAAGCGTGTGATAAGGCATAATCTCCGCATATCTGTACCGTCCTTTGTTTTTGTTAAGGAAGGTCGCCAACATAGCAATATCATCGTCGCTGTCGTTACATTCGGGAATCAAAGGCAGTCTGATAATGATATCCGCACCTCTGCCCATAAGATAATAAAGGTTTGATATTATATGTGTGTTATCTGCACCGGTAAATTTGCGGTGACGTTCGGGGTCGATACACTTTATGTCATACAGAAAAGTAGTGCCGAGGTCCGCTGCATTTTTGTAGAAATCACGGGAACCGACACCGCAGGTTTCAATGGCAAGTGAAATTCCTGCTTCCTTCAAAAGATGGAGAAGCTCCAAGGTGAAATCAGGTTGATATGACGGTTCACCGCCCGTAACGGTGACTCCGCCTCCCGATGTATCGTAGAAAATCTTGTCTTTTAAGACCTCAGCCAGAACCTCAGATGCTGTCATTCCTTTGCCGATAATTTCATTGGCATCGCTAAGGCAAATCTCCTCACATTTGCCGCACTCTATACACTTTTCACGGTCAATCTTCATAGTGCGGTTTTCGATTCTGCGTGCTGAACACACCGCAAGACATCTGCCGCATAATGAGCATTTCTGTTTGTTGAAAGAAAGAATCGGCAATTTATCAAGACTTTCGGGGTTGTGACACCAGATGCATCTGAGGGGACAGCCCTTCAGAAAAACGCAGGTGCGGATACCGTCGCCATCGTGTATACAAAATTTCTGTATGTTGAATATTAATCCCATTTTATGCTCACCAACTTTCATAATTCAATTCTGAAATAAAATTAATAAGGTCGCCCGTATATATTATTATCTGCTGTTCCTTCAGTGTTTTTTTAGAAATCAAGATCAGCCTCTGCGGAAAGTATTTTGTGCAGATTATTACAGTTCATTTTATCACATATAAAGTTTACATTCAATAATTCAGATTACATTAAAAGAGTAATTTTTTTAATTCTTGACACACTTTTACCTCAAAAATATATAATGCTGTAATATTGGGAAAATGATAGAGGGACAAATTATGCTTAATAAAATTATTGAAACAGTAAAATAAGCGGGTATAATCATTCTTTCAGCGCACAATCGGGAATCACCCGCAACGGTATAATAAGGCAGAAAAACTTTGTAACTAAGTACGATGTTGCCGTTCAGGATTTTTTTGTATTTGAAAACCCCCGGCTTAGCCGGAGGTTACTATATGATGGGCTTGGCAAGGCTTTTCCCGAAGCTGAATTTGTAGTCTGGGAGGGCGGAAATGACTTTGAAAGCAAAGCTTTGCGCTTTATAATCCTTACAACGACGAAATCTTCAGTGCGGAAAAGGGGAGTGGCGCATATCTGAACAGCGGAAAATAAAGGTGAGTGACCGTCTTCACAGATACAAGCCGATTTTTATGCATTTGATTTATTACTGAAAATTTTTACGTATAAAACGGAAATTACAACTGTAATTAATGTCCCGTATACGGCACCTGTGAAAAGATATGCCAATACAACCGATATAAGACAAACAATTCCTTTGACACTTTTGAAAACATTTTTAAGCTCGCTCCATTTAACGCTGTTCCAGGCACCGACTATAAGCACCACTGCACACGAATGAACGGGAATCCGTGCTATGAAATCTTTGAAAATAAAAGCAACTAAGCCTGTGAGAATGGCGGCGGCGAAAGAAGAAACATAATTCTTTTTGTTAATTTCCGACGGAATAAATCCGCAGGTAACAAAACCGAGCGCGGCATTTGCGGCACCGCATAACATATAATCTTTTTTACCCGCCGATATTAAAGACAAAGAATAAAATACGGTAAAATAAAGTGCAAAGCCGCACATAATTCCGTTAAGAACAGCCGAAGGCTGAGATGTAACCGGTAAAATGAATGTGTCTTTATAATCCGCAAATGAAAATGTGCCGACCTCTTTTATAGCGGTAATCATATCAGACGGATTCAGCCAAAGATTAAGCAATACGGTAGCAATAAGACCGAGAAATGCTGCACTCAATATTTTGCATGCGTTTTTGAATTTCCTGGGAAAAGTTATCATTATAACCATTACAATTGTGCCGTAAAGCACTCCGCGCCAGTTGGGGTGAAAACCGAGCGAAAGATATGACTCAATCATAGTTTTAGGTATTGCACCGGTTGCGCCGATTCCGAAATAATCGGTTGTGAAAAGAACGGTTACGGATAAAGCTGTTGCAAGCATGGCAGAGGGTATGGCAGGAGAGCGGAAATATTCATTTAATTTTTTATGTGCGGGTGCAGAAATAATCAGCAGTATTCCGCAGAAAATGACAGCCGCAGAAAGTGCAGACGGACCGTACATATTTAAAGTGAAAACTGCAATTAAAAAAGATGTAAAAACAGGCATCATCTTCTTTTGCTCAAATCCGGCAGATAATAAAACCGCCATGCAGGCCAATATAACTCCTGCTATTGTTCCCATACCTGCACAAACGCACATACTCAGTACAAGGGGGAATATTCCCGTAAACCTTGAAATTGCATCAAGTGAAATATCTTTTATTTTGTTGTTCAAAATTCAGTACCTCATTTCAGAACTATGTATAATAGTTTACATTAAAACTTATGAGTATACAAGTCTTTTGAAAAACTTTTTGATAAAGTATAGTAAAAAGTGTAAAAATGTGATAAAATGAAAAAATAAAATCTTACGGAGCGTTTTATGAATAAAAATCGTGCAAAAAAAATAGCAACATGGATTGTGGTACCGCTTATGGCAGCAATATTTCTGCTTGACATAGCAACCGTTGTCATAGGTAATTCATATTGCAGGCGTTTTAAGCTTACACATGAAAATTTTGATTATTCCGACGGTGATGACAGAATACATTTTCTCAACACAGCCAATTCAGATTCAATTCTTATTGAAAGCAACGGACTCTTTGCTTTGATTGATGCGGGCGAAGGCAACTCAAACCCCAGAAGAAAAACCGCTTATAAAGGCTATGAGCAGGAAGTTATTGACTATGTAAAAAAGGTCTGCAAAAAAAGTGACGGCAGCGTTTATCTTGATTTTATTATGGGTACCCATTGCCATTATGACCATATAGGTTCATATCTTTCACTTGTATCCGATACTGAAATCGGAATAGGAAAAGCAATTTTCAAAAAATTTAATGAAAAAATTGCAAAAAATTATGAAATTGAAAGATGGGAAATCGACAAGATTTATCAAAACATAATTGACGCACTCAACAAGAGAAATGTTGAGGTGATCAGTGATATATCCGATGAAGAATTTCTTTTCGGAGATTTTACTCTTCGCTTTGTAAATACGGTTACATCTGATGAGTTTGAAGGCGAAGGTGAAAATGCATCAAGCATAGGTGTTGTTGTGAGTAAGGGAAATAAAACAGCTTTTCTTGCGTCGGATATCACCTCCTCAACGGGACTTGAAGATGTTGTTGCTCCGTTGGTTGGAGATGTTGACTTGCTTAAAATAGGTCATCACGGCTATTACGGCTCATCATCAAAAAGCTTTCTCAAAACCCTTTCGCCCGAAATAGCCATTGTTACAAATCAGCTTGGCAAGGTGTATCCTAACGTAAAGTGGAATCTTACAATGTTTGCAAAGGTTCCGTTTTATGCCACATATGATAATAACGGAATCATTGCCACCTTTACGGATGACGAGATAGTTCTTACGAACAATATACATTAAGGAATTATTAATTATCAACAGATAATTTGACAAACCGAACGGTTTTTGTTAAAATGAATGCCTATGTGATTTTATATCAGTTGAATAAAACGGACGGGAATTTTTATGAATTTAACTTGTTACGATTATCTTAAAGTTTGTGCAAAAAAAACGGGTGACTTTACCGCTGTTTATGCATTCGGAAGTAAAATAAAACTTTCAAAGCTTATCAGTGATATTGACGCTCTTGCCGCTTATTTTAATTCAATAGGAATTGTCAAGGGCGATGCCGTAACAATATTCTTGCCTAATGTTGTTCACGCTTTTACAACTTTTTATTCACTCAACAAAATAGGCGTAATTGCGAATATTGTTCATCCTCTTACATCACCTGATGTACTCAAAGAGAGTGTTGAACTTACAAAATCAAAGGCAATTTTTATTCTTGATATTCTTGCCGCCAAATATGCCGATGTTCTCAACGAGCTCGGTATTCCCTGCATAATATGCTCAAATTCCGATTATGTCATTGCACCTGCAGTACCTGCCTTCAGAGTTTTTGAAAAGGTCAAGGGCAAGGGTCTTGACGGTTTTAAGAATTCCGTTAAGTATCTTAAAGCAATTTCAATCGGCTCAAAGAAAAGCTGTGTTGAGTGTCACGACGGCTCAAAGCTTGCGGTTTATCTTCACGGCGGCGGCACCACGGGTAAAAGTAAGACAATAATGCTTTCCAGCAATAACCTTAATAATCTTGCCGAAAAGCTGAACACACTTGATATTCCCCATAAGGCAGGCGAGGAGTATTCGCTTATGGTTTTACCCATATTCCATGCGTTTGGTCTGGGTATTGCAATGCATTTCCCGTTGACGCACGGCTTTACCTCCATTCCTATGCCTCAGTTTACGGCTGAAGCGGCGAATAAACATCTTAAAAAGCATAAGGTTACCTTCCTTCTAGGTGTTCCGAATATGTTTAAAAAGATGATGGAGGATAAGAATTTTGACGGTCCTCATCTCAAGAACCTCAGACTCGTTTTCTGCGGCGGTGATGTTCTTCCGGAAAGACTTGTTAAGGAATTCAACAAAACCGTTGCGAAAAACGGTGGTAAGGGCAAGCTTTTCAGAGGCTACGGTCTGACGGAGGTATCATCGGTTTGTTCGGTTAATACCTATGAAAATAACAGGGAAGACTCAATAGGCAAGCCCCTGGGAGATATAGTTGTTCAGATATGGGATGAAATGAAAAATGAAGTTTCTGCGGGTATAACCGGTGAAATCGTTGTGAAAGGCGATACGGCGATGCTTGGATACTTCAACGGTGATAACACCGTAATGAATGAAGGCATTTACATTGATGCCAAGGGCAACAGATGGGTTCCCACAGGCGACCTGGGATACAAAGATTCCGACGGTTTTATTTTCTTCACCGGCAGGAAGAAACGAATGATTATAATTTCGGGCTACAATGTGTATCCCATCGATATTGAAAATGCCGTTATGCAGATTCCTTTTGTCAGTGAAGCTTGTGCAGTTCAGGGATATCTCAAAAACAAGCCCTGCGTAAAGCTTTGTGTAACCCTTAACTGTGATATGAATAAGGATGAAGCGGCTGATAAGATTCAGGCATATTGTAAAAAGAATCTTGCCAGATTCTCTTGCCCCAGAAAAATTGAGGTTATGGACAGCTTCCCCAGAACAAAAATGGCGAAGATTGATTTTATGAAGCTTTCGGATTCATTTGACCCTAAAGCAAAATAAGAAAGGATAAATAAAAATGAGCAAGCAGATAAGAGAAATTCAGCAGGGTGATGTTGTTGCCCTTATGAGAACAACAATGGGCGATATCAAAATTCTTCTTTTCCCCGATGCAGCACCCAAGACTGTTGAGAATTTTACAACTCATGCAAAAAACGGATACTATAACGGAATTATTTTTCACAGAGTGATTCCCGACTTTATGATTCAGGGCGGTGACCCCACAGGCACAGGCAGAGGCGGAGAAAGCATCTGGGGCAGAAGCTTTGAAGATGAGTTCAGCGTGGATTATCATAACATCAGAGGCGCGCTTTCAATGGCTAATGCAGGACCTTCAACCAACGGAAGCCAGTTCTTTATTGTTCAGGCAAAGGAAGTTGATGCAGGTCTTCTTTCACAGATGGAACAGCTTTCAGACAGAGGCTTTCCCACAGAATGCGTTGAGGATTACAAAGCTATCGGCGGCACTCCCTGGCTTGATTTTAAGCACACCGTTTTCGGTCAGGTTGTTGAAGGTATGGATGTTGTTGACGCTATTGCAGGTGTTAAGACAGGCTATGCCGACAAACCCGTTGAGGATGTTGTAATTCTTGGTATTGAAATTGAAAATGTATAAAATTAAACCCACGGTTTCATAACCGTGGGTTTGTTGTTTGCCTGAATATCAGTGATGGAAAAGTCTCATACCTGTGAAGCACATTACCATACCGTGCTTATCGCATGCGGCGATAACATTGTCGTCACGGATTGAGCCGCCGGGCTCTGCAATGTAAGTCACACCGCTTTTTGAAGCTCTTTCAATGTTGTCACCGAAGGGGAAGAATGCATCGCTGCCAAGAGCAACGCCCTTGATTGTTGCAAGGTAAGCCTTCTGCTCTGCCTTTGTGAAGGGTTCGGGCTTCTCTGAGAAAAGAGTCTGCCAAACGCCGTCTGCAAGCACATCTTCATATTCGTCGGAGATATAAACATCGATTGTGTTATCTCTGTCAGGTCTGCCGACTGAGTCAAGGAAGGGGAGGTTAAGAACCTTTTCGTGCTGTCTGAGATGCCAGATATCTGCCTTGTTGCCTGCAAGTCTTGTGCAGTGAATTCTTGACTGCTGACCGGCACCTACACCGATTGCCTGACCGTCAACTGCATAGCAAACAGAGTTTGACTGAGTATATTTAAGCGTGATAAGTGAGATTATAAGGTCACGCTTTGCGCTGTCGGGCATTTCTTTGTTGGCGGTAACAATGTTTTCAAGAAGTGCATTGTTGATTTCAAAATTGTTTCTGCCCTGCTCAAATGTGATACCGTAAACCTGCTTTGTTTCAATGGGAGCGGGTACGAAGTCGGGGTCAATTTTAACGATGTTGTAGTTTCCGTTTCTCTTGCTCTTGAGAATTTCAAGTGCTTCAGGTTCATAACCGGGAGCAATAACACCGTCTGAAACTTCTCTTTTGATAAGCTTTGCTGTTGTTACATCACAGACTTCTGAAAGTGCAATCCAGTCACCAAAAGAGCTCATACGGTCTGTGCCTCTTGCTCTTGCATATGCGGTTGCAAGGGGAGATTCGTCAAGACCTTCAATATCATCAACGAAGCAAGCCTTTTTGAGAGTGTCACTCATCTTGATACCTACAGCTGCTGATGTGGGGCTTACATGCTTGAATGATGTTGCTGCGGGCATACCGAGAGCTTCTTTAAGCTCCTTTACAAGCTGCCAGCTGTTGAATGCATCAAGGAAGTTAATGTAACCGGGTCTGCCGCTGAGAATTTCAATGGGGAGCTCTGTGCCGTCAGCCATATAAATCTTTGCAGGCTTCTGATTGGGGTTACAGCCGTATTTAAGTTCAAATTCTTTCATTGTTGTTCTCCTTATTTATTCTTGTTAATCATTCTGCTGTCATATTCGCCGCTTTCAAGGTCAACATAGCGAACATAAAGAGAAATCTTGTTGTTTTCGTTAAGGTTTGCCCAAATATCGTTTGTAAATTCATCGATATCATCGGGGATTGCAACTCTTTCGGGTTCACCTGTGAATGTGGGGATAGGATTGCCGTCGTGGTTGTAAGTGTGAATGAAGTGACCGAGACCTGCAAGGGGAGCATATGAGAATGTGTATCTGTTACAGGCAGTGCCGTTTTCATCAGCACTCTTAAGAATGCTCATTTTGTAGGTGAAATCACCGCCGTCAAAGGTTATCATACCGCTGATACGGGGTGTGAAGTTGGGCATGTCGGGTTCAAACTCTCTTGTTTCAAGAGCCTGTTCAAAGGTTTTGCCCTCTTTAATGAAATCATAAATTGTGTCTGTCTGATCACCGTTTGTAACGATAAGCTTGTTTTCATACTGTCTTACGGGTGCGTAGATAATGAGTGAAGGATCTTCAACTTTTGATGCATCAAAGGGATGAATAATGATTTCGTTGCCTTCTTTAATGAAGACTCTGTTGCGGCTGTTCTCACTTCTGCCCATAATGAAGTAAGCGGTAACAGCTTTTTTGCCGTCTGCACTTTTACCGATAACAATGCCTCTGCCGACATATGTGTTATCCTTGATAAGCTGGCCCATGTTGTTGATTTCGTAAATGCCCATTTTTCTTCATCCTTTCCAAAATAAATAGGGCAGCCCTATCCGAGATAAGACTGCCCAGACGGTCGGCTTTGAAACGGATTTTTTGCTCCTTTGCAGTGCTCTGCATAATTCCGTCAGTTACAAAAAACCCTTAAATTTTACAAATAAATTTTAACATTTAAAATTGTATTTGTCAATATGATTAAATTCTGATTTTAGGCTTTTTCCATTTTCCGCTTGCTATAAAAATTGCACCTACAATAATCGAAGCGGCTGAAGCAAGACCGGTTGCAAGACCGATGCCGTTGAAACCCAGAGTTGTGAAATGCACAACAAGATATGCAAAAGGAACTCTCACAAGAATTGAACTGAAACAAGCGTTGAACAGAGCAAAGTTTGTATATCCCGCACCGATTGCAAGACCGTTCATACAGAAAACAAACGGAACAAAAATATAATCAAGCGCAATAAATCTCATATACTGAGAACCTATTTCAATTACTTCGTGATTGGTGTCGAAAAGCGAAATAATGGGCTGTGGGAACAATTCAACAACAGCAAAAACAACTGCAGATATCGCAAATGCAATACCCATACCTGTCAGCATTGTTTTCTTTGCTCTCTCGGTTTCATCTGCACCGATATTCTGACCCGCCATTGATGAAACGGCGCTGCTCATTGCGAGAGCAGGAAGAATGGCAAATGAGTTAACCTTGCCGCCGATTCCCTGGCAGGCTGATGCAATCTCAGCATTAGGCAGTGAGTTTATTAATGCGGTCAATGTGAGGAACGAAAACGAAACAACAACCTGCTGAACCGAAGAGGGTAAGCCGATTTTAAGAAGCGTTTTGAGCTTTTCTTTATCAATTTTAAAATCACTCTTTTTGAATCCGTCAAAGAAATGATTTTTAAAAAGGTATATGAGTGAAAGAATTACGCTGAGCGCCTGAGCGGTAACGGTAGCATAAGCTGCACCGGCCGCACCCATTTTAAAAGGTCCTACAAGTATTATGTCGCCGATTACATTAACTATTGTAGCAATCAGTACAAAGTAAAGAGGTCTTTTTGAGTCGCCCATACCGCGGAGAATCGCACTTATAACATTGTATGCAAACATAAATATAAGGCCTGTCATACATATATTGTAATAATCTTCCGCATCCTTCATTGCAATATCGGGGGTCTTCAGAACTTCGAGAAGAGTTGTACCAAGAAGAAGCATTACAACCGTGCATATTACACTGAGAATCATATACGCGGTAAAAAGTGTTCCGATTGATTTCTTTTGTTCGTCAAATTTTTTTGCGCCGCCGTATTGAGCAATCAGAACGGTTCCTCCGACAGCAAGACCCAGTGCGGCACCTGTTACAAGGATATTAATCTGGCTGCCTATATTTACTGCTGTTATTCCGACTGTTCCATACAGCCTGCCTACAATAATCATATCGGCAACCGAATAAAATGCCTGAAGAAGATTTGAAAGCAGAAACGGAATTGCAAATTTCATAAGCTGCTTTCCGACGCTTCCTTTGGTTAAGTCCTGTCTGAATTTATCTGCCATTTTAATTGTTCTCCTGCTTTTTGGGTTCTTTCATTGTAAGTGAAATTCTCTTTTTGGCGGTTTCAACCGAAATTACCCATACGGTTACAACCTGACCTACTTTAAGCACCTCGGAAGGATGCTTTATAAACTTATTGGTAATCTGTGATATGTGAACAAGACCGTCCTGATGAACGCCGATATCAACAAATGCACCGAAATCTGTAACGTTTCTGACAGTTCCTTTAAGCTCCATGCCCGGTCTCAGGTCATCAATATCCATAACATCTGTTCTGAGCATGGGAGGAGGAAGTTCATCTCTGGGGTCTCTTGCAGGCTGGATAAGCTCCTTCACAATATCTTTGAGAGTGGGAACACCGATACCAAGCTTTTCGGCAACCTTACCTTCTCCGAGAGTATCAACCTTATCCCTTATTTCTGCTATTTTATCTGTTCCGATATCATCAACGGAATAGGAGAAAAGCTTAAGCAATGACTTTGCGGCTGCATAGCTTTCGGGGTGGACGCCCGTATTATCAAGTGCGTTTTTGCTTTCGGGAACTCTGAGGAAACCTGCACACTGTTCAAATGCTTTTGCACCCAGCTTGGGAACCTTCTTAAGCTGAGAACGCTCGCTGAATTCGCCGTTTTCATCTCTGTAATCAACAATATTTTTTGCAACAGTTGAATTTATGCCCGATACTCTTGAAAGCAGGGGAACGGATGCAGTGTTAAGGTCAACACCTACGGAGTTAACCGCATCTTCAATAACACCGTCAAGTGCTGCATCAAGCTCTTTGGGAGGCATGTCGTGCTGATACTGACCTACGCCGATTGCTTTGGGATCAATTTTAACAAGTTCTGCAAGAGGGTCCTGAAGTCGTCTTGCAATAGATACGGCACTTCTGAGTGATACATCAAACTGAGGGAATTCTGCGGCGGCAAGCTTTGATGCGGAGTAAACAGATGCACCTGCCTCACTTACAACCATATATGAAACCTGAGCTTTGATTTCACGAAGAACCTCTGCTGCAAATATTTCGGTTTCCTTTGAAGCTGTTCCGTTGCCGATTGAAATGCAGTTTACGCCGTGCTTTGCAATAAGCTTTTTGATAAGCTCCTTCGCCTGGTTTCTTTGTGCTTCGGAATGTGTAACATAGATAACACCTGTATCAAGAACCTTACCTGTGGGAGCAACAACCGCTACCTTGCAACCTGTTCTGTAACCTGGGTCAAGACCGATAACAACCTTGCCTTTTACAGGAGGTGCAAGAAGAAGTTCTTTTGTATTAAGGGCAAAAACTTTAATTGCGCTTGCGGCTGCATTTTCCGTAAGCATGTTTCTTATTTCACGCTCAATAGAGGGGTAAATAAGACGGTTATATGCATCTTCGCCTGCCTCACGGACTGCTTCCGTGGTAGGTGAGCCCTGAGGATTGAGAGTGACACTTGTAATGACATTAGCAGCTTTGACAGTGTCAATGGTTACGCTGACTTTGAGGAATTTTTCCTTTTCACCTCTGTCAATTGCCAGAATTCTGTGACCTGCAATCTTACTGACAGGCTCGGAATAATCATAATACATTGAATATACGCTGTCTGCATTTTTATCCGTTGCAGTTGTTGAAACCGTACCGATAACGGTAAAAAGATTACGGAGTCTTCTGCGGATATCGGCATCGTCTGAAATGTTTTCGGCGATTATATCAAGTGCACCTTTAAGTGCGTCTTCTGCAGTTTCCACACCTTTTTCTGCGTCGATGTAGCTTTCGGCAAGTTCAATGGGGGAGAGTGAACCGGCATTTTGTTCATAAATTGCATTTGCAAGGGGTTCAAGACCTTTTTCTCTTGCAACGGAAGCTCTTGTCTTTCTCTTGGGTCTGAAGGGTCTGTATATATCTTCAATTTCAGCCAGAGTAGCAGCTTTGTCAAGTGCTGCTGAAATTTCATCCGTAAGCTTTTCCTGTGCTTCTATGGATGCGCGGACTTCTTCGCGGCGCTTTTCAAGATTTCGCAGATATTCAAGTCTTTCGGAAAGCTCTCTGATAACCTGGTCATCAAGAGTGCCGTGTGCTTCTTTTCTGTATCGTGCAATAAAAGGAATTGTATTACCCTCGTCAATAAGTTTTACGGTATTTTCAACCTGCCAGGTCTGCAAGCCGAACTGTGATGTGAGTTGCTGAATAATATCCATTGGTTTCTCCTTAGAAATTGTTTTTTATCTGTCTTATGTCTTTGCCTATAAACAGCAGTGAAACATAGTTGCCGATTATTCTTGAAGTTACACGCTGTGTGTATTTTTCTTCAAGCTCTTTTTCGGTAAGGTTTGTGCTGATTATAACAGGCTTTGAACGGTTGATTCTTGTGTTGACAATGTTGTATATTGCGGCAACCGTAAACTGTGTTGAAAACTCGGAACCGAGGTCGTCGATTATAAGCAAATCACAGTCCAAAATTTCTTTTTCACGTTCACCTGTGTTTGAATAGCTGAATTTCTCTCTTTCAAGAGAAGAAAGAATGTTGTGTGCGGTGTCATAAATGACTCTGTAACCTTTTTCGGCAACAACATTTGCGATGGCAAGTGAAAGATGTGTCTTGCCCAGACCTGTTGCGCCGTGCATATAAAGACTTTCGGACTCGGTATCAAAATCCTCTGCATAACACTTGCAGTATTCCAGCACGCTGTTCATTCTTTTACGGGGTGAAATACCCAATGCGCCGTCAACGGGTTCGGGATAATAGTTGACATCAAAATTATCAAAACTGCATTTCTCACTAGGTGATACTGATGCCAGTTCTTTTTTTGCAAGCTCTTTCAAAAGTTCTTTGCGGCATTCGCACACATATCCGCCGATAAACCCTGTATCACTGCAAACAGAGCAGGTGTAAGGAACATTAAGATAGTTTTCGGGATATCCGTTTTCTTTAAGCAGATTTTTTATTGTTTCCTGAAACGAAAGATTAAGCTGTGAAAGCTGTTCTATATATTCCTTTGCATCGCTTCCCATACCGATGGCCTTTACAACATCAAGACCCGTTTGTGAAAGCTTTGATTCATATTCGGATATAACAGGTATTTTTTCGGTAACCTCAAGATGTCTTGCAAGCTGAATACGCTGTGCTTTGTTGCGTCTGCTTTCAAGAATCTGAGTTGCTTTTGAAAGGGTTGATTTACTGTAACTCATTTCTTTTTCTTCCTTTCATATTTCAATTCCGAATGAAGTGATTGCTCCTTGAACTTTTCAAGGTCATAGGAGGCATTATCACCGCCTGCTGTTTTTGCGGGCTTGTTTTTAGCTTTTTGGAATTCAATTTCACCGTTTCGGATATCTTCGGGTGTTCTGTATCCTTTTTGATACCAGTTTGCAAGAACTTTATTCATATAATTCAGATTGAATTTTCCCGTGTTTTCAACCATCGCTTCATATGCCAATATAATTATGTCAGCTTTATATTTAAACTCTTCGCTCCAGCGGCGGACAATATCCATTTGTTTCGGAGTAGGTCTTGTGTTTGTGATACCCACTGACTTTGAAAATTCAGTCCACAGAGTCTGAGTATTTCTCAGTGCTTCAATTTGTTCGGCAGCTTTATCGATTGTATCAATCTCGCGAAGACCCCAGTCTTTGCCTACCGTGTGAATATAGCTGTAATTTGTTTTCCCAACCGAAACACAGTAGTCAATCATCATAAATATTACTTCCGTGGGAAGACCGTAGTGGTCGTGAATCAGCAAAAGAGTGCACTGACCGTCATAACCGATTGTTTTGCCCAGTTTCATCTGTGCTTCATTGAACAGATGACCGATTTCGGGTGATTCCTCAAGTCTTGTAAGAATTTCCGCACTTGAAGGCTTTGAGGGTACAGTTTCATCTGTACTCTGAGTGTTAACAACAGGGGAGGGTTCTTTTGCTTTCGGAACTTTGGGCATTGCTTCTTCATTTTGTGATTCTGAATATGTATTATTATTTCCGCTGAGAATGCCGTTTTCAACCCAATATTGAAGATAATCCGTTGCATCATCCTTTGTGATTTTAAGTGCCTTGCACATTTCATTCAAATCGGGCTTGTCCGGCGAATTGCGGAGAATCCACAGCAAAACCTTAAGCTGATGTCCGTTTGCAAGGCGTATGTGCTTATCGACTATATCGGAAGGAACGGCAAATATTGACCTGAATGCCGCGGGATTTACAGAATAACTCATTATATTTCTCCATTTTATATTATTAAACATTACATTATTATACACTATCTGCCTTGAAAAACAAACATAATTTTTAAAAAAAATCAAGTTCGTGAAAAGTTTTATATAATAATGTAATTAATCACAATATGTTGTGGAAATAACACCTGCCGTTAACAATCTGATTGTCAAATGTTACAAATGAAAAAGAGACTGCCTGAAAGCAGTCTCTTAATCATCCTGTTTTAATCAAACGGCTCTTGTAACCTTACCTGAGCGAAGGCAACGTGTGCAAGCGTATACTCTCTTGGGAGTACCGTTAACAACGGCCTTAACTCTCTTAACGTTGGGCTTCCATGTTCTGTTTGAACGTCTGTGTGAGTGAGAAACCTTGATGCCGAATGCAACGTCCTTACCGCAGTATTCGCATTTTGCCATGTGACACAACCTCCTTTTTAGTCATTAACAGATGATATATTAGCAGACTTTTAAATAAAATGCAAGCTTTTTTTTATTTTTTTGCAAACTTATTAAAAAAATAAATATTTTTGAAAAAAGTATTGCATTTTTTGTAAATATGTTATACAATATCGATAGAACATTTGTTTGATTCACTACGGAGGTTTAGAAATGGCAGATAAAAAGAAGGCACTTGAAACTGCGCTTGCGCAAATTGAAAAGGCTTACGGTAAAGGCACAATAATGCGTCTTGGCGAAAACAGCGGAATGAATGTTGAAGCTGTTTCAACAGGCTCAATCACTCTCGATGCCGCAACGGGTATCGGCGGACTTCCCAAGGGCAGAATTATTGAAATATACGGTCCTGAGTCATCAGGTAAAACAACTCTTGCTCTTTCTGTTGTTGCACAGGCACAGAAAAACGGGGGAGAGGCAGCTTTCATCGATGCTGAGCACGCCCTTGACCCTGCTTATGCTTCAAATCTCGGTGTAGATGTTGATGCACTTCTTGTATCTCAGCCCGACAACGGTGAGCAGGCACTTGAAATTGCTGAGGCACTTGTTCGCTCGGGTGCTCTTGATGTAGTTGTAATCGACTCGGTTGCCGCTCTTGTTCCCCGTTCTGAAATTGAAGGTGAAATGGGCGATTCACATGTAGGTGCACACGCAAGACTTATGTCGCAGGCACTCAGGAAGATTGCAGGTGCCGTTGCAAAATCGAATACAATCATTATCTTTATCAACCAGCTTCGTGAGAAGGTTGGCGTTGTTTACGGTAATCCGGAGGTCACAACCGGCGGCAGAGCTCTTAAATTCTATGCTACAATGCGTATTGATGTTCGCCGCACAGAGTCTCTTAAAGGCTCAGGCAGTGAGGTCGTCGGTAACAGAACAAGATGTAAAATTGTCAAGAACAAGGTTGCTCCTCCCTTCAAGGATGCCGAGTTTGATATTATGTACGGCAGAGGTATCTCCAAGGAAGGCGAAATGGTTGATATCGGCGTGAAATATAATGTAATCCAGAAAAGTGGTGCATGGTTCTCATACGGTGATATGCGTCTCGGTCAGGGCAGAGATAATGTAAAGGAGCTTTTCCTTTCAAATCCTGAGCTTGCCGAAGAAATCGAAAAGAAAATTATTGCAGCTATGGCAGAGGCAAATGAGGCTTCCAAGGTTGTGAGAAGACCCAGACCCGTTGCACCTCCTCCGCCCGCTCCGGAACCCACCACAAAAGCAAGCGCAAGAGCAAAGTTAGATATTGTTGTCGATGATGACGAATAATTTATGAAAGTAACTGTTGTTAAAGGAAAACAGAATAAAATTCATATTTCCTGCGACGGTGAATATATGTTTACCGTTGATGCTGAATATTGGTTCAGCAGTCCGTATCACGGCAGAGAAACTATAGAAGATGATGAGGAGTTGACAGCCTTTTATCAGGCTGTCGGCTCCCGTTGCGCATTTATTGCAGGGCTTCGACTTCTGTCTTACCGTGACCACAGTTCAAGAGAACTTGTTACAAAGCTTGTTCAAAAGGGTCACAAGCGAGAATATTCTGAAGCAGCAGTTGAAAAGCTTTCTGAATACGGATATGTAAACGATGAGCGTTATGCTTCGTATCTTGCTTCTTCTTTGCTTGAACGTAAAGGAATGAACTCAAATGCCATCAGAAGCGAGCTCCTACGCAAAGGAATTTCAAGAGAAATTTCGGATAATGTTGTCGAATCACTTGACATTGACCCCGTTTTTCGTATTATAGACTTATTGAACACAAAATATTCCCGTAAAATATCCGACGAAAAGGGGGTTAAAAGAACGGTTGCATCGTTGCAGCGTCTCGGCTACAAATGGTCGGATATCAACACTGCTTTCCACAGATTGGAAATAGAAACGGAGGATACGGATGATGTATAAAATCGGTATGATTTCTCTCGGCTGCCCCAAAAATCAGGTTGATGCCGAAAGGATGCTTGCTCAGCTTGACGGTAACGGATTTTCAGTAGCAGATTGTTACGAAGGCGTTGATGCGGTTATAATCAACACCTGTGGTTTCATCGATGCAGCAAAGCAGGAGGCAATTGAAAATATTCTTGAAATGGCTCAGCTCAAGGAGGAAGGCACAGTTAAAAAAATCATTGTTACCGGATGCCTTGCCCAGCGATACAAGGAAGAAATATTTTCTGAAATTCCCGAGGTTGATGCCGTGTTGGGCATTGGTTCAAACGGTGAAATTGCAGAGCTCGTAAAGAGTGTTATTGAGGGTGAAAATGTTTATAAAATGCCCGATAATGAGTTTCTCCCTCTGACGGGTGAAAGACTTCTGACAACACCCGAATATTGGTCATATCTTAAGATTGCTGACGGTTGTTCAAACAGGTGCACATATTGTGCCATTCCTTCAATCAGAGGCAATTACAGGAGTGTTGAATTTGAAACTCTTGTTGAAGAAGCCAAGCAGCTTGCTGCAGCAGGCACCAAAGAGCTTGTTCTTATTGCTCAGGATACAACAAATTACGGTGCTGACCTTTACGGCAGAATTCGTCTTCCCGAATTGCTCGATACACTTTGTGAAATTGACGGTATAGAGTGGATAAGAATGCTTTATTGCTATCCCGACAAGATAACGGATGAGCTTCTTGAAACAATGGCAAGGCAGCCCAAGATTCTTCACTATATAGATCTCCCTCTTCAGCACGCTGACGATAATATTCTCAAAGCTATGAACAGAAGGGGAGGCAGTGCATATTTAAGGCAGACAATCGGCAGAATCCGTGAGGCTATGCCTGATGCGGTTATCCGCACAACCTTTATAGTCGGTTTCCCGGGTGAAGGTGAGGAAGAATTTGAAAATCTTGCCGAATTTGTGAATGAAATTGAATTTGACCGCCTGGGATGTTTTGAATTTTCACCTCAGGAGGGTACGCCTGCATTCGATATGGAGGACGATGTTGACGGCGATACAAAGCTTCGCCGAGGCGAAATCATTATGCAGGACCAGCTTGAAATAGTTACGCTTAAAAATACCGAAAGAATCGGCAAAATATATAAGGTTCTTGTTGAAGACTATGACAGATACAGTGACAGTTACAAGGGCAGAACCTATATGGATGCTCCTGAAATCGACGGTACTGTCTCTTTCACAACAAAAAATGATTACGAACCCGGTGATTTTGCAGATGTTGTAATCATCGGAATAAATGATTACGATTTAATCGGAAAAGATGTGAATTAAGGAGTTATTATGAATTTACCCAATAAACTTACGGTTCTGAGAATCGTTCTTACTCCCTTTTACCTTGCTGCAATGCTTATTGAGTTTGAGTATCATTTTCTGGTTGCGGCGGTTATCTTTATTGCGGCATCGGTGACGGATTATCTTGACGGAAATATTGCAAGAAAGAATAATCTTGTAACAACCTTCGGTAAGCTTTGCGACCCCGTTGCGGATAAAATGCTTACAACTGCGGCTCTTCTTGCATTTATGCACTTTGACCTTTGCAATATCTGGATTGTTATGATTGTTCTTACAAGGGAATTCCTTGTAACTTCATTCCGTCTTGTTGCTTCGGCGCAGGGAATTGTTATCCCTGCAGGTATACTCGGCAAGCTCAAAACCGTCAGTCAGATGGTTTTTTCAATCGTTATTATGCTTCTTATACATTTCGGTCCGGTTGCAGGTGTTGAGTATAGTACTGTTTCTCTTTTTTCAAACATTCTTATGTCTGTATCTGCGATACTGACCGTTATTTCAGGTGTCAAATATATGGCAGACGGCAAAAAAGTAATTGACTTTTCAATGTGAATAACATATAATACCGAATGACAGATCAAATGCAATCGGCGGGTAGAGTAACCGACTCACTGTATAACAGAGAGGAAGCAGGCAGCTGAAAATGCTTCTTATACACATTCGGCGAAGTGCGCCCGACGGCACACAGGGGGAATTTGCAGTATCCCTGTGCGTATGGCTGCGTTAAAGCTTTTTGAGTTATAAACTGGAGTGGAACCGCGTAATTACGCCTCCGTAGTCTTTCGGGACTGCGGAGCTTTTTATTTTATAAGGTGTGATTTTATGTTTAAACAGCTCAGGGAAGATATTGCCTGTGTTAAAGACAGAGACCCTGCGGCACGTTCTGCACTTGAAATTTTATTGCTTTATCCGGGCTTGAAGGCAATAAGAATGCACAGACTTGCCAACAGATTTTACAAGAAAAAGATGTATTTTGCCGCTCGCTGGATTTCTCAGAGAGCATCAAAGAAAACGGGTGTTGAAATTCATCCTGCAGTTCAGATAGGTAAACGTTTTTTTATAGACCACGGTACGGGCGTTGTTATCGGTGAAACCACGGTTATCGGTGATGATGTTACTATTTATCAGGGTGTTACACTTGGCGGTACAGGTAAAGATACGGGCAAAAGACACCCCACAATCGGCAACAATGTTATGATCGGAGCAGGCGCAAAGGTTCTCGGACCTCTTAATATCGGTGATAATTCCAAAATTGCATCGGGTGCGGTTGTTCTGAATGATATTCCGCCCGATTCAACGGCGGTGGGTGTTCCCGCAAGGGTTGTGAAGCGTGAAGGTATGAGAGTTGACGATCTTGACCAGGTTCATATTCCCGATCCTGTTGCTCAGGAAATAGCAAGACTTGAAAATGAAATAATTGAATTAAAAAAACAAATTCACTCGGAGGATAAATAAATGAGAATTTTCAACACACTCACAAGAGAAAAAGAAGAATTCAAACCTATCAAAGAAGGCGAAGTGAAAATCTATGCCTGCGGACCTACCGTATATAACTTTATCCATATCGGTAATGCACGCCCCATTTGTGTGTTTGACGTTCTGAGAAGATATTTTGAATACAGAGGTTACAATGTGACTTTTGTTCAAAACTTTACGGATATTGACGATAAAATCATTAAACGTGCAAATGAAGAAGGCTCAACCTTTAACGAAGTTTCTGAAAAGTATATCGAAGAATTCTGGACAGATGCAAAAGGTCTTAATTTCAGACCTGCAACAATTCATCCCAAAGCAACTGAAAATATCGGAAAAATTATTGAAATTGTTCAGGGTCTTATCGATAACGGTCACGCATATGAGGTTGACGGCGATGTTTATTTCAGCCCTTCAACTTTCAATGAATACGGTAAGCTTTCTCACCAGCCTCTTGAAGAGCTTGAAGCAGGCGCAAGAATTATGGTTGGCGACATAAAGAAGAATCCCATGGACTTTGCTCTCTGGAAGTCGGCAAAGCCCGGTGAACCCTATTGGGAGTCACCCTGGGGTAAGGGCAGACCCGGTTGGCATATTGAATGCTCTGCAATGGTTTGCAGATATCTCGGCGAAAGCATCGATATTCATTGCGGCGGACAGGACCTTATCTTCCCTCACCATGAAAATGAAATTGCACAGAGCGAGTGCTTTACAGGCAAGCCTTTTGCGAACTACTGGATGCACAACGGTTACATCAATGTTGACAATGTTAAAATGTCAAAATCACTGGGTAACTTCAAAACCGTTCGTGATGTAGCCAATGTTTACGGCTATGAGCCTATCCGCTACCTTATGATCTCGTCATCATACAGAAGCCCTATCAATTACAGCATTGATATCATTGAGCAGTGCAAGGCTTCCCTCGCAAGACTTTATACCTGCCGTGACAGTATTGATTTTGAAATAAAGAACGCTCCCGAAGGTGATCTTTCCGCTGAAATTAAGGAGCAGCTTGATAAGAGAGTCGCACAGTTTATTGAAGCTATGGATGATGACCTTAACACTGCTGACGGCATCGCGGCGGTGTTTGAGCTTGTAAGAGATATAAATTCACTTGTTATCGGTAAAGGCGGTTCGAAGGCTACTGCCGAATACGCCGCAAAGATTTTTGACGAGCTTACGGGCGTTCTCGGTCTTGTTTACAATCGTAAGACCGAAACTCTTGATGAGGACATTGATGCAATGATTGCCGCAAGAACCGAAGCGAGAAAGAACAAGAATTGGGCTGAGGCGGACAGAATCAGAGATGAACTCAAGGCTATGGGTATTGTTCTTGAAGACACAGCTCAGGGCGTTAAGTGGCACAGAGAATAAATTTATAAAGCAAATTGCCGTATCAATTCAATTTTGATACGGCTTAATTTGTGTATAACATAAAATTTCGTTATATAATAAAAATAATTAAAATTATGCTTGCAATTTTATCTGTGTTGTGATATAATTCCAAGGCAAATCACACGCAAGGCTATTTTTATTATGAGTGCGGAGCTTAAATCCGTTGTAATATCAGGCTTTGCGGCGGTTCGTATCTGACATTAGATACAAAATTTAACTTAGGAGGAAAAACAAATGTCAGTAGTATCAATGAAGCAATTGCTTGAAGCAGGTGTTCATTTCGGACACCAGACCAGAAGATGGAACCCCAAAATGGCTGAGTACATCTTCACAGAACGTAACGGCATCTACATCATCGACCTTCAGAAAACAGTTAAGAAGCTCGAAGAAGCCTATATGTTCATCCGTGAAATCGCTGCAGACGGCGGCGAAGTACTTTTTGTAGGTACAAAGAAGCAGGCTCAGGATTCAGTTAAGGAAGAAGCAATCCGTTGCGGTATGCCTTTCGTAAATGCACGTTGGCTCGGCGGTATGCTCACAAACTTCAACACAATCCAGAAGAGAATCAAGAGACTTGCACAGCTCAAGGCTATGGAAGCAGACGGTACTTTTGATCTTCTCCCCAAGAAGGAAGTTACAAAGCTTAACCTTGAAATTGAAAAGCTCGAAAAGTTCATGGGCGGCATCACAGAAATGAAGAAGCAGCCCGCAGCTATGTTTATAGTAGACCCCCGCAAGGAAAGAATTGCTGTTCTTGAAGCAAAGAAGCTCGGTATCCCCATCGTTGCTATCGTAGACACAAACTGCGATCCCGACGAAGTAGATTACGTAATCCCCGGTAACGATGATGCTATCCGTGCCGTTAAGCTTATCGCAGGCGCAATGGCAGATGCAGTTATCGAAGGCAGACAGGGTGAGCAGTCAGCTCCCGAAGCAGCAGAAGCATCAGAGGAGGAATAATACAATGGCAGCATTTACAGCTAAAGATGTTCAGGCTCTCAGAGAAAAAACAAACGTTGGTATGATGGATTGCAAAAAGGCACTCACTGAAGCTGACGGTGATATGGATAAGGCAATAGAAATCCTTCGTGAGAAGGGTCTTGCAACAGCAGCAAAGAAGGCAAGCAGAGTTGCAGCAGAAGGCGTTATCGGTCTTTATTCAGACGGTTCGGCATCAGCTCTTGTTGAACTCAACTGCGAAACAGACTTCGTAGGTAACGGTCCCGAATTCAAGGCTCTTGCAAATCAGATTGCAAAGACTGTTGTTGAAGCTAAGCCCGCAGATCTTGATGCACTTCTTGCAACAACAATTTCAGAAGGCAGTGTTTCAGTTGCAGATGCAATTCAGGAACTCTTCCTTAAAATTCGTGAAAACCTCAAGCTTCGCCGTTTTGTTCTTGTTGAAGGAACAGCTGTTTCATACATCCACGGCGGCGGTTCGGTGGGCGTACTTGTAAGCTTTGATACAAACGCTGCTGACAATGACGAGTTCGTTGCTATGGGTAAGAACATTGCAATGCAGGTTGCAGCTATGAGCCCCGAATATCTCAGCAAGGAAGATATTTCAGCAGATGAGCTTGCAAAGATGAAGTCAATCACAATTGACAGCTCACTCAACAAGCCCGAATCACTTCCCAAGCCCATTCTCAGAAAGCTCTTTGAAAAGGCTTGCAACGAGAAGCTTTTCAGCGACGAAGATATCGCTGCTTACGAAGAGCAGAAGAACAATAACTTCCTCTTCAACTTCCTTTCAAAGGAAGCAGTTGCAACTCTTGCACAGCTTGCAGTAGCAGGTAAAGAAGAGTATGTAAACGACAAGATTTTTGCAGGCGCAGTTGAGGGCCGTATCAAGAAGCAGCTTAAAGAAATCTGCCTTCTTGACCAGACTTTCGTTCGTTCAGACCTCTTTGACGGCACAGTAGCAGGATATGTTGCTGATGTTGCCAAGAAGCTTGGTGCTGATATCAAGGTTACAGGCTTTGTTCGTCTTGCAAAGGGCGAAGGTATCGAAAAGAAAGAAGATAACTTTGCAGCAGAAGTTGCAAGCATGATGAACAACTAATTAAATAATCAACGGCTGTTACCGAAAGGGTAGCAGCCGTTTTTTTATAATTTGTATCACTCCAAATGCATTTTATAGAATTTTGCCTTGAATGTCTGTGTGCCGTCAAATGTGCTGTATTCTCCGTAGTGGTCAAAGACAAGACCGCATTTTTCCATAACCTTGCCTGATGCGGGATTATCAATTGCATGGTTGGAAACAAAATCTCTTATACCACATTCTTCATAGGAAAATACAATCATTCTTTTAGTTGCCTCTGTCGTTAATCCCTTGTTCCAGAAATCATACCTGATATTATAACCGAAACCCCACTCGTCGGGATTTCCTTTGTGAGGTCCGATGCTGCAGCTTCCGATTAAAAGATTGCTTTCTTTTAATACAATACCCCAATGGTAATTCTCATCTTGGGGAAGAATCACATTTATCCAATTCAAAACCTCATCAATATTTTTATAAAGGTTATACGGCATAAATCTATTGACTCTTTCATCACTTAGCCAAACAAATGCCGTTTCTGCATCTTCGGGGGTAATCGGTCTTAAAATCAGCCGTTCTGTTTCGAGAACGGGAGTTGTTTTTATGTATTCCGCCTGTTTATATTTTTGTTCTTGGTTCATTTCCTGTTACTCCTTTCTCAACACGTCAAGCGTGTGATGTGATAAACCGATTAAATCCTGTCTTTCGCAGGTTTTGAAATGATATTTCAGATACAGTTCATAGGTTTCGTTATCCATTTTGTCTATTACTTCACGCATATGGCAGGCATAACCGTCGGTTGCCAGAAAATGCAGTCTTTCGGCATTAAGTTCTTCCGTCAGCTCAAATATTTCATCTCTTGTATAGAGCTTGAAAATGCCGTGCGGAGGAAAGAACGTTTCAAAAGTTTCGGTGTCAATAAGCCCGTCGTCAATGCTTTGCTGTACCTTATTGTTTTTGAAAATTCCCGTTAAAACTGAAGGATCAACCATACAGTATGCAACGAAAACATAACCGCCGCTTTTGGTGATTCGCATTGCTTCCGACAACGCTTTTTTCTGTTCTTCAACCGTATAGAGATGATACATCGGACCGAGCAAAAGCGTTATATCATAGCTTTCATCGGGATATTCGGACAGATTGATTGCGTTGCCTTGTCTGATGCTGATTTTTTCATTCGGCTGTGTTTTTGATTTGAAAACCTCAATGTTATGCTCGATGAGTTCAACTGCATCAACCTCAAAACCTTTTTGAGCAAAGTAATGCGAGTATCTGCCGGTAGCGGCACCGATTTCCATAATCTTCATACCGTCTTTCAGATATTTCTCAATATACTTTGTAGTTGTAAGGAATTCGATTCTGCCGTGTTTTGACAAAAGACGGGAATCCTCGTCAATACGGTTATAGAAATCTGCAAGATGATCACCTGTTTTTACAGGTTGCTTTTTGAAAAGTTTCTTTTTGATTAATTCAAATAGTTTCATAACAAATCTCCTTTGAGTATAAAAAATAAACAGTGTAAGCATCTGCAGCTGCTTACACCGTTATAAACATATGGAAATATAGTTTTATCTATCCCAAAATGAATATAGAGGTATAAGCCTGCCAGATGACTGATAATCATGCTGTGCAAGCCAATTCATATCCATATCAAGTTTTGAGAAAAGATATGTGTTCATGAATTTTACCTCGTTTGATTTTTTGACACTATAACACTGTAAAAGAAATTTGTCAAGGATTATTTTTGTATTTTTTTGACTTTGCTGTAAATACTGTTATTACCAAACAGTAAAGGAGAATTGAAATGGCAAATCTTACTGCAAAAGAACTTTCTGCAATTGAGGACCAGCTTAACTGCGAGCAGATGCTGATCAAAAAGTATAAAGCATATGCTCAGGTTGCAACAGACCCTCAGATTAAATCTACCTGTGAACAGCTTGCAAATCAGCATAAGCAGCATTATAACACACTTATGGGTCACTTATATTAATGGGGGATTATACTATGATGAATATGGATGCAAGCTTCACCGATAAAGAGATTATGGATGATATTCTTTCATCGCAGAAGCATATTACCGATGTTTACAATACTTTTTCAAACGAATGCACTAATCAGCAGCTTCAGACCGATATGCTCAATATTCTTAAAGAGGAGCATACAATTCAGTTCAGCGTTTTCGGAGAAATGCAGAAAAGAGGCTGGTACAGCCCTTCTGCCGCAGAAGCACAGATGATTGACCAGACAAAAACAAAATACGAAAATATGGCTTCTCAGCTTTGATTGTAAGCGGCATCTGTTTTACACGGATGCTGCTTGATTTTTACATAAAAATTATTAAAAATTTTTAAAAAGGGTTGGAAAATTATCGGATATGATTTATAATAACATTAATATGGGTTTGTGTCTGAAGATTAAACCCGTAATATAAGGAGAATGATATGAGCAGTAAATATTCCGTTTCTCTTGAAAAGGTTGTAAAAGACCTTTCGTTCCAGGTGATTTATACACCTAAGGATATTGCAGATATTTATATTACAGCTCAGGATGTTAACCGTCCCGGACTTATCCTTACAGGTTTTGAAGATTATTTTGACCCTGCAAGAATTCAGTTTTTTGGGCTGACTGAGCTTGAATATTTTAAAAGTTTGAGCAAAGAAGCTTTCCTTGAATGCCTTGAAAGATTTTTCTCAAAGCGTCCCGTTGCAATTGTTGTAACCCGTGACCTTAAATGCGGAAAAAGATTTCTGAGCTTTGCCGAAAAATACGAAGTTCCCGTTCTCAGCACATCCGAATCAACTTCAGGTTCAATGGCAGCAGCTATATCATATCTCGGCGTTGAGCTTGCACAGCGAATTACCCGCCACGGTGTTCTTGTTGAGGTTTACGGTGAGGGTGTACTTATTCTCGGTGACAGCGGTGTAGGTAAAAGCGAAACCGCACTTGAGCTTATTAAAAGAGGACACAGACTTATCGCAGACGACGCAGTTGAAATCAGAAGGGTATCCAATAAAACCCTCGTTGGTTCTGCGCCGGATAATATTCGCCACTTTATTGAACTCAGAGGTGTAGGTGTGCTTAATGCAAGACGGCTTTTCGGTATGGGTGCAGTTAAAATGACCGAAAAGGTTGATATGGTTGTTCAGCTTGAACCCTGGGACAGTGAAAAGGTTTATGACAGACTGGGGCTTGATAATGAATATACGGAAATACTTGATATAAAGGTCCCCGTAACAACTGTTCCCGTAAAGCCCGGCAGAAATCTTTCAATTATAATTGAAGCTGCCGCAATGAACAACAGACAAAAGAAAATGGGCTATAATGCTGCAAGAGAGCTTCTGCACAGCCTTGGTATGACAGATGATGTTATACCCGCTCAGCAGGAACTTGAAGTATGGCATAATTTTTAAATAAATGTAAACAAATTATTTTGGAGGTAATAAAATATGTATAGAATCGGTGTTGATCTTGGAGGTACCAATATTGCCGTAGGTGTTGTAAATGAGGAACTTAAAATCATCGGCAGAGGCAAAGTTAAAACAAGATGCCCCAGACCTGCTGCTGAGATATTTGACGATATTGCAGTTGCAGTTGAAATGGCTGTAAAAGATGCAGGCATATCAATGGATGATGTTGTTTCGGTTGGTGTCGGTACTCCCGGCTCGGTAAACAAGAATAACGGCTACATTGAGTTTGCAAATAATCTTGGTTTTAACCAGGTGCCTGCAAAGGAAATGCTTGAAGAAAGAATCGGTAAAACCGTATACCTTGATAATGACGCAAACTGTGCCGCTCTCGGTGAAGCTATTGCAGGTGTAGGTAAGGGTGTAGGCAATTTTGTAGCAGTTACTCTCGGTACAGGTGTTGGCAGCGGTATTATTGTTAATGGTAAAATCGTAAGCGGTGTAAACTATGCAGGCGGTGAAATGGGTCATACCGTTATTATGGTTAACGGCAAACAGTGTAATTGCGGCAGAAAGGGCTGCTGGGAACAGTATGCTTCAGCAACTGCACTTATTTCACAGACAAAAGAAGCTATGCTGGGCGATAAAGACAGCAAAATGTGGGAGCTTGTAAACGGCAATATTGATGCCGCAAGCGGAAGAACGGCATTTGATGCAATGCGTCTTGGTGATGAAACCGCTAAAAAAGTTGTTGAAAATTATATCTACTATGTGGCGGTTGGTGTTATCAACATTATTAATACCTTCCAGCCTGAATTTGTATGCATCGGCGGCGGAATAAGCCACGAAGGCGAAACACTTCTTGTACCTATCAGAAAACACGCAGAAGATGAAAGATATTCAGTTCACTCTTCAACACAGTGCAAAATTGTTGCTGCTGAGCTTGGCAACGATGCAGGTATCTTCGGTGCGGCACTTCTTGATGAATAAATGAAATTTTCGGAGGCAATAATGAACTCATATAGCGATTTTTGCGCACTTTGCAATGAAATAAAATGTGAATATTCTGTTGATGTGCCGCTCAGGGACTATACGAGTTTTAAAATCGGCGGTAATGCCGATGTGATTGTTTTCCCCGATACGGTAGAGAAACTTGTTTCTGTAACGGAATACGCAAATAATAACGCAATTCGTGTTCTGGTTATAGGTAAAGGCAGCAATCTTCTTGTTAATGACAGCGGATTCAGAGGAATTGTTATTAATACCTGTAAAATGGATAAAATTATGCTTGTTGATGATACAACGATTTACTGCGAATGCGGTGTAACGCTTTCCCGTCTTTGCCGTTTTGCTCTTGAAAACTCCCTTACCGGACTTGAGTTTGCATTCGGTATACCCGGAACAGCAGGCGGTGCGGCGTATATGAACGCAGGTGCATACGGCGGAGAAATGAAGGATGTACTTGTATCCTGCACTCATATCAGTCCTGACGGTATAATCGGTGAATTCATGGACGATGAGCTTGATTTGTCATACCGTCACAGTGCATATTCCGACAGTGAGTATATTATTTTATCCTTGACTCTTAAGCTTGAAAAAGGCGATAAAGCTGAGATAAAGGATAAAATGGATGACCTTATGTCAAGACGCAAGGATAAACAGCCTCTTGAATATCCCAGTGCAGGCAGTACCTTCAAGCGTCCCGAAGGATATTTTGCAGGTGCACTTATTGAGCAGTGCGGTCTGAAAGGTTACACATCCGGCGGTGCACAGGTAAGCGAAAAGCACGCAGGTTTTGTTATAAACAGGGGCGGTGCCACCGCGGAAGATGTGATGAATGTTATTAATCACTGCAAAAAAACGGTTCTTGAGCAAACAGGTGTTGTGCTTGAACCTGAGGTTAAAATCATAGGGCAGGAGGGGATTTGATTGTCGTTTTCATCAGATGTAAAAAGTGATATTTCAAAGCTCGAAAATCTTTCTCCCTGCTGTCAGCACGCACAAGTCTACGGGCTTGTGCTTTTTGCTCATTTTTCAAAGTATAATTTTTCTATCACAACAGAAAATCAAGATGTATTTTCTCTGTATCTCTCATATCTTAAAGATTATTGCGGAGTTGAACCTACGATAAGTGAAAGCGGCACAAAAAAAATGACAGCTTATCTGAGAACCGACGATGAAAAAGAAAAGGTTTTTGATAAATTCGGTCATACGCTTAAAGAACCTACTCTGAGAATTAACAGAGCAAATATTTTCGATGAATGCTGTGCAGGAGCCTTTTTGAGAGGCGTTTTCCTTTCTTGCGGCACTGTAACCGCACCGGAGAGGGGATATCATCTTGAATTTGTTGTACCTTATAAACGACTTTCTGCCGATCTGATGAAGTTTATGGATGAACTTAATCTCAATCCCAAATACATAGTCAGAAAAGGCAACCACGTTATTTATTTCAAAGACAGTGAGAGCATTGAGGATATTCTTGCCATTATCGGTGCGCAAGAGGCATCGCTCTATGTTATGGGTATCAAAATTGAGAAAGATGTAATCAATAAGGTTAACCGTAAGCTGAATTTTGAAATGTCTAACATCAGTAAGACAGTTGAGGCGGCAAATGCTCATATTGCTGCTATTGAGTATATTGAAGAGAAAAAGGGTCTTTCAATTTTACCTGATGCACTTCAGAAAATTGCAAGATTACGTGTGGAAAACCGCGAAGCAAGCCTCAGTGAGCTTGGCAAACTTCTGGACGAGCCTATATCACGCTCAGGTATAAATCACAGACTTAACAGAATTGTTCAGATTGCCGATAATCTTAAAAACGGAGAAAAATAATGTCTTTTACACATTTACATGTACACAGTGAATACAGTCTGCTTGACGGTGCTTGCAGAATTGAACCTATGCTTGATAAAATCAAAAGTATGGGTCAAACATCTGTTGCCATAACTGACCACGGTGTAATGTACGGTGTAATTGATTTCTATAAAGCCGCATTGGCAAGGGGTATCAAGCCTGTTATCGGCTGTGAGGTTTATGTGGCACCACGGTCAAGATTTGATAAGGTACACGGAATAGACAGCGAGAGATATCATCTTGTTCTTCTCTGTAAAAATAACGAAGGCTATAAAAATCTTATAAAGCTTGTTTCTGAGGGCTGGGTCAACGGCTTTTACACCAAGCCGAGGGTGGATAAGGATATTCTCGAAAAATATAACGAAGGTCTTATTGCTCTTTCAGGCTGTCTTGCGGGTGAGGTTGCAAGAGCACTACAGCAAGGCGACTATGACGAAGCAAAAAGAGTTGCTGAGTGGTACCGCGAAACCTTTGGTGAGGGCAATTACTATCTTGAAATTCAGAATCACGGTCTTGATGAACAGCTTCGTATAAATCCGGAGCTTATCAGACTTTCAAAAGAGCTTTGTATTCCGCTTGCTGCAACAAACGACGCTCATTATGTTGATAAAAGCGATGCTAAAATGCAGCAGGTGCTTATCTGCATACAGACAAACCACACGGTTGGCGAAGATACCGGACTTGAATTCGGCACTTCAGAGTTTTATCTTAAAAGTGAAACAGAAATGCTTGAGGCATTTCCTCAGTGCCCCGAAGCTGTTGAAAATACCGCAAGAATTGCAGAACAGTGCAGTGTAGAGTTTGAATTCGGTAAAACAAAGCTTCCTCATTTTGAGGTGCCCGATGGATACGGACATTTTGAATGGTTTTCATGCCTTTGCCGTAAAGGTTTTTTTGAAAGATACGGCAAAAATCCCCCTGCGGAATATGTGGACAGGCTAAACTATGAACTTGAAGTTATAAATAAAATGGGCTATGTGGATTATTATCTCATAGTTTACGATTTTATCAGACATGCGAAAAAAGAGGGGATTCCGGTAGGACCAGGCAGAGGTTCGGGTGCTGCGAGTATCTGTGCTTATTGTATAGGCATAACCGGAATTGACCCTATGAAATATAACCTCCTTTTTGAGCGCTTTCTTAATCCCGAGCGAGTCAGTATGCCCGACTTTGACGTTGACTTCTGCTTTGAGAGAAGGGGCGAAGTTATTGATTATGTTATTGAGAAATACGGTTCTGACCATGTTGCACAGATTGTAACCTTCGGTACTCTTGCCGCAAAAGCCGCAATACGAGATGTGGGCAGAGCACTGGGTATGCCTTATTCAACAGTTGATAATATTGCAAAGCAGGTTCCCAATGAACTTAATATTACCATTGACAGAGCTCTGAAACGTTCAACAGAGTTTAAATCTCTTTATGAGAACGACGATGAAGCACGTGAACTTATTGATATGGCAAAGAAGGTTGAGGGTATGCCGAGGCACGCATCAACTCACGCCGCCGGTGTTGTTATCACACATGATCCCGTTGTGTCGTATGTTCCTTTGGCACGAAATGACGAAGCCATTGTGACACAGTTTCCTATGACAACCCTTGAAAATCTCGGCCTGCTTAAAATGGATTTTCTCGGTCTGAGAACTCTTACGGTTATCAAATCTGCAGAAAAACTTATCCGCAAGTCCGTTCCTGATTTCAGTATTGATAATATTGATACAGAAGATAAAGCTGTATTCGAAATGATGTGTTCTGCACAGACGGAAGGCGTTTTTCAGTTTGAATCTGCAGGTATGCGCAGCGTTCTTTCACAGCTTAAACCCGAAAGCCTTGAAGACTTGATTGCGGTTATATCCCTTTACAGACCGGGTCCTATGGACTCCATACCCACATATATCGAAAACCGTCATAATCCACATAAAATCACATATAAAACCCCTGAACTTAAAAGCATACTTGACGTCACCTACGGATGTATGGTTTATCAGGAGCAGGTAATGCAGATTTGCCGTGAGCTTGCGGGCTATTCATACGGCAGGGCAGATATTGTACGCCGTGCAATGAGTAAAAAGAAACATGATGTTATGCTTAAAGAGCGTGATAATTTTGTTTACGGTATAGTTGACGATAAAGGTAATGTTGTTTGTGAAGGTGCCGTAAGGCGCGGAATTGACGAGAAAACGGCAAATGAAATATTTGATGAAATGATGTCATTTGCATCGTATGCTTTCAATAAAGCTCATGCGGCGGCATATGCCTATGTTGCTTATCAGACGGCCTGGCTCAAATGTCATTATCCCTGCGAGTTTCTCGCTGCCTTGCTTACCAGTTTTCTTGATAATACAAACAAAGTTGTTCAGTATATCGGAGAATGTTCGCGCCTGGGTATCAAAATTCTTCCGCCCGATATTAACCGCAGCTCCGAATCCTTTGAAGTTTCTGACGGCAATATCCATTTCAGTCTGCTCGCGGTAAAGAATCTTGGCAGAAATTTCATAAAAAGAATGACTGCGGAAAGAGAAATAAACGGTAGATTTGTTGATTTTTATGATTTCTGCCGCAGAATGTACGGTAAGGATTTTAACAGAAGAGCTATCGAAAGCCTCGTTAAGTGCGGTGCATTTGACGGCCTTGGTGCCAACCGAAATCAGATGATAACAGTAACCGATAAAATTATCGAGGAGCTTGACAGTGAAAAAAACCGCAATGTTGAAGGTCAACTTGGTTTTGGTGACCTTATGAATTCATCGGATGAACCTGCACCGGCTGTAACATTCACCTATCCCGATATTGATGAATACCCCAACGAAACTCTTTTAAAATACGAAAAAGAGGTTTCAGGTATGTATCTTTCAGGTCATCCTATGGCAAGATACAAAAGTGTTTCGGAAGCACTTAAATGTGCAAAAATATCCGATATTATAGGTGAAGATGCGGTTTATAAGGATAATGACAGGGTAAAAATACTCGGTCTGATCGCCTCGCTTAAAAGAAAAATCACCAAGAATGATTCTACAATGGCTTTTGTTAACCTTGAAGATACTTACGGCAGTGTTGAAGTTATTGTTTTTCCGAAAACGCTTACCGAAAATCCGTCATTGTTCTGTGAAGGCAACATTGTTCTTCTTCGCGGCAGAATAAGTATGCGTGAAGATGAAGACACTAAAATAGTGTGTGAGTCGGTGGAACCCTGTCCGTCTGAAAATACTGTTGCAGAAAGCAGAAAGCCCGAAAAGAAAAAAGCCAAAGGTTTGTTCTTGCGGTTTGATAACGCGAAATCTCCGCAGATTGAATACTGCCGAAGATTACTTGCAATATTTGACGGAAATGTACCGCTGTTCTATTATTTCAGTGATTCCAAAGAATATAAAAAGAATCCTTTGAATATCGGGATTGACGTCAATCCCGTGCTTCTTCGTGAACTCAGAAAAATTCTCGGAGAGCAGAATGTGATTTATAATGAATAACAGTGCTGAACAAGGAAGTTTTTTATCAAAAAACGTATATTTCATTGACATTGTGTAATAAAAAGTGTATTATATAGCTTGAACATTTTTCCAAGGAGAGTAAGAACTATGAAAACAATCGGCGTTTTAACAAGCGGCGGTGACGCACCCGGTATGAATGCTGCTGTTCGTGCAGTTGTAAGAACTGCATGTGAAAACGGCATAAAGGTTTACGGTATTAACAGAGGTTATCAGGGCCTTATTGAAGGAGACATTCGTGAACTTAACATCAGAAGTGTTTCCGATATAATTCACAGAGGCGGAACTATGCTTTATTCCGCAAGATGTAAAGCCTTCAGAGAGGAATCAGGTATGCAGCAGGCTATTGATACCTGCAAGAAGTTTGGTATAGAAGGCATTGTTGTTATCGGCGGTGACGGTTCGTTCAGAGGTGCACGCGACCTTTCACTCAGAGGTATTCCTTGCATCGGTGTTCCCGGTACAATTGATAACGATATCGTAAGTTCAGACTATACAATCGGTTATGATACCTGTCTCAATACTGTTATGCAGATGGTTGACAGAGTAAGAGATACCGTTGAATCACACAGCAGATGTATTGTTGTTGAGGTTATGGGTAACAGATGCGGTGACCTTACTCTTAATGCAGGTATTGCCGTTGGTGCAACTGCAATTGTTATTCCCGAGATTCCTTCTGAAATTGAAAAGCATGTTATTGAAAGAATCAGAAGAACTCAGAAGACTGACAAAAAGCATTTCATTGTTATGGTTGCTGAGGGTATCGGCGGTGTTGAAGAGCTTGCAAGAAAGATTGAGAAGGAATGCGGGGTTGAGTCAAGAGCAATCGTTCTCGGACATGTTCAGCGCGGCGGTTCTCCCACAGTACGCGACCGTGTTGCTGCAAGTCAGATGGGTTATAAAGCTGTTCAGCTTCTTATGGCCGGCATCGGCAACAGAGTTGTTGTTCAGAAAGATGACCATATAATAGATTACGATATTTATGAAGCTCTCAGTATGGAACGCAAGGTTAATGATGAGCTTTATAAGATTGCACACGAGATTTCAATCTGAGGTATTAAATGCTTTCTAACGATTTTCTTTCATTACGAAAAAGAATTATTGAAAGGGATTTCGGTTCCCTTAATGATATGCAGAAAAAAGCGGTCCTTTCTACGGAGGGACCGCTTTTGGTGCTTGCAGGTGCAGGCAGCGGTAAAACAACCGTTCTTGTTAACCGCATTGCCAATCTGATTAAATACGGTAAAGCTTATTACAGCGATACTGTTGAATATGAGCCTACAAACGACGAGCTTGCTTTGATGCGTGCATATGCAGACGGTCTTATCGATGATGCATTTGATATTGAGCATCTTCTGAAAGTTGAAGCTGCAAAACCCTGGGAGATACTTGCCATTACCTTCACCAATAAAGCAGCGGGTGAACTAAAAGAAAGATTAGAGCGAATGCTTGGTGAGCAGGCAAGAGATATCTGGGCAAGCACTTTCCATGCTTCTTGTGTTCGTATTCTTCGCCGTAATGCCGATTATATCGGTTATTCATCCAATTTTACTATTTACGATACGGATGACAGCAAGCGCATTATTAAGGATTGTCTTAAACAGCTTGGCTTTTCAGATAATATTCTTACACCCAAAAGTGTTCTGGGTGCAATCAGCAGTGCAAAGGATATGCTTATTTCTCCCGAAGAATACATAAAAGAAAATTATATGGATATCCGAAAGAGAAATATAGGTTCGGTGTATGAGGCTTATCAGAAACGACTTAAATCCGCCGATGCAATGGATTTTGACGATATCATTGTCAATACAGTCCGTCTTTTGCAGAATAATCCCGAGGTGCTTGAATATTACCGGCGTAAATTTAAGTATATTATGGTTGACGAATATCAGGATACCAACCACGCACAGTATCTTCTTACTTCCTTGCTTGCAGGCGGATATAAAAATATCTGTGTTGTAGGCGATGATGACCAGAGTATTTATAAATTCAGAGGAGCAACCATTGAGAATATTCTCAGTTTTGAGCATCAGTACAGAAACGCAAAGGTAATCCGTCTCGAACAGAATTACAGGTCAACCCAAAATATTCTCGATGCCGCAAACAAGATTATTTCAAATAATCAAAACAGAAAAGGAAAAAATCTTTGGTCCGATAACGGCAGGGGAGAACTTATTACCTATCATACCGCCGATTCAGACCGAGATGAAGGTTTTTATGTTGCCGATAAAGTTTATGACGGCATAAGAAACGGCAGAAAATACAGTGATTTTGCCGTTCTTTACAGAATGAACTCTCAGTCAAACCATATTGAGCAGTCATTTGTAAGAATGGGTATTCCTTACAGACTTATAGGTGGTCATAAGTTCTATGACCGTAAAGAAATCAAGGATGCTCTTGCATATCTCAGCGTGCTTGTTAATCCCAATGACAGTGTAAGGCTTCAGAGAATTATAAATGTTCCTAAAAGGGGAATAGGAGATTCTTCCGTTGCTGCCGCACAGGAGATTGCCGACGGTCTCGGAATAGGTCTTTTTGATGTTATCAAATCTGCAGATCAGTTCCCTAAACTCAGCAGAAGCGCAAAAAAAATGCTTGATTTCGCAAGGATGATTGAAGATTTCATTGACGAAATGGAAAACATTGAATTATCCGAGCTTTTTAAAAGAGTTATAAAAGTATCGGGTTATGTTGAATCGCTTTCAAATGAACCGGAAACAAAAGAAGAAAGGCTTGCTAACCTTGATGAGCTTGCCAATAACCTTCTTCGTTTTTCAAATGATAACGGTGATGCAACTCTTAATGATTTCTTGCAGGAAGTTGCACTTATGACCGATATTGATAACTACAACGCAGAAGCAGAAACTGTTGTTCTTATGACGGTTCATGCCGCAAAAGGCCTTGAATTTCCCGTTGTATTTCTTGTAGGTATGGAAGAATCCATTTTCCCTTCGGATATGTCATCTATGGCAGGTCAGGAAGAAATTGAGGAAGAACGAAGACTGGCTTATGTTGCGGTTACGAGAGCAAAAAAGCGTTTGTATATCACAAGAGCAAAAACCAGAATGCTTTTCGGTCAGACACGCTTCAATCAGCCTTCAAGATTTATCAGAGAAATACCCGAAGAGCTTATGGAAAGAACGGGTGAAACCCTGAAAACGTCGTTTGCAGCAGGTTTTTCACAGACTCCGTCAAAACCTCAGACTCCTTCAAGAGGCTTCACATCAGCACCTGCTGTTTCCGCACAGTCAAAGAATACCGCAGTGTTCAATGTAGGTGATACCGTAATTCACAAAGCTTATGGTGAAGGTGTTGTTCTCAGTGCGAAGCCTATGGGGAATGACACGTTGCTTGAAATAGCATTTACTGCGGCTGGAACCAAAAAGATTATGGCAAATTATGCCAAGGTTGAAAAGAAATAATTTTTAAAGACGGATGATTGCTCATCCGTCTTTTGTAATATAAAAATGGACTTGCTCATATATTTTACAAAAAGCCTTCGGAGGTAAAAAATGAGCAAGTCTAAATTAAATTATAAGGTGTATAACGGCAAGGCGTTAAAAAAAATATTTGAAAATTCAAGAATATTTTTTCTTACCGCACTTTTTACAATCGGAATAATATTCGGAGCGGTTCTGATTAAAAATCCTTCCGATTGGTTTGCTGAAATAAGTGAAATAGCAGAAAATTTTATACAAAACCGAGCTGAAAAGGGGATAGGCGAGAATTTTTTCGATTCATTGAAAATATGTTTGTCATTCAATGTTTTGAGCACATTTTTCGGGTTTTCACTTATCGGTTATCCTTTTATCATGTGGTTGCCTTTTTTGCGCGGATTGGGATTCGGTGCTTTAAGCGGATATATGTATTCCGCATATAAGCTGACAGGTCTTGGGTATTGCATTCTTACCGTTTATCCCGGTGCTGTTGTGTGTGTTTTCTCTTTTCTGATTGCCTGTAACGACAGTTGTGAATATTCAAAAAATGCATTTGCAAAGGCAGTGAAGGGGAGAGGTCAGTTTGAAAAAGGCGAAACAAAGTTTTTTCTTACAAGACAAATGATTTTTGCGGTAATATGCATTCTTTCAGCCGCAATTGATGCGGCATTCACTGCACTATTCACCGGATTTTTTGAAATTTGAAGGATTGTTTAAGGGGTTTGAATCAACGGCCTTTTTAAGCTGTTCATCGTGAATGTGTGTGTATATTTCTGTTGTGGAAAGATTTTCATGGCCGAGTATTTCTTTAAGCTGCAAAGGGTCAACATTTCCGTGCTGATACATAAGAGTTGCGGCGGTATGCCTGAGTTTGTGTGTGGAAAATCCCATACCGTCAAGCCCGCATTTTTTCAGATAACCTTCAACCATCTTCTGAACGCTTTCTCTGCTTATGCGTCTTTTTTGATTGCTGATAAAAAGTGCATCCCTGTCTTTCACACCATCTGTGGGGCGTACAGCCATATATGATTTGATTGCAGAAAGGCAGGCGCTGTTAAGGTATATTGTTCTTTCTTTGTTTCCTTTACCGAGCACAACAAGCGTGTTGTTATCTTTTATATGTGATATGTTTATGCCCACAAGTTCAGAAAGACGAAGACCGCAGTTAAGAAAAAGAGTAAGTATGCAGTAATCACGTTCTTTAAATTTACCGTCAACGCTTTGAAGAAGCATAACGCTCTGTTCGAGAGAAAGATACTTGGGCAAACCGCGTTTGGTTTGAGGCGATTCAAGAAAGGCGATTCTGTTGTTTTCAATATATCCGTTTATTTCCAGATATTTGTAAAAACGCTTTATTGCAACAACTTTGCGCGCACGTGCATTTGTATCGTTATTTCTTTCTTTTCTGCAATAGGCGAGGAATGAATAAGCGTCTTCAAGCGTAACACTGAATATAATATCATTGGATAATAACGAAATGTTGATTTCATCAAAAGGCGTTGATTTATCACAAAGACCTTTTATAAGTGATATGTATCTGAAAAAAAGCCTGAGGTCTGAGCCGTATTCAAGAACAGTCAGTTCAGATTTAGCTTTAATGGACATAAGGTAATTCAGATAAATTCTTACAAGGGCCGGAAGGGTTGCAATTTCTTCCTGTCTCATTTTTTCACCTCAAATATAATAGGGTATGTCATAATCACATTATAACATACCCTTATAAAAAAATCAATATAATTCCACAAAATAAATGTTTTGTGTAATTCAGGGGAGTAAAAATAAACAAAATTAGATTACAAAGCTTCGCAAATCGGTATTATTCCACCTATATCATAAAGTCTGTTTCTGTTTAACTCGATGCATTCTGTGTTGTTTCTTTCAAGGCAATCTATGATTACTTTATAATCATTATGGCTTTCGATTGCTCCGTTAAATGCAATTTTATTTTTATCAATCTTACCGCAGCATCCGCCTATGAATCCGTAACCATATCCATTCAATCCGATGGATCCTTTTGAAATGAACTGAGTATCGTTAAAAAAATTTCCAGCGGCTGCAAAGATGGATCTATCGTCGGTAATTATAGTGTTTTCGTTAACAACACATATCGAACATCTTGAATATCCCTGATTAACATTTATGACAGTCAGACCGCAGCTGTCGGCGTATTCAAGGATTTTTCGCGAAACGGTTTTGGGATTACATATAAGCTTATTGCCGATAATTGTACAGTTAAGCCTTACATCATCTGGATATTTGTTGCCTGCTTTTTCATGTATATCTGTAAAATTAAATTTTTCTTCAAACTCCCCCAAGAACAAATGTTCGTAGCAAAAAATACAATTATTCCCCATATGGAGAATCTGAATATCTGCATGTGAACATACTGGTTCGGGAAGTTTACTGTTTTTCTTTATTTCAAGTATTTCTATTCCAAGGGAATTGAGTTTTTTTATCGACTCCCCTGCTTCTTCACTTATTGCCGCAAGTGTAACCTTCCCTTTAGGCAAATTCGGTTTTTCAATGAATTTCATATGATTATACCGCCGCATTATATGCTTCGTTAACATTGTTTGCACCGACTATTTCGATGTTACCTTTGAAGCCGTCTGAAAGAGTTTTAAGGTTATGTTTAGGTATAATACAACGCTTAAATCCAAGACGTTCAGCCTCTTTTATTCTTTGTTCACAATATGATACCGTTCTAAGTTCACCGCCAAGACCGATTTCGCCGATTACAAGCGTATCATCTCTTATGGGTGTATCTTTAAAGCTTGAGATAAGTGCTAAAGCAACTGAAAGATCAGTAGCAGGCTCGTCAAGTCTTAATCCGCCGACAATGTTGATATAAGCATCACAGTTGCTCATAAAATAGCCTGACCTTTTTTCAAGCACGGCAAGCAGCATGGACATTCTGTTATAGTCAAAGCCTGTTGACATTCGTCTTGCATTGCCGTAATTTGATGTTGCAACAAGACCCTGAACCTCGGCAAGGATCGGTCTGCTGCCTTCCATAACACAGGCTATGCAGGTACCTGCAGTGTTTTTAGGTTTGCCGGAAATAAGCATAAGAGAAGGATTTTCAACCTCAACAAGACCTTTGTCAAGCATTTCAAATACGCCGATTTCATTTGTTGATCCGAATCTGTTTTTTACGGCACGGAGAATTCTGTATGAAAGATGTCTTTCGCCTTCAAAATAAAGAACGCAGTCTACGATGTGTTCAAGCACTTTGGGGCCTGCAATATTGCCGTCTTTGTTGACATGGCCCACAAGAATTGTGGGTATGCCGAGACCTTTGGCACAGTGCATATAAAGATTGGTTGCTTCTCTGACCTGAGTTATGCTTCCGGGTGAAGAATTGATTTCGGATACACACATTGTCTGAATTGAATCAACGATAACAATGTCAGGCTTTTCGGCTTTGATATATTCAGTTATGGCTCCAACATCTGTCTGACACATTATAAGCAGATTATCTGTTTTTACGCCCAGACGGTTTGCTCTGAGCTTTATCTGCCTTGCGGATTCTTCGCCTGATACATAAAGAATTCTGAGGTTTTTGCCCAGATACTCACAAATCTGAAGGAGAATTGTTGACTTACCTATACCAGGATCACCGCTGAGCAGAACAAGTGAACCTTTTACAATTCCGCCACCGAGAACTCTGTCAAGCTCAGCCATGCCGGTTCTGAATCTGATTTCATCATCGGCGTCTATTTCGTTAATGGTCTGTGCAGTAATGCTTTTTGAGGCAGAGTGAACGGTTTTCTGCTGCTGAGCAGTCCGAAATTCTTCTTCCATCGTGTTCCATTCCGAACATCCGGGACAGCAGCCGAACCATTTTGCGCTTTCATAACCGCACTGACTGCATATATATAATGTTTTGGATTTAGGAGCCATTATTTACACATCCTCCGATGAATTGATATAATCGCATATTCCCAATGCGATAACAAAAGCAAGCTTTTGCTGATAATCCGAATCTTTCAGTAACTCTGTTTCTTTTTGGTTTGACATAAAGCCGCATTCTACCATTACGGCAGGAACCTGAGCGTTATTCAAAAGATAAATCTCTTTTCCGCTCTGTTTGATTTCTCTGGTATTGTCTTTTTGAAGAATTGATACAACAGAATCTCTTATTTTATTTGCAAAAACTTCGGAACCGGGATTATTTTTGGAATAAAAAACCTGGGCTCCGCTGTATTTGGAATCTGAATAGTGGTTCTGATGTATACTGACATAAATAGCATTATCGGTATTGTTTATAATGCTGAGTCTGTTTTTGATATCCGATACTTTCTTTTGTCTTATTGTTTTAGCGCTTTCATCGTGTATTGATATATCTTCTGTTCTTGTCATTACGGTTTCTACACCGAAAGACCTTAACACATCATTTAATTTATGGGCAACCTGAAGGTTTATTTCTTTTTCGGGTGTACCGTCAGCTGCAGATGTTCCGCTGTCCACTCCCCCGTGCCCTGCATCTATTATTACTGTATAGGTAACGGAATTGTTAAGCACATCGACTGCAGTTTTTTTATAAACATACCTTGTACCCACTGCAATAATGCCAAAAATGAAAATAAGTGAAGCTGATAAAATAACCTTGATTTTTATTTTTTGAGATACAACAATCCTCATATAATCACTCCGCATATTAATCTGATAAAATAATATGCGGATATATGATTATATATTTTGATTTTTTCTGAAATCTATGTAATCCTGAAGAATCACCACAGCGGCAACCTGGTCAACAACAGCTTTTCTTTTTTTGCCGCGTGTATTGGTTGAGTTAAGAGCATTGTGTGCGGTTACTGTTGAAAGACGTTCATCTCGCATAATATATTCAATGCCTGATTTTTTCGAAAGCTGTTTTGCGAATTCTTGGCATTTTTCAGCTCTTGAGCCGTATGATGAATCCATATTTCTGGGAAGTCCAACAACAAACTGTTCAGCCTTGTATTCTTTGGCAAGCTTAATTATTTCATCAACAAGTAAGTCTGAGTTCCTCTGAGTGATTGCACACACAGGAGAAGCAAGCATTTCAAATTTATCGCATACGGCGATACCTGTTCTTACATCGCCGTAATCAACTGCCATTATAATCAAATTATCATTCCTTTTAAAATTGCGGAGTTTGCAGTTATATACAAACTCCGCATATATTTATCTTTCGCCTACAATGCTGTCGAGTATTGAATCAAGGTTTTCAATAACTCCGCCTACAACATTGCTTACAAGCTCATCTGTTGAAGGTGTAAATGTGCAGGATGTGCAGGTTGAAGGTAAAGAGGTTATTTTATACCAGCCTGCACCCGTTGATGAGCAGTTTGTACCCGCAAGCTTACCGGTTACACGGCAATAGCGTTTTTCAATGGTTTTTGTACTCTTGGGAAAATCTTTTTCAGGCAAGCCTTTGTGAATTTCATCGAAAACTCTGATGAACACCTTACCGCCGGGGTTTGTTGAAACACCAAGGGTTTCGGGATGGTCAAAACCGAACCATACAGCGGCCACATAATAAGGTGTGCCTGCGCAGAACCAACGGTCCTTGTCGCTGCTTGTTGTACCTGTTTTGGCCATTATCTGGAATTTGCGTACATTACTTCCCGTTCCGTAATAGCTTGTATCAACAGTCTGAAGAAGCTCGCACATGATATCGGCTGTTTCTTCAGATAATACATGCTGTGCCTTTTCTGAGGGATTTTCGTTGCTGAGAAGAATTTCCGTTCCTTGACTGTTGGTTACTTTGTAATATGTGTAAGGTTCATAATAATATCCGCCGTTACCGAAGGTAGCGTAAGCTGCTGCCATTTCAACCGTTGTTGTGCCGTTTGTAAGTGCGCCTGTAGCAAGAGGTGCAAGTGTTCTGTCTTCTTTTTCATCAAGCCTTGAAAGCTTGAATCTGTCTCTTATAAATTCAAACGAATTATCAATGCCCACATCATAGTTGATTATTCTTGCAGGTACGGTGTTAAGTGATTTCTGAATTGCATATTCAACGCTTACATTTTTACCCGAACCGTATGTCTGGTCTACATTATGAGGCCAGAGTTTGCCCTGAACGGGAATTGCATAATCCTTAATCATACTTGAATAGTTATAGATATTCATTTCAATTGCGGGTGCGTAGGTTGCAAGGGGCTTGATAGTAGAGCCGGGCTGTCTGGGTGAATTTGCAGCTCTGTTAAGACACATTGCACCCGATTTGGGACCCGCTTCACCGACAATTGCAACCACTCTGCCGCTGTAATCCATAATTGTCATAGCAGATTGAACAGCTTCGCCTTCGTGGTCTTCATCCTTGCTGTATAAATCCGGGAAAGATTTACGGTTAACATATACATCTTCAAGTGTTTCCTGAATTTCAAGGTCAGCAGCTGCATAGATTTTAAGACCGCCGTAAAGAATTTTATCCTGAGCCTGCTGCAATGAATAACCGTATTCTTCCATAAGGTCATTCTGTACGCACTGTCTTACATAGTCAACATAGAAACTGTCAACTGTATTTTCAGTATCTTTCTTTGCCTGTTCTTCCTCTTCTTCATCGGGAACATAATTTTCACTGTTTGTAAAAATCAATTCAAAATTGCAGGCTTCGTCATATTCTTCTTTATTAAGAAAACCTTCAGCATGCATTTTTTCAAGACAGTCAAGCTGACGTTTCCTGTTGTTTTCGGGGTTAAGAAGAGGATTCCATTTGGTCGGTGCCTGAGTAATAGAAGCAATTACGGCACATTCGGCAGCGTTGAGTTCACTTATATCCTTGCCGAAATATTCTTCACTTGCAGTTTTGACACCGTAACATCCGCTGCCGAGATACAGTGTATTGAGGTATGCTTCAATAATGGTATCCTTGTCATAATGTTCTTCAAGATTAAGAGCTGTCAGAATTTCATTGAACTTACGGACAACTGTTACTTCCTTGTTGTTTGTAAGGTTTTTGATAAGCTGCTGTGTGATGGTTGAACCACCCTGTCCGATTTGCTTGGGTTTGACTATAACACCAACGGTTCGTATCCAGTCAACACCGTGATGCTTTTTGAATCTGACATCTTCAAGAGCGATGAACGCTTTCTCCATATACGGTGACATATCATCAAGGTCAACCCATACACGGTCTTCTTCACCGTGGAGCCTTGCAATTTCAACCGTATTGCCGTTTTTATCGTATGCATAGATAAATGACGTCTGGTTCTGGTTTGCCTTGTGCTCGTCAAGATTAATAATCAGGTCGCCTTTTATTGTTGAAACAACATTGATCAACATATATGAAATGACAACAACCGCTGTAAGGGCGATAACGCTGAATATGCCCAAAAAAGCCAGACCTGTTTTGCTTAAGTCCTTGATATTCTTTTTTGTGCCTTTTGTTTTTGCCAATATAATCAAACCTCCTTGAAGAAGATTATGTTAATTTTATAATAAACTGAATTATTGAATGTTTTATAATCTGTTTGTTAATTTATTTTATTTCCGTATCTGATGCGGTTTGATGTTAATCCGTATAATATCATAATAAGCCATACGGGAAGAAAAGCAACGAGTGCAACTGCGGCAAGAATAATAATCGGCATTCCTTTTTTACTTTTTTTAACGGTTGATTCTTTTGTTTTAAAAACAATTTTTTTGAAGGTGTCCTCATTTTTTTCAACATAAGGGAAAATTTCAAGGTCTGCAAAATATGAATCGATTTTTGCGTTGTAAAGCAAAGTTTCAACAAATGAAGCCGCATCGGGAGCAACCTTAAGTATCTTTTTTAAATCAATATGGAGCACTCGGAGAATGCTGTCAATAATGCTGAGCAGTCCCATTGTGATTTTATATTCGGCTGTTTCGGGCGGATACTTGCTTTCGCCGCCGAAAAGATTGAGAACAAGCTCTGTTATAAAATCAACGACCTTATTATCCTTTATATTGGCATAATCCGAGGGCTTTAATCCCGTTTCATGCTTTGTCCATTTTGCAACGGTACCGATTTTAAGAGAATTGAGAAGCTTGAATACAGGCTTTATAATCCAGCCGGATTTGTAGATCACCTTCGGCTTTATGCTTATTGCAGTTGCCATATCGGCAAGTCTATCAATATCTTCGCCTGCGGTTTTTATCATTCCCCTTATAACACCTATCATTTGCTCTTCAAGGCGGTCACGCAGTGAAATGTTTTGTTGACTGAATATTTCGGGAGTGTTTACAAAAACCGTATCAACGTCAACTGTTTTTTCTTCGGGGCTGAAAATAACCTTTCTGTATGCACCCGGATAACCTATGGGCGAAGCTCCGCAGATGTCATAAAGAACATTGCCTTGCTCGCTCTGATAAGCGGATATATTGTGAATATGTGTGTGACCTGTAAAAATAAACTGAATTCCCAAATCTGCAAGCTGACGGATTCTTTCATTGTAATCACCCAGCATATCACCTTTGCCGACTAATTCATATATGGGTGAAGGTGCAATAAGCGGATGGTGGGTCATTGCAATAATGAACTGATTTTCTTCTTTGGCTTTTATTGCTTGTTTTGTGATCCATTCAAAGCATTCATCTGAAAATCCGCTTTTTCCGCTGAGGTTGGTATCATCATTAAGTGCAAAAAGTCTGTATCCTTCAGCTAACTGAACAATGTATGACATACTGGGCAAATGAACCTCAAGCGCTTCGTCAGGACCGAATTCACGGTACATATCAAAGAGCATACTTCTTGTTGCTGTGGGTACATCATATACATTATCCCCGTTGTAGCCGTTTGTTACTCCGCCATTACGGAAATCGTGTGTAGCCGTAATAACATAAACTCTTTTGCCCTTGGTTTTCAGATTGCGGAGCATTGAAATAAACTCAGCGTGGGAATTGAGTTCACCGTTGTTTGTAACATCGCCGCTGATAAGCACAATATCACTTTCGGCATCATTTTCGATTTGACTGAATGCCTCGGCTAATACTTCGGAGCTTTCGGCAAGGAGCTTCTGACTTTTAAGGTTTGCAAAATCATAAGCTTTGCCGCTTATTCCGTTTTCTTTGCAGTAATAATGTGTATCTGTCAATACGGTAAGCGTAAGCGGAGAGAATGTCATTGTTATTCGTTCCTTTCGGCGATATCAACGAGGTTTTTATAACTGATTGCCATTGATTCTCTGGGGTCGATTTCGCAGATATCCTGCTCGATTACAATATACTTTACACCCGTGCTTAAACATTTCTTATAGATAGCATCGAGGTTAAGGTTGCCTGTTCCGATTTCAACAAATTTCGGCGTATGATCTGTTATGCCGTAATCCTTGAAGTGACATACTTTCATTCTGCCTGCAATTTTTTCAATATAATCGCAGGGGTTTACGCCGCCGAACTGGAACCAGTATGTATCGCCGATAAAACTGAATTCTTCAGGTTTTGTATCTTCGATAAGCATATCAAAAATGCGTCTGCCGTTTTCAAGCTTTGCAAATTCAAATGAGTGGTTATGATAAGCAAATTGAAAACCTTTATCATGCATTTTTTTGCCGATTTCACTTGTTATTTTTATGAATTCTTTTATTCCGTCAACATCTTTTTTGTAGGCATCGGGCATACCGCCGATGCCGAGAGTATCGCAACCCAGCATTTTATGCTCGTTCAATACAGCATCAAGGTCTGTCTGCATTCTGTCAAAGGCGGTGTGAGTAACACATACATCCATGTTATATTTTTCTACAAGGTAAGCGACTTTTTCGGCAGGAATGGGACCGATGCCTGAAATCTGAATAACATTGATACCGATACTGTCAAGATATCTGAATGTTTCTTCGCAATCCTCATATGTTTTGATGTAATCACGCAGTGTATAAAGCTGTGCGCCCAACTTGATTGAACTCATTTTTACTCACCTCTCCAATATATTTATTACATTATATAACTTTTTTATATATTATGCAAGTTTATATTGATTATAAATTCTTTCTTTTTTGCCGTAAGCGGTATTTTTTAAGTGCGTTTGCAATATATTTTGGATTACGGGAGTGATTGAATGTTAGGTTTGCTGATTGAAATTATTACAAGGGGTTTTCTGTTTTTTGCATTGCACATAAAAAACGGAAATTCATTTCCTTCCGCACTGTCGGCAAAGGATGAGAAGGAGTATTTTAAAAAATTCAAGGAAGGTGACCTTAATGCTAAAAACATACTGATTGAGCATAACCTCAGACTTGTTGCACACATCACAAAAAAATACTGCACCAATCCCAATGACCAGGATGATCTTATTTCTATAGGCACTATAGGTCTTATCAAAGCTGTCAATACTTTTGACGGAGCAAAGGGTATCAAATTTGCAACATACGCTTCAAAGTGCATTGAAAACGAAGTGCTGATGTATTTCAGAAGTCAGAAAAAGTCTGCACAGGATATTTCCATAAATGAACCTATTGATTCGGACAGCGAAGGAAATCCTTTGACATTGATGGATATTGTCTGTATTGAGGATACCATTGCAGATGATATAAGCGATAAAATTGAAATTACAAAGCTTTATGAATATATTGAGGAGCTTGAAAATGAACGGGAAAAAGAAATAATAATACTCAGGTACGGTTTATACGGCGTAAATCCCCTGACCCAGAAACAAATCGCAAAAAAGCTTGATATTTCACGCTCTTACGTGAGTCGAATTGAAAAAAGAGTGCTTGAAAAACTCAGGAACAAATTCACTAAAAATGAAAAAAGCTGCTCCCGTAAAGGAACAGCTTCGTTTGATTTTGTTAAATCAGTTAATGAAAAGAACGATGAGAGTTGAAACAAGAGCAAGAACAAAGAATACGATTGCAAGAACCTTTGTAATCTTGGCAAGTTTCTGTTCGGTAGTTTTGCTTTTGCCCTTACCAAGGAAGGTTTCAGCTCCGCCTGCGATTGCACCTGAAAGACCCTGGGTTTTGCTCTCCTGAAGAAGAACGATGGCGATAAGTGCAAGAGATGTAAGAATAAGGACGATGCCTACTACGATTTCATACCACTGCATAGGTAAATGACCTCCAAAAAATATTGTACTAATGGATTTTAACACATATTATTGATAAATGCAAGATATTTTTTAATTTATTTGGAAAAATATTATAGTAATTAAAACAGAAAAGCAGGTAATGATAGTTTTGCAGAGATGATTCAGGAATGCGTTTGCGGTTATTCTCTGCTGAAGCAGGCTTTTTGTTTTATGCGTTGTTTATGCACATTGTCAATGAACGGTGTGCGGTTAACGGTTTAAAACAGAATTTATATTGCCTTGCTTGTGCCGTTCAAGGTGGGGAAGCCCGACTTTGAACGGCTTTGTTTTATTCAGCGGAGAATGTAATTTGTTCTGCCTCGTCCTCGCCGCTGAGAAGTGCACCTGCTGCAGGGAGATTTTTGGCTTTATATCTGTAAGGCTTTGCAAACTCCCCTTCTCTGTAAGGTCTTGCGCTCATAAGGCGGTGACCTTTTTTCAAAGTCAACACTCCTACACCAATTGTATCTTTGGTTGTTTTGGACGTAATTACTGCAGTATTGATAAGAAGATGTCTGCCTGCGCTTGATGTGACAACAAGCTCCGTATCCTGCTCAATATGCATAATTGCAGATACAGGTGATTTATCTGAAAATGCTTTGATAAGCTTTTTACGCTTTGTAACCGTCTGATATGCTTTAAGGTCAACCTTGGCTACCTTGCCGTTTTCAAAGAAGAACAGCATATAGCCTTTATAATCGCCTGTGACAGCCATATATATCGGTGTTTCACCGTCTTCCATCTCAAGCTTAGCAGGGATATAATCACCAAGCACACTTGCTTTGGTATCTTCAAAAGCGGCGGCAGATGATTTGTAAACCTGACATTTGTTGGTGAAGAACAAAAGCTCTTTTGCGTTGCTTGTTTCAAATGTCTGGGAAATCTCATCCCCTTCTTTGAGCTTTTGCGCACCGCTCATGCGCAGTGAAAGAGGTGTGATTTTTTTAAAATATCCGCCTGAAGTAAAGAAGATGTGTACGGGGTAGTCGGGTACTTCTTCCTCGAAATCATCATCATCTATTTCTGTTGAATAAATGATTTCGGTTTTTCTGGGTGTAGAGTATTTCTTTATAACTTCTTTAAGCTCATAAATGATAATCTGTTTGATTCTTCTTGCGTTTTCAAGAATATCGTTAAGGTCTTTGATTGCCTCTTCAAGTTTTTCGATATCCTGCAATCGCTTGAGAATATATTCCTTGTTAAGGTGCCTGAGTTTGATTTCCGCAACATATTCCGCCTGGATTTTATCGATTTTAAATCCGATCATAAGGTTAGGTACTACCTCGGATTCTTCCTCTGTGTTTCTTATAATTTTAATAGCCTTATCGATATCGAGAAGAATTTTTTCAAGACCTCTGAGAAGATGAAGCCTGTCGGTTGCACGCTTCAAATCAAATGCCGTTCTTCTTCTGATACAGCTGCTTCTGAAATCGATCCATTCTTTCAGTAATTCGCTTACACCAAGAACCTTTGGCATACCGTTGATAAGCACATTGAAATTGCAAGAGAATGTATCCTGAAGCGTAGTTGAGTCATAAAGCTTTTTCATAAGCTTATCGGGGTCGGTACCCTTTTTGATATCAATGGTGATTTTAAGACCGTTCTTGTCTGTCTCATCACGGATATCGCTTATTTCTTTAATTGAACCTGCTTTTATTTTTTCAATTATTCTGTCAATGATAGCTTCGGATGTTGTAGTGGGTGGGATTTCTGTAACATCAATGCAGTTATTTAATTTATCATAAGCGTATTTTGCCCTTACTTTAAATCCTCCCCTGCCCGTTCTGTAGATGTTTTCCATTTCATCGCGGTTATATACAAGGAAGCCTCCGCCTGCAAAATCGGGACCTTTGAGAGTTTCCGTAACATCGTGCTTGGGATTCCGGAGAAGCTCAATGGTGGTGTTGCAGACTTCTTCAAGATTAAATGAACAGATTGAGCTTGCCATACCTGCGGCAATACCCGTATTTGCGTTTACAAGCACGCTGGGGAATGTTACGGGCAGAAGAACAGGCTCTTTCATTGTATTGTCATAGTTATCAACAAAATCAACAGTGTCCTTATCGATATCTGAAAAAAGTTCAGCACAAAGCTTATCAAGTTTTGCTTCCGTGTATCTTGATGCAGCCCACATCATATCTCTTGAATATGCTTTACCAAAGTTACCCTTTGAATCAACATAAGGGTGAAGCAATGCTTCGTAGCCTTTTGAAAGACGAACCATGGTTTCGTATATTGCAGCATCACCGTGAGGGTTAAGCTGCATTGTGCGGCCAACAATATTTGCTGATTTTGAGCGATTACCCGAAAGCAGGCCCATCTTATACATTGTGAAAAGAATCTTTCTGTGTGAGGGCTTGAAGCCGTCTATTTCAGGGATTGCACGGGACATAATTACGCTCATGGCATAAGGCATAAAGTTAAGCTCAAGCGTATCCGTGATGGGCTGATTCACAACCTCACCCGCACCTAAAATATGAGTTTTGGCATCAAGGGTTTCAACAGGTTTTTCGCTGCCTTTTTTTGTCTTTTTAGCCATATTTATACTCCGTTACTTTTATTATGAAACATCAGCCATATCAATGTAGAGATGACCGTTCTGAGCAATATGCTCTTTTCTTCCTGCAAGATTATCGCCGAGGAGAAGGTCGAATTTATCTGCCGTATCCTGAGCAAAAGAAGGCTCGACTTTGATAAGTCGTCTTGTTGCAGGGTTCATTGTGGTAAGCCACATCATATCAGGGTCGTTTTCACCGAGACCTTTTGAACGCTGAATGGTATATTTTTTATTGCCGATTTCTGCGACAGCATCTGTCTTTTCTTTTTCTGTGTATGCAAACCAGGTTTCATCACCGCAGGTAATTTCATACAGAGGTGATTCGGCGATAAAGACCTTGCCTTCTTCAAAAAGTGTGGGCATAAGTCTGTATATCATTGTAAGAATGAGGGTTCTGATGTGAAAACCGTCAACGTCGGCATCGGTACAGATAATGATTTTATTCCAGCGAAGAAGGTCAAGATTGAACGAAATCATATCTTTGCCCTTTTTCTGCTTTGAACCTATTTCAACACCGCAGCCGATAACTTTGATAAGATCGGTTATGATGTCGCTCTTGAAAATTCTGTCATATTCGGATTTGAGACAGTTAAGAATTTTACCTCTTACGGGCATTATAGCCTGATATTCGGAGTTTCTTGACTGTTTACAGGCACCCAATGCAGAGTCACCCTCTACTATGAACAGTTCGCGAATATCAATATCTTTACTGCGGCAATCAACAAACTTTTGAATGCGGTTTGTAATATTACTTACATTCTTGGTAAGGGATTCTTTAAGACCGAGCCTTGTCTTTTCTGCGTTGATACGGCTACGCATATTTATAAGAATCTGGTCCGCAATCTTGTTTGCCTCAATGGGGTTTTCAATGAAGTATATTTCAAGCTGATGTCTTATAAATGCGGTCATTGCATCCTGGATACCTTTATTGTTGATTGATTTCTTTGTCTGATTTTCATAGGATGCCTGAGTTGAAAATGCTGAAACAACTATTGCAAGACAGTCCTCAATATCCTGGAATGTTATCTTGCCGTCGCTTTTCTGATATTTGTTGTTCTGTTTGAGATACAAGTCAATCTGTGAAAGGAATGCCTGCCTTACAGCTTTATCGGGTGAACCGCCATTTGCAAGGTAGCTTGAATTGTGATAATACTCTTTCATCTGAACTTTGTTCGAAAATGTCAGAGCAAAGCTCATTTTGAGTCTGTATTCATCAAGGTCTTCACGGTCACGGCACATACTTTCGCCACTCCAGGAAAGGAAGCTTGTGAGAGCGTTTTCGCCGACTTTTTCCTTAATATAGTCGTTTATACCGTTTTCATAGTAGTATTCATAGGTTTCAAAGCCTTTGCCAACCTGGTTTCTGAGAACAAATCTGACACCCGCATTTACAACAGACTGATTTCTCAGCATTTCCTGCAAATATTCAAGCGAAACATTTATATCCGTGAAAACCTCAAGGTCGGGCTTCCATTTGATTCTTGAACCCGTATCCTTCTTGGGGTATGCTTCTTTAAGCATCTCGCCGTCGGGATCGCCTTTCTTGAAGTTGAGCAGATATCTGTATCCGCCGGTATGAATTTCTGCTTCCATATATTCGGATGCATACTGTGTTGCACAAAGACCGAGACCGTTTGTGCCCAAGGAAAATTCATAGTTTCCGTTTTCGCCGTTGTTATATTTGCCGCTGGCGTAAAGTTCGCAGAATACAAGTTCCCAGTTATATCGCCCTTCTTTCTGATTGTAGTCAACAGGAATGCCTCTGCCGAAATCCTGAACTTCAACCGAGTTATCGGCAAAGCGTGTAACAACAATCTTATTACCAAAGCCTTCTCTTGCTTCGTCAACAGAGTTTGAAACAATTTCAAATATTGAATGTTCGCAGCCGTCAATACCGCTCGAACCGAATATAACGGCAGGCTTTTTTCTTACTCTGTCTTTACCTTTAAGCGCAACTATACTATCGTCATTGTAGCCGGGTTTTTTCGCCATAAGATAATCCTCCCAAAATGCGCAATTTTTACCGATACTATTATACCACATCTTGAATCAAAGTCAAGTTTTACGACAATATATTGTTTAATATTTATTCTTATATTCTGCATTATTCTCTGTTTTCTGACCGTTAAAACGGACAAAAAATTACCCGCCGATTTACGGCGGGCAAATAGTTAAAATATAACAGATTTCTTCTTTCCGTTTTTATTAACGGGATGTTCTTTGATACGCGTTATATAATCAATGTTAATTATTTCATCACCGTCTTTTGTTCTTACGGTAATCCAGTTATCCGAAACACCGGTAACATTGCATTCAATGACATTTGAAACACCGTTTGACATATAAATAATACAGTCTTTATTTATGTATCTGTTGAAAATTTCATTCATATTAATTTTTCCTCTTTTCTTATGCTTGCGTATAATTTTTCTTATATTATTCTGCGATTTCGAATTGAAAATCAGAACAAAAACTATTATCCAAAGAAAAATTATCGGTAAATATGTGCTCAAAGAATAACACCGTTCTTTCTCTGTATTCTCAGATATGAGCCTTCAGGCACTTCAACGGGGCAGTCAAAGCTGAGCTTCATCATTGGGTGAGGTGCGTTATCGATAAGCTCCCCTTCTTCATTTTTCAGGTTTTTTACCGTTACTCTGACCGGTTCAATTCCTTTAACCATAATTTCAAGCTCATCACCGTCAAAAAATCTGTTACGCTGTGAAGCATAAAGCACGCCGTTTTCCCATTTTTCTGCAATAGCGGCAACATCCCATTCACGGACATATCCGCCGTTGTAGAAAATCTGGGCATCATCCATAGGGGTTGAGAAATAAAAGCCGGTGCAATACTGTCTGTTGCTGACTTTTCTTACTTCGTCAAGTATCCATTGCTCAGGCTTATAGTTGCTTGCAAAGCCGGATTTTTCGTAGCCGTCAATGGCACAGCGGTAGGCGTTTACTGAAACAGCGGTATAATATGCGGATTTTGCTCTGCCTTCTATTTTAAAGCTGTTTATACCTGCCTCTGTCAATGCAGCAATATGCTCGATAAGGCACATATCCCTTGAATTCATTATGTATGTGCCCGAATTATCCTGCTCAATGGGGAAATATTCATCGGGACGTTTTTCTTCAAGCAAAGCGTATCTCCAACGGCAGGGCTGAGCACAGTCGCCTCTGTTTGAATCTCTGCCCGTCATGTAGTTTGAAAGCAGGCATCTGCCCGAAAATGACACACACATTGCACCGTGGACAAATGACTCGATTTCAAGGTCCTTCGGTGTTTTCGATCTGATTTCTGCAATTTCCTCAAGAGAAAGCTCCCTTGCCGTAACAATTCTTTTTGCACCCATTTCGTAGAAAGCACAGGCTGATGCATAGTTTGTGATGCCTGCCTGGGTTGAAATATGAATTTCTTTACCGGGTGCATATTTCTGCACTGCTCTCATTACGCCGATATCCGTAACGATGAAAGCATCAACGCCGCTGTCGGATGCGTATTCAAGGAATGAGGGAAGATTATCAAGCTCATTATTTCGTGGTACTGTGTTGCAGGTAAGATAAACCTTTACACCTTTTGAATGTGCATAATTACAGGCTTTATTCAATTCTTCTCCGCCGAAGCTTGCAGCAGCGGTTCGCATACCGAAACAATCCGAGCCAAGGTAAACCGCATCTGCACCGTATTCAACGGCAGCAACAAGTCTTTCAGTATCACCTGCCGGTGCAAGCAATTCGGGTTTTGAAATCTGAAGCATAAATTATCTCCTATCGGCTGTTTACACGAAGAACTTCTCTGCCGTTTGCATCGTGTTCAGCCTGAGTTCTTGCCATATAAATTTCACCGTATTTATCATGTCTGAAATAGAAATAGTCGGTATCATCGGGGTAAAGTGCTGCCTTGATTGCATCGTCACCGGGATTGCAGATAGGTCCGGGCGGAAGTCCCTGCTGACTGTAAGTGTCATAAGCGTTTTCATAGGCCATGGCGAGAGATGACGATACATTGGGAGCAACATAGCTTGAAATATAGTTTGTTGTGGAGTCGCAGCCGAGCAAAGGCCATGATACGGAATTATCAAGTCTGTTATGAATAACAGATGAAACAAGCCCCATCTGCTTTTTGCTTGCAGCTTCACGCTGGATAATTGATGCAATGGTAATGACTTCATCCCTTGTAAGTCCGAGTTCAAGTCTTCTTGCCTCATATTCTTCGGTCCACTTATCCTCCGAAGCTTCAAGAAATTTTCTTATTATTGAATTGGCATCGCTTTTTTCATAAAATTCATAGGTTGCGGGATAGAGATAACCTTCAAGAGCAAAGGTTCTGCTGTTGTTCTGAGGAATATCATTTATAAAATCGTTTTCAAAATCCGTTCCTTGAATTGATTCAATTAGCTGCTCCTTACTGCAAACACCAAATTCGGCAATTTTGTCAAACATCTGATAGATTGTCCAGCCTTCAGGGAAAACAAGAGTTATTGTGTCTGCGGTTTTCTGAACTTCCATAAATTCGTTGAGATATCCTTCGAGACCCAGATTTTTCTGGACATAGTATACGCCGCTGAGATATTCGGGGTCACCGGGTTTTGGGTCTTTATTGAGGTTTTTAAGGAAAGTCACAAGATTATAGTAGATCTTGCAGAACATTTTCTGCTTTACAAGCCCTTCGTCGCTGAGAATATCGATTATACTGTCGGTTGTGGAACCCTGAGGGATTGTGACTTTGACGAGCTCTTCGCTTCTGTTGAGAGCAAGAACATCGTTTATGCAGGTTATTGCAATTGCTGAGAAAGCGGTTGTAAAAACAAGAACAACTGCCATAAATATTGCAAGAACTGAATTGAATGCTTTTGCTTTGACTGTCTTATTTTTCTGCTGATTCTGGTTTCTTACGACAGGTTGTGCAGGCTGCGTATTTCTTCTCAGAGGTTTTCTGTTTGAAAAGTATATTTCACCCTTATGCTGTGGTGTATGGTCATCGGTTTCAGGCGCGAGAGCATCCTCATCGATGTGAACTTCAAATTTTTTCTTCTGTACTTTTTCAGCAGGTTTAATGTTTTCAAGTGCTTCAGGATTAAGAAAACCGTCATCCTCAATATGAACTTCGAACGGTTTTTTTCTTCCGTTCATATTGTTGTTGACATCGTTATTCATATGTATTAACCTCCCTTTTCAGAGCTTGTAATGTGTATTTTCGGTTATTAAATCCGAAACGGATATATCAGATTCTTCTGTGGGAACAGCTTCGCACAGGCACCTCTCATATGAAAGTGCAACAGCACGAATACTTTTATCGGAAAGGAATCTGTCATAGAATCCCCCTCCGTAGCCCAGTCTTCCGCCGCTGAGGTCAAATGAAAGTCCGGGAACAATACAAATTGCATTTTGAAATTCAGTTATAACCTGATTGTTCCCCGGGTTAACGGTAGGTATACCGAATCTGCCGTTGATAAGTTCTTTAATATCGGATATTTCATAAAAATTCATCTGATTGCCGATACAATGAGGCACGGCAACTCTCTTTCCGACAGAAAGGGAATATTTTATCAATTCCGTTGTGTCCGCTTCACTGCCTAATGAAACATAGGTAAGAATCAATGATGAATTTTTGTAGAATTCGGAATTGATAAGTCTTGTGAAAATCGAGTTATTAAATTCCTTCTTCAGTTCAAATTCTATACCGTTTCTAATGGATTTGAACAGCGTGCGGAGTTTTTTCTTTTCTGTTATGAGCATTGAAGTGTTGATTTAAGTGAATCAGCGGCAGCTTTACCTTTGAAATAAGCGGTAATTACCAGGCCGAAATTAATAGCGTTGCCCATTCCTTTAGCGGTGATTATATTTCTGTCGACACAAACAAATTCATTTGAAATGATTGCGCCTGCAAGTTCATCTTCAAATCCCGGAAAGCAAATTGCTTTACACCCGTTAAGAAGACCTTTTTTGCCCAGTATCATAGGCGCGGCACAAATTGCAGCGAGAAGAAGTTTGTTTTCATAGCAGTAATCTATGAAACAATTAACCTTTTCGCTGTTCATAAGGTTTGTAGTACCGGGCATTCCGCCGGGAAGAATTATACCTGCAAGCTCCTTATCAGGAGTAATATCAGAATCAACCGTATCACATACAATTTCAATTCCATGAGAGCCTTTTACTGTTTTTTTATCCACTCCCACGCTTTTTATTTCGATGCCTGCACGCCTAATAACATCAAGTGTAGCAACGGCTTCTACCTCTTCAAAACCGTCTGCAAAAAACATATAGAGCATATCAATCACCTTTCTAATCCAGAGTCAGCCCCAGATAGGCGTTATCAATCAGATCAACTATTTTTTTACTTTCATCATTTACTGCGGTTATCATTGCCCAAGGTTTGATTTCACCTTCCGTATCAATCCACGGCGGGAAAATTATTTCTGTTGTTTCTCTATTTTCTGATATTGAATTTAAAACAAAATCAACATCTGTAAAGGTTGTTTCCTTTACTGTTGTTTTTGCGTCGACAGATGTGTAAAGCGAGTATCCTTTACAGCTCGCAAAAGAATTTCCACCGAAGAATTTGTTGTGTAAAAACGCAAACTCAACCGATTGCCTGTCCCATTTGAAGTAGTTACGCCCATCATAGGCCGCATTACGGAGTGATTCGGGATTTATTTCATTATCGGGTACATCCTTAATTATCGAATTTTCCGCATGGTATTCGGCAACCTTCACGGTGAATACGGTTTTGTATCCGTTTTTTTCATAGAAATCAAAAAGTGATTTTTCGGCGGGTTTAAGACAGATAAAGCATTTTCTGTTTTTATTTGCGGTTTCCTTGGCAAAGTTTAAAAGCTCCGCCATAAGTCCCCTGCCGCGGTATTTTTTCAATGTACAGGCAGCATACAAATAGTATGAAGGGAAATCATTGCCCTCAAAATGCATATCGCCTTCAAGCAAAAAGAGCATAGATGCTATTTCGCCGTTAATTTCATAAACCAATGTATTCAAAGGCTTGCGGCAACTGTCAAGAAAAAAGCGAATTTCATTTTCGCTGTCTCCGAATGCTTCTTCCCACAGTCTGATTACGCCGTTTATATCGTTTTCATTATAAAATCTTATCATATGTTTAAAGTCATATGTTTAAAGCGGATTTTACAGCTTCAAGAACTGCTTGAGAAATAACTTCAACGGGCAAGGGTTCACCGTTTTCGCTGCAGTTTATTCTGTACCATCCCAGTTTGCTGCAAGCATAATCAGCTGCTTCTCGGCAGTTGTTAAGGTATTCAACATCCTTTTCGTGAATATCTTTCTTACTTTCGTCCCCATTATACCTGCCTGTCATAAGTTTCTGTGAAACTTCGATAGGCATATCGAGATAAATAACCGCATCAGGCTTGGGAATGCCCATTTTGTTATATTCGAAATCTTCGAGCCATTCAAGGTATGAATCCCACTCTGAACGTGGTGTTTTGGTAAGCTGATGGTATGCGTTGGAGGTTGTGTATCTGTCTGCAAGGAATGTTTCGCCGTTAAGATATTTCTCTTTCCAGAAACAGTTATAGCTTACATATCTGTCAACAGCAAAAAATGATGAAGCGGCATATGCGTTTACATCGCCGGGTTTGTTTCCGAATCTGCCTGCAAGATACATTTTGACAAGTTCGCAGGCGGGGTCGTCGTAGTTGGGGAGCTTTATGAAATTGACCTTTATGCCAAAACCTGCAAGTTTTTCTTTGAGAAGATTTTCCTGAGTTGACTTTCCGCTTCCGTCAAGTCCTTCAATTACAATAAGCTTTCCGTCCATACTTCCTCCATAATACACCATAATTATTAACATTATATCAACAAACGATGTACTTTTCAAGTACAGACAGATAAAATTATAAAAACGGAGTAGTGAAAAAATCAATACTCCGTAAAAAATTTCAGAAGATAACAGGCTGTAACTGTATGCCGTCTATTGCACTTTTAATTGCATCATCTGTTCGTGTGAAATCGGCAACCACAGACCTTGGTTTATTTTTGCTGTCATCCTGCCGCATAGGAACAAAATATACATTTTTTGTGTTGAGCAGTTTACCTATATTTGCGGCTGAAGAAGATAATGCGTCGTTTGTTGATACGGCAATAAGAAGCGGCCTGTTATTTCTTAAGTGAGCCTTTGCTGCCAGTGTTACGGGAGTATCCGTGATGCCGTTTGCAAGCTTTGCAAGCGTATTGCCTGTGCAGGGCTCAATAACAAGTATATCAAGCATTTTCTTCGGTCCGATGGGCTCGGCATCAGTAATAGTCGAAATTATTTTTTTTCCTGTTATTTCTTCTATTTCCGCAATATGCTCATGGGCTTTTCCGAAGCGCGTGTCTGTTGAATAGGCATTATACGACATAACCGGAACAACAGTGTTTCCGTTATCGCAAAGAAACCTTATCTGTTCTTTTGCTTTATCAAATGTGCAGAATGAACCGCAGATTGCAAAGCCGATACAAAGTTTACTCATACTCCCCCTCCTTTATAATATTCAGTATACCGTCGGCAATAATTTTCCCTGCAGTCTTGGGTGCTACCTTACCGGGAAGAGATGAACACTGGATTGCATTGATACCAAGCTCATATGCACAGGCAAAATCAGTTCCGAAAGGTGAGGATGCAACATCGATTATAAGACAGTCGCTCCTTACAGATTCGAGGATTTTCCTGTTTATTACAAGTGACGGAACGGTATTAATAATGATATCAAATTTGTTTGCGTGTTTCCAGAATTCAGAAATATAAATTCCGTTACATCCTTTTGTTTTTGCAGTTGCAATATCGCCGCTTTTACGTGCCGCAACGGTAACGTTGGCACCGAGGGCTGAAAGTGTATCCGCCGTAAGCCTTGCTACCCTTCCATATCCGAACACGGCACATTTGCTTGAATGAATGGTATATTCAATATTATCAATCATAGCCTTTATAATTCCCTGCACGGTGGGGACCGTGTTCATAACGGTTACTTCTTCAAGCTTGAAATAATCGTAAATATAATCGGTTTTCTTCTTGATTTTTGTTTCGAATCCCTTGCCGAGCATTCCTGCAAAAACAAACTGATTTTCATTAATCATTGAAAATATTTCATCAGCTGTTTCTTTTATCGGAACAAGTGAAAATATATATTTGTTGTCTTTTGTGACAGGCAGAGGCAGAATGATGCAGTCTGACCTTTTAATGGCGTTTCTTATGTTTTCTGCACATTTATAATTTATTTCCGGTAAGCCGTAAAGTGTGATTTCATAGCCCAGAGATGCAAGATAATCCGCAATATAAAGCTGTCTGCCGTCACCGCCGACGATAATAAAACTGTTGATTTTTTTCATATTTACACCTCCCTGTAATTTACTATCATTTTATGGTTTTGAATGAATGTCTGTTACAGGACAAAATCATAATATTTCAGTAAAATTTCTCTTTATTTTTTACAAACAATGTTATATAATAAAAGCAGTATATTCAAAAGGAGAATTGAAGATGTTTGAGATAGATGTTCTTTTGAAGCAGATCAGACGCATTCATTTCATCGGAATAGGCGGTTCTGGGATGTGTCCTCTTGCTGAAATTCTTCACAAAGAAGGCTATTTACTCAGCGGTTCGGATAATAACGAAACAGATACCCTTGCCCGTATCCGCTCGCTGGGCATACCCGTGACAATGGGTCAGAAGGCAGAAAATATTGAAGGTTCCGAGATGATTGTTTATACCGCCGCCTTACTCCCGGATAACCCGGAGCTTGTTGCGGCAAAAGCATCGGGGATTCCCACATTTGAAAGAAGCAAGCTTCTCGGTGCGGTAACAAGAATATATCCCAACAGCATATGCATAAGCGGTACACACGGTAAGACAACTGCTTGCTCAATGCTTACTCAGGTGCTTATTGAAGCCGATTTTGACCCTACAGCAGTAATCGGCGGCAAACTGCCTTTGACGGGCTCAAACGGCATTGTAGGCCACAGTGAGCATATGGTTTGCGAGGCTTGCGAGTTTGTTGATACATTTCTTGATTTGTCACCGGATATTGCGGTTGTGCTTAATGTGGATGAAGATCATCTTGACTACTTCAAAACATTTGAGAATCTGAAGAAGTCATTCACAAAGTTTGCTTCAATGGCCACCAAAATGATTATTTTTAACGGCGATGATGTTCATTCTGCTGATTCGGTTATACCCGCCGCAAATGAATCGGGCAAACCTTTAATCACATTCGGTTTTAATGACGGAAATGATTATCAGGCAGTGAATGTTCAGCTTGAAAATGAATTTGCATCCTTTGATTTGATAAGATACGGTAAAAAACTTGGCAGAATTACTCTCGGAATTCCCGGTAAACACCATGTTTACAACGCTCTTGCCGTTACAGCTTCCGCAATGGAATCCGGTGTAAGCTTTGAGCAGTGCGTAAAAGGCATAGCAGATTTCAGAGGCGCAGGCAGACGTTTTGAAATTCTTGCCGAAATTAACGGGATTACAATTGCAGATGACTATGCACATCACCCCAAGGAGCTTGAAGTTACCCTCAATACCGCTATGAAAATGAGATTCAATAAGGTATGGGCGGTGTTCCAGCCTTTCACTTATTCAAGAACTTCAATTCTTTTTGATGAATTCGTAAGAGTTCTGAAAATTCCCGATAAATGTATAATGACCGAAATCATGGGTTCGAGAGAGGTCAACACATACGGTATTTACACCTCACAGCTTGCTGAAAAGATTCCCGGAAGTGTCTGGTTCAACACCTTTGAAGAAGTTGCGGAATATGCGGTAAATCACGCAGAAAAGGGTGATTTGATAATTACTCTCGGCTGCGGCGATATCTACAAGGCGGCTAAAATAATGATTAAAATGCTTAAAGAAAGGCAGTGAAAATATGAAGTATACCGTTAATAAAACAAACTACAACGATTTCTCGGTTTTTGAAATCAACAAACTCGGCGGCAGAGGTTATGCAATCCCCTACTCCTCAAAGGAAATGCTCAAAAAGACTGCATTCAAAAAAGAAAGAACATCTTCTGATATTGTTAAGGTTCTTTCCGGCAAATGGCAGTTCAGATATTATAAGAGCAGAAATGATGTACCCGATGTCATTGATACAGATAAGGAAGCTTTTGATTCGGTCAAAGTGCCTTCAACCTGGCAGAGAACAGGTTATGATGCACCGGCATACATAAACTGCCCTTATGCATTTGATGATAAACCTCCCTATGTTCCCGAAGAACAGCCCGTGGGTGTATACAGAAAAACCTTTGATGTTGAAGATACAAACAAGGTTTATATTCTTTCATTCCTCGGTGTTATTTCCTGCCTTGACCTTTATGTCAACGGTGAATTTGTGGGTTACAGTGAGGGTGCTCACAATACGGCAGAGTTTGATGTTACAAAGAATGTTGTAAAAGGTGAAAATGAAATTCTTGCCGTAGTTCACAAGTGGTCAAACGGAACATTCCTTGAATGTCAGGATATGTTCAGGGAAAACGGTATTTTCAGAGACGTTCTTCTTTATGAAATGCCTGAAACATATCTTTTTGATGTTTATTACAGAACAAAAGAAACTTCAAAGGGTTGGAATCTTGACATAAACCTTGCACTTGAAGGCAATACCAAAAATTATAAAGTTTGTGCAGAGATTTACAGCAAAAACAAGCTTATTGCAACAAACACTGTTGATGCGGGTAACGAAGCGGTTATCAGCTTCAAGAACCTTGATGTTATAAGCTGGAATGCCGAAACCCCCACACTTTACACTGCATTTGTTACTCTTTACAATGGTGACAAAGAAGTAATGACAACAAGGAATTACATTGGCTTCAAGACAATTAAAATCAAGAAGGATATTTTCACCGTAAACGGTAAAAAAATTAAAGTTAAGGGTGTAAACCACCACGATACACACTATAAAAACGGTTATGTAATGAGCTATGACGATCTTGAAAAAGACATCAAGCTTATGAAATCACTTAATGTAAACACGGTAAGAACATCGCACTACCCTCCCGATGCACAGTTCCTTGTTCTTTGTGATATGTACGGTCTTTATGTTGTAGATGAGGCGGATATCGAAACTCACGGCTGCGGATGCGACCCTCATAACAACATTGACCTTATCAGCCATGACCTTAAGTGGTCACCCAGATATCTTGACAGGGTTAAGAGAATGTATATGCGTGACAGAAGCCGCGCAGGTATCATTATGTGGTCACTGGGTAACGAAGCAGGCGGATATGCCTGCCACGATGTATGCTATGATTTCCTTCACGGTATCTGCCCTGAAATTCCCGTTCATTACGAAGGTGTTGTACGCAACGAAAGACATTCATATGATGTAGTTTCCGAAATGTATACAAACCACAAGGATGTTGAAAAAACAGGTAAGCACACAAGAGGCAAGAAATATACTCCCAAGCCCTTCTTCCTTTGCGAATATGCTCACGCTATGGGTGTAGGCCCCGGCGGACTTGAAGAATATATGCAGCTTTTCTATAAATATGACAACCTTATGGGCGGCTGTATATGGGAATGGGCTGACCATGCTGTTTATCACGCAAATGGTAAACTTAAATTCACATACGGCGGCGACCACGGCGAATGGCGTCACGACGGTAACTTCTGTGTTGACGGACTTCTTTATCCTGACAGAAGACTTCATACCGGTGCAAAAGAAATGAAGAATGTTTACAGACCCGTCAGAGCTGAATATAATGAGGGCGTTATAACATTCACAAATACCAACAGATTCAGAAACTCATCATACATAACTGCCGTATGGGAACTTGTTAAAAACGGCAACATTCTTATTGCTGCTGATGAGCTTATTCTTGATATTGAACCCGAGCAGAAGCTTGAACACGGTGTTGAGCTTAACATTCCCAAAGGTGACTGTGACTGCCATCTCAATATCTACTATTATGACGGTGATGATGAAATTGCTTTTGAACAGATTGCACTCAAAGAAGAATATGAATTCAAAGCCGAGAAATCAGCTGAAAAGCTTTCAATGTCAAGCAACGGAGAAACAAGCACCATCGTTTTCAGCGGCGGCAGTGTAACATTCTCAAATAAAACAGGTATGCTTGAAAGCTATGTTGCAGACGGAGTGGAGCTTATCAACCCCTCACCTGCTTCTTTCAAGGGTTTCCTTCCCAATATTTTCAGAGCTCCCCTTGATAACGATGACCGCCGTGACAGATGGTACAGCGCAGGTTACGATAATTACGAATGCAAATGCACCGATTTTGAAGTTGAACTTAAAAAGAATAAAGCAGAGGTTGAAATTACATATATTCTCAAGAGCAGAAAGTCAATTCTTCCTCTTGCTAAGGCTGAACTTGAATACACTGTTTACTCAAACGGTCTTATGAAGGTTGAGGCAAAGCTCGAAACCATTGCAAAGAAAAAGGCTGCGGCAGATATCCCCAGATTCGGTCTTACCTTTGAGATGCCCGAAAACTTTACCAATGTAGAGTATTACGGTATGGGTCCCGATGAAAACCTTTCAGATATTTATGCTCATGCACTCGTAGGTGTTTATAATACAACCGTCAAGGATATGCATGAGCCTTATATCAAGCCTCAGGATGCAGGCAACAGAACCTGTGTAAGATATCTTACCGTTACCGACGAAAACGGAAACGGTCTGAAATTTGCTTATGATGATGAATACTTCAATTTCAATGTAAGAGAATTCACCCAGAAGCTTTTGCAGAATGCAAAGCATCAGGAAGACCTTCACAGTGAAAATACCGTTGCAGTTAATATTGACGGTTTTACAAGAGGTACAGGTACCGCAAGCTGCGGACCCGATGTTCTTCCTCAGTTTGTTGTTGACGGCAGAAAAGAGCTTGAATTCAGCTTTTACATGATGCCTGCGAAATAAAAAATCAGACCCGAGGTCTTATGACTTCGGGTCGTTTTCTTTTTCAGATGATTTTTCTTCTTTTCTTGATTTCATCGTTCCGAGAACCGATATGGCAACAAGTGTTACCGCACCTGTAATAAGAGTTATTGTTTTATATTTATCCCCTTTTTCAAGACCGAGAGATGATTTTATTGCAAAATTGCCGGCTGAACAGTACTGAGTTGATTCGGTGATTTCTTGAACGGTTTCGAATATAGTTTCAGAAACAGAAGATTTTTGATTTTCAGCTGCAGTTTTGTTCTTTTTCTGAGTTTTCTTTTTGGTTTCGGATTTTGTCTGTGTGGTTACGGATGTGGTTTCTTGTTTAGTTGTAATATCGCTGAAAAATATATCAAACAACCACAAATCGTCACCTGAATCCGATGTTTTTCTTTTGGTTGTTTTTTCTGCTTTCTTTGTAGTCTTTTCCACATTTTGGGTTATTGTTTTATCAGAGCTTGTCTGATTTGAACCGCCTGAATTGTAATTCTTATGTTCTTCCGTAACTTTTTCCGTGTTATGAATTGTAAAATCATAAATGTTTGACGGTACACCGTCGGAGTCGTAAAATCTTACAGAGCCGTTGATTATATCGGGTATTCCGTATTTTAATCCGAACCTCATTTCACAGGTGGTACCATAGTTAGGATCGATTGAAACCGCACCTTCAAAGGAATATTTGTCTTCATCAATTTCGTTTGTCGAAGAAGAAACACTTACGGTGTAAAAATCTGAACTTTCGATTTTTATTGATGCACCAACATTTTTATTATCCTCTGAAAGGTCAGGTTCTTTGAACAAAACACAAAAATAAACGCTGTTGGCATTCGGCTCGATTCTCCATTTTACAAGTCCGAAATTTACTTTGCAGTTGCTTTCTCCGTTAAGCAGAAATATTGTTTCTGCACCTGCCCATTCAATACCGCTGTCGTAACCGTCAATATCAACAGAAAAAACGGGAATTGCAGACAAATGCAAAACCAAAACTAAAAGTAAAATAGCAAAAATCTTTTTCATAACTGTACCTTAATTAACTAATTTTCTATATAGAAAATTTTACTTAAATTTACAGAAATGTCAACAGATATATTTGTTTTGTTCCAAGATGTCACAAAAACCGACCCTGAATTCTTCAAGGTCGGTTTAATTTTAACAGAAACATATCAATAAATGATTACAATAGTACCGTTTTCGACGGTTACGGATGCTTTGCTGCCAATGAATTCGTTACTGACACCCAGTGGAAATGAGTTGGTCAGTGTTGCGTTTTCAACAGTATATCTCAGTCCTTTTATTGTTACCCCGGTGCAATTATCTGAGTGGGCAAAAACTGAAATGTATCCCATTTCGGTTTCGTCAAATTCAATTTTTCCGTTGCATACGGCGGTGATTTTTGTGTTACCGTCAATTATAACGCATTTATTACCCTTTTCAGTGAGCGATACCGCAAGCTGAATGTTGCTTATTGTATGGTCAAGTCTGCCGCCGCAAGCACCGTAAATCAGAAATTCTTTGAAACCTTTTTCAAGACCGATTTCAGCCGCTGCATACATATCGGTTACATCCTTAACAGCCGGGAGCTTAATGACGGATAAGTCATCAGGAATATACCCCAGTGAGTCAAAATCGCCGATAACAATATCGGGAATTACATCATATTCTTTCAAGTGACTGTATCCCCCGTCGGCGGCAATGATGAGGTCGCCGGATTGCTTTTTATAGTCAAATTTATTGCAATCCCCTGCGCCGACTATACAGCATACATTCATATTATCAATCCTTAATTAAATTTGCTCAGGCTTTGTGATGAATCGGAAATCATAAACTGAGGATATTCTTCACTTGCACCTGCATAGAATTCCCCGTCATATGTAAGAAGCCAGACGATAAAATCACTGTAATCCGTTCCGTAAGAACCGCCTACATGGTCCGCACCTCTGATTATATATGTATATTCGGGATAAAGAGCTGTTGAAAGGTCAACAGTATTATCAGGTGAAACAAGGTCCGGATTTGCCGCAACATAATCATCACCCAGTGTTTTTCCGTAGGGTGCAACGGTTGCATATCCTGACATCTGATAGGTTTCCAGTATACCGTCACCGTTGAAATCGGAATTTTCATAAACGGGTATCACGGGGATTCCGTAGTGAGCAACAATTGCAATTTCAACTCCGTTATCAATCATTTCGTTCAGAAGTGCGGTTTTATCTTTCATCATTTTTTGAAGCTTATCGATTTTTTCAATGAAATCGGGATTTACTTTTTCTCTTCCGCCGAACACATATTCAATGGCAGATTCATAATCTTCTTCCTGAACAAGACCCCACAGGGGAAGCATATGGCCGAAAACAGGAATTATTGCATCCCGATATACAGCATCCTTATAGTTTCCAAGAATAAAATCCGTAAGCTTTGTAAGTAAGTTAAACACTTTAACCTTATAAAGAACATCAATAAGAACAGAGAGAGCTTTATTGTCCTTAGCTGTGTTCATAAGAAAATTGTAAAGGTTTTCTGCTTTTATGTTTACTCTGCCGTTGAGTAAATCGGACGCAACCTGAGCACCGCTGAAGGTTGAGGATAAGAAAAGACAGCGGTTTATTTTTTCGTATCCGTATTTTGTGAGATAGGCAAGAGTCATCTGGCCGCCCATACTGCAGCAGATAATATTCACTTTGCTGTGACCTGTATTTGTTATTGCCGCCTCAACTGCCGCGTTGATATCGTCAGCAACAACAAAGGGGTCAAGTCGCCAATCATAATTAATATAATATGTATGGCCTTCGCCGAATTCTTCAATGCAGGTTCTTACAATTCCGTATTCAAATGCAGTTCCTTCGCGAAGATCATCATATTTATCCGCACTGTCTGGGTATGCAGGCATTGTTACATTGTATAATGAATCGCCGTTTTCGTCCATTGAAAAATATTTGAAAATATCTTTTGCAAGAAGTGCGATTTCTTTTACTGCAGAATCAAGGCTGAAATTGATTATACCCGAAGCAACTGCTTTCAGAATTCCTTTGATTATAGTTCCTGCGTCTATGGTAAGAATAGATTGTTCGTTTTCAGTGCCGTAATCAACATACATACCTGCAAAGTCCATGCCTCTGACAACAATTACAGGAACATTATCGCAGTCTTCGAAAGTGTTTTCTTCAACGGCAAAGGCGGGAATTGATAGAGAAAAAACAAGAGAAAAAGCAAGAATCAAGCTGATTATTTTTTTCATAATCATTCCCCTTTACTGTGCAAAACCGGTCTTATAATGATGAACAAAAATACCGATTACTTTATTGTAATCAAGAACGTGCATAACAGAACCGTCTTCGGCGGGATAAAATGTAATACCTTCCGCTTCAATATTGTCGCCGCCGACATCACGAACTGCCGCAATATCAACTTTACCTGTTTCAATATCAACACTGAGAATATTTTTATAATTGCCGTTATCCTCTATATCGTTTGAAAGGTAAAGTGTTCCGTTATAGAATTCTCCGCCCTGAATTCTGTGTATTGTTTCAGTAAGAGGAATTTCTTTGACAAAGCTCATTGAATCGGCCGTGTCATATACATAAATAGTATTTATATCGTTCCATTTCGAAGTATAAAGGAGACCTGTTTCACCGTCAACAGCACACCAGGGCACACCGTCATCGTAAATATTGTTGGGCAGGTCATATATCTCGCCCGTTGCTTCAAGAGTTTTGCAGTCAAAAACAACTATGCAGGGCGAAAGATATTCGTCACTGTCTTCAACGGAGGCATAGATTTTTCCGTTATAAACACTGATTCCGCCGATATGGTCATCATCTCTGTCGGTGCATTCATCGGGCAGGGGGTTGATGTGTGTGTCAACAAGCTCCATATCATCGAAAGTGAATTTTGCAAGGGCTGTAAGGTCAAGTGCGGCAATGGCACCGCTGGTATAATAATATTCGCCGTCTGTAGCAATACCCTGACCCATAAGAAGAGCCTTCTCAAACACAAAAGTATCTTTTGATACAAGCTCTGCCGTTTCGGTGGATTTTGCAACCGGACTTGTAAGTAGTGTAAGCACAAGCAGTGGAAGCGTAAGCACTGCCCATATTTTTCTGATTATAAACATAATGATGACCTCCTTGTTTTTTAAATAATATCACAATACGGCGCAAATATCAACTTTTTTGGAGTATTTGCATATACAAAATATCCAAAAATTATTTGTTGACTATTTACAATTTATAAATATTTGTTATAATACTTATATAAATTTCAAGGAGGCAATAAAAAATGTTAAAGAAATTTCTGGCAGTTATGATGGCTGCCGCAATGCTGTTAACTGTTGTACCCTTCTCATTTGCAGCGGGCAACGATGTTGACTACACAATCAAAAGTCCTTACGAAGGTGTGGATTTTTCGGCTTATAACCGATATAAAGCTGATCTTCACAGCCATACAACATTCAGTGACGGCGGTAATTCATTGCCTGAAATGGTTGAAAGACATTATGAGCTTGGATTTGATATTCATGCTATTTCTGACCACGGTACGGTAAGCTACGGTTACACAACACAGAGACATAATGAGCCTATGCTTGTTTTCTCACTGGTTGATAACGGCAAATATGTAGGCGATGTTCTTTCTGCAAACGGTGTTGCGGCAAACGGCAATCAGTATGCAGTTTTCAACAAAGGTACAGATGAATTTTATTCGCAGACTCTTCCTTCCGGCGAAACCGGACAGGAAATGATGAGAGTGCCTTACGCAAATGAGCAGAACCCCACATCATTCAACAACGCTCATGTTAATTCCTGGTTTGTTGATTACGGACACGGCGTTGTGGGCGGTACAAGCAATTATCTCAGCCCCATCAGCAAGATTGATGAACTTGGCGGTTTGAGTGTTATCAACCATCCCGGTGAATACACAAACGCAAGAGATGAAGAAAGCACAGCGGATGCATATAACCTTGAAGATTCAACATATAAATATAAAATCAACAAATTTATAAATCTGCTCAACACATACAAATCCTGCATCGGTATTGATATCAACAGTAAAGGTGACAGCAGAACCCGTTACGACAGAAAGCTCTGGGATATTCTTCTTCAGAAGATTCTTCCCCTCGGCGAAAGAAATGTTTTTGCCATTGCAACATCAGATGCTCATAACCTTGATATTGTTGACTCCGGTTATACCGTTATGCTTATGCCTGAGCTTACGTCAGACAACCTTAAATCCAGCCTTGCAAACGGTCAGTTCTTTGCGGCAAGCAAGTATCTGGGTAACTATGATGAACAGGTAAAATATAAAGCTTCACTTGAAGAAATCGGCACTGCAGATGCACTTGAACTTGCAGGTATTCTCGGCAATGCCATAAATGCCAACGATAAATTCAATGCTACCGACTATCCCGACGCGTCTGAACCTGTTATCAGCAACATTTCTGTTGATGAAGCAGAGGATACAATAACTCTCACAACCGAAAATACTCTTGTAACACATTGGATTGCTGACGGTAAGGTAATTCATGTAGGTAACACAATTGACCTTGACGATTATTCTGACGAAATCGGTAAATATGTAAGAGCTGAATCTCTCGGCAAGGGCGGTATAATCTATACACAGGCTTTTGTGCTTGATTATGACGGTGCACCCGTTGCAGAAAAAGAAGGCTTCTTCTTTGACTGGGGCACAATTGCATCGGCAATCTGCGATATTCCCGTTAAAATCCTTGTCGGAATTCTTAAAACTCCCATCAGAGTTATTTTTGATATTTTTGCATAACAAACAGTTAACGACCCCACAGTTTTTTGTGGGGTCGTTTTTATGTTAAATCATAAGATCTTCAACTTTGCGTTTCGGTACACAGTGAACATCTTTTTCATCCCTGTAATATGCAGTTGCTCCGTTTTCGGGAAGATTGACAATTCTGACTTCTTCAGCAGGAATACCCAGAGCAAGTACAAGGTCAATTGAGTATTTATCAAGGTCAATTTTCATATTTTCGGCAAGAAGTTCCCTCTTGATACTGCCGAGCATACAGCCGCCGATACCTTTTTCTGCGGCACCCAGCATAATTGTCTGAGCCGTAATTCCTACATCGATTTTCATATTGTTTGCAACAGATAAATCTGTAAGAATGATTATATAAGCCGAGGGTCTCTCCCCTTCTGCGGGACCTTTCCATTCTTTTAAAAGACCTGCCCAGGACAGAGTTTCAAAAACTTTATGATTATCTTCAGGTTCATTGACCATTTTAAATCTCAGCGGCTGAAAATTAACGGATGAAGGAGTGAATCTTACAAGTTCAATAAGCTCCGTCAAAACAGATGAATCAATTTTTTCAATCTCTTTGAATCGTCTGTATGATCTGTTTTTCATAACAATTTCTTTAATCATTCTATCACCTCAAACTAATTATAATGTAATCTTTCAATATTTTCAACATTATTTTGGTTTAAAATTAACAAGCCAATGCTACTCCATTACAATTTGTATAAAATACAAGTATTATTTTTAGTATATATAGGATTTGTTTTGTGTATGCTTGCTTTAGACATAAAAAAACAGTATAATTAATATATAATTTGTATAATTTTATTTAATGTACGTATACAATTTGTAATCGGAGGAAAAATAATGAAAAAACTGCTGTGCATTGTAATGTCGCTGATTGCGGTTGCAACATCAGCTTTATCATTTTTATCATACGCTGTTGCCACGGATATAGATGAAATATCCGCTGAGGAATTTGCAAAAGAAATCAGTGCGATGGTTAATGCATCCGCTATGTCGGAAGGTGCTTTCGGTTCCGAATACGGAGCAGGTACAGATGAATTTAAAACTTCAAGGCTTATTGTTAAAAGTAAATACAGAATTGACACTATGGATACAATTTCGGTAATTTGCGGATACGATGATCTTTGGGTGCTTCAGTTCAAGTCACCCGATGATGCAAGAAATGCTTACAATCGATATGTTAAAGACAATAAAATTGATTATGTTGAAATCGATAAAGAAATATGTGCATTATTTTCAGATGCAATGTCTTCGGATGCCATAATATATTCAGATGAAGAAGAACATTCATATTTATCCTGGGGTCCCGAATATATAGGAATAGATAAACTTAATAACAATATTTCAATCAGCAACACTGAAATAAGCAATACAATTGTTGCGGTTATAGATACCGGTGTTGACCCTGATCATCCTTTCTTTAAAGGTCGTGTACTTCCCACAAGAATCAATACAAGTACAAGCGGAATAAGAAACAATTCAATGGATGATAACGGTCACGGAACGCAGGTTGCAGGTGTTATTATTGACAGCACTATGGATAATGTTTTTGTTCAGCCATATAAAGTTCTTGATTCTCACGGTGCAGGAACGATTATTTCTCTTGCTGCAGGTATAAACTGTGCGTTGGAAGACGGTGTTGATGTAATCAACATAAGCGTGGGTTTTGAAGAGGATTCCGCTGTTCTGAAAAATGCAATAGATAACGCGGAAATTAATAATATTCCTGTTATTGCAGCTTCGGGCAACGACGGTACGACAAATAAATTTTATCCCGCATCCTACGATAATGTGTTAAAAATCACTGCGATAAATCAATCGGGCATTGTAACCAATTTCAGCACATATGACAACGGTGTTGATTTTGCCGCGCCCGGTTTTGAAATCACAACAACAAATCTCGGCGGTGGATATATAAAAACAAGAGGCACATCCGTTGCCGCTCCTTTTGTTACAGCTGTTGCTGCCGCCATTCATTCTTACAGACCTGATGCTTTACGCGAAGAAATTATTGATATAATCGAAAACGCCTGTGTTCAGATAAGCGAACATAATTCATCAATCAAATACGGCAGAGGTATTATAAGAGCTCCTGAACATCCTGCTAATGTAAAGCTGAAAGATATTGCAGAAACACCGTATTTCTCTCATCAGACCGCATTAAGCCAGACAGAACTTGATATTGAGATATTCTGCGATACCCCGGGCGCAAAGATTTATTACACAACCGACCGTTCAATTCCTGTAATCGGCGGTAAAAATGTAATACTGTATGACGGCAAACCCATACATGCATCTCAGACCGTTATAATCACTGCTGTTGCCTACTGTGACGGTATGTACCGTTCTTCCATATCATCTTTTGCCACCATTATTGCACCTTATGCAAAGGAAAACGAGCTTTCCGTATCGTCTGACGGAACCTTGACAGCATACAGCGGAAAAGCATCAAGCTTCACTGTGCCTCAATATGCAAACGGAACGGAAATAAAAAAAATCGGAGACGCTGTATTTGAAAACACAAATATAACCGAGGTTATACTCCCCGACTCCGTAACTGAAATAGGAAACTCTGCATTCAGAAACTGCACAGAGCTTAAAACCGTATTCGGAAGAAATGTAAGTGTTGTCGGTGAATATGCGTTTTATAACTGTGATTGGCTGAAAAATGCGTTGTTTCTTTCTGACCTTGAATCAATAGGTGAATTTTCATTTTATAATGCAGGCAACAGGCAGAATATATTTACGGGTTCAACCTTTACCCTTAATCTTTCAAAACTAAAAAATATACCCGACGGTGCGTTTTCAAAATCGGCAATTTCATTTGTTGAACTCGGAAATTTAATATCAATAGGGTCAACGTCATTCCGTGACTGCAATCAGCTTGTTAATATTCGTATTGATTATCTTTCCAATATGCCTGACGGATGTTTCAAGGGGTGCTCGTCGCTTACCGATGTTGATATAAGTGGGCTTGCATATATTCCTTCAGGCGCATTCAGTTGTTGCGAAAGTCTGATTATTGCATCATTCGCTGATGTAAAATATGTTTTTTCAAATGCATTTGAAAGCTGTGTTTCTCTTTCTGAAATCAGTCTCCCGCAGGCTAAAACGGTTTACTCCAATGCCTTCAACGGATGCGATTCTCTATCCGTCCTGAATCTTCCGGAGATGACGGCGTTTGAAGATAATGTTTATACTCAATACGGTTCAAAGATTTATCTTCCGTCAAATCTTGAAAGATTTTATGCACCCAAACTTATAAAAACAGTATCTCAAATGTTTGAAACAGCTCCCGATATATACATTATAGGTCTCAATGGCGCTGAAAATATTGCTGTAAACACTTTCAAAGGATGCCATAATATTTATTCATTGAATATCGAAAACATCACTCATTTAACATCGGGTGTATTTAATGACTGCACAATAGAATTTATTGATGCAAGAAGCCTTGTTACAACCGATGATATGCCCGACAACAGCGGTATTCTTCTTTCCAACAACTTTATCGAGTCAACTGACAAAGGCGAAAATATGACTATTTACGGCACCAAAAACACCTTTGTTGAACGTTACGCAAACCTTAAGGGATACAGTTTCATCGAAATTCCTCTTGTTTACAGTGAGATTCCCGAATATGTAACGGAAAACAGTGAAACCGTTTATATTCTTGCGGCAGGTTTTGATCTTACATATCAGTGGTATTGGAACACTGTTCCCGAAACATCGGGCGGAACACCGATTGACGGTGCAACAACACCCTCATATACTTTTACGAGTGCGGATTCCGCACCGTATTACTACTGTAAGATTACACAGAATGACCTGGGCACAATAAATGAAATAACAACAAATATTATAACCAAGGATACCGTTCCTGCCGATTACACCGAATATAATAAGGCGGTTGAAAAAGCTCTTGCCGTCGACCGATCGCTTTATACGGATTTAACAGAGCTTGATGCTGCACTGAGTGAAGATGTAAGCGGCAGATATTCCTGTGAACAGGATATTGTTGACAGACAAACCAAGGTAATTCTTGATGCACTTGAAAAACTCAAACCGAAAGTTGTTGAAACCATTAATCTTTATGCATCAAATGTAAATCTCAGGTTCTTAGAAGCAGAAAGAATCATTACTGTATTCAACCCTGTCGATGCACTTTATTTCAATGCTCAATGGAAATCGGATAATGAAAATGTTATCCTTGTTTCATCATCCGGCTATGCAAGATGTATAGGTGACGGCACGGCAACGGTACATCTTACCGTTGAAAATGTTGACGGTACCTTCACAGAAGGCGAAATAGTTTTTGAATGTAAACTTAATTTCTGGGAAAAGATTGCGGCTTTTCTGATTCGTGATATAATCAAAGCATTTTACACAATGAGCTATTAAAAAATCAGGCTTACGGGTTAATTCCCTGTAAGCCTGATAACTTTTTATAAACCGTGGTTCTGATATTCGCCGCTTTTTATGTCATCCATCCAGCTTTGATTGTCAAGATACCATTCTATTGTTTTTTTCATACCCTCTTCAAATGCTGTTTCGGGTTCCCAACCAAGCTGAGTTGAGATTTTGGTGGGGTCAATGGCGTATCTCAGATCGTGCCCTGCCCTGTCTTTTACATAAGTGATAAGACTTTCGGGCTTTGAGAGGTGACTCAAAATTGTTTTTACAACTTCAATATTCTGCTTTTCGTTATGACCGCCTACATTGTAAACCTCACCGATTTTACCGTTATGAATAATCATATCGATAGCTTTGCAGTGGTCCACAACATAAAGCCAGTCACGAACATTAAGACCCTGACCGTATACGGGAAGATTTTCATCTGCCAGAGCTTTCATAATCATAACGGGAATAAGCTTTTCGGGGAATTGATACGGTCCGTAATTGTTTGAACAGCGTGATATCGTGACGGGCAGACCGTAGGTTCTGTGAAAAGCAAGTGTAAGAAGGTCTGCGGATGCCTTTGAAGCCGAATAAGGACTTGAAGTAATAAGATTCATTGTTTCCGTAAAGAATAAATCGGGTCTGTCAAGGGGCAGATCACCGTAAACTTCATCGGTTGATACCTGATGATATCTTTTTACTCCGAATTTCTTGCTTGCATCAAGAAGGCAAGCTGTACCCATAACATTTGTTTCAAGAAAAACAAATGGATTTTCAATGGAGCGGTCAACATGGCTTTCAGCGGCAAAATTAACAACAACATCAAATTTTTCATTTTCAAAAAGAGAATACACAAGTTCTTTGTCTGCAATGCTTCCTTTTACAAATTTAAAATTTTTATTTTGAAATGCTTTTGAAAGACTTTTGATATTCCCAGCATATGTAAGTGCGTCAAGGCACACGATTTCGTAATCGGCATATTTATCAAGCATATAGTATACAAAGTTACAGCCTATAAAACCTGCACCGCCGGTAACAAGAAGTTTCATTCTTCAGTTCCCTCCTGCTCTATTTTGGGTTCCGGTTCTTTAACCGATACAATTTTTCTGAATTCAACCTGGTCAAAAAGCTTTTTGAACCTTACGCCTACGGAATATGTAAGGTCACATTCAGCGCAATAAAAGTTTGCTCTGAAAAACTGGCAATGGAATTTCCACGAAGTAAGCTGAGTACAAGGAGTACCGCAGGATTCGCAGGTGTGGTTGAGCCTCTTTTTATCAACAAGAGGATTATCAATATTTCTGATTATCTTTGCCTTATAAAGAAGCTTTGAATAGAAATCATCATTGCAGTCAAGTATATCCGACTCAATAATACCCATAGGATATATTCTTTTCAGAATATCGGCAGTAAGCATACTGTCACCGAGAGCACGGTGATGAATATACATTTCAGGGTCTATGCCAAGGTGTTCTGCAGCGGCAAGCAATCCCGTCTGCTGGCCCTTAGCATTACCGTTGATTTTCTGAAAGCTTTTCTGCATATCGCAGTATTTCTTTAAAAACGGAATTACTTTTATACCGTTAAGATATTTAAAGTTGTCAAGCAATACTCTTATATCTCCGTCACCCCAAGTAAGGATTACGGTATCATCGTTGCCTATCCATTTTCTGAAAACAGAAAAAGCTTTTGTGAAAGGCATACCGGAGCTTATATCCGCATTTGTAAGCTGAGTAAGTCTTTTAACGGTACCTCTGAGCTTTTTGCCAATCTGAGAACGAATAATGCACGAAAATGTATCAACGGTTTCAAGGTCGGCATCAAGCTTTACAGCACCTATTTCGATTATCTCATTTATATAACCGTTTGCTTTTTTTGCATAGGTATTATTCCATTCCAGATCCATTACAATAAACTGCATATAAACATTCCTTTTCAGATTATCGTTATACCGAATACAATAATACAATATTTCTTTATTTATTTCAAGTAAAAAAGAGCATACCGATGATTATTTGTAAAATCTTTTTATTTTCTCTTGCATATGTTACTGCATAAATATATAATTGTTTATATATTTTAAGGAACGGAGATTTTAATATGTATTTCGATTTTATTGAAAAAGTAAAATATGAAGGCGCCGCAAGCAAAAATCCTTTTGCCTTCAGATATTACGATGCAGACAGAGTTATTATGGGCAAAACAATGAAGGAACATCTTTCATTTGCTATGGCCTGGTGGCATAACCTTGGTGCTGCGGGAACAGATATGTTTGGCAGAGATACAGCTGATAAATCATTCGGTGCGGAAAAAGGCACTATGGAACACGCAAAAGCAAAGGTTGATGCAGGTTTTGAATTTATGAGTAAGCTGGGCATTGAATACTTCTGCTTCCACGATGTTGACCTTGTTCCCGAGGCAGAAGATATCAACGAAACAAACCGTCGTCTGGACGAGATTACAGATTACATTCTCATCAAAATGAAGGAAACAGGTATCAAATGTCTCTGGGGTACTGCAAACATGTTCTCAAACCCCAGATTTATGAACGGTGCAGGCAGCACAAACAGTGCAGAAGTTTACTGTTTTGCGGCGGCACAGATAAAGAAAGCTCTTGACCTTACTGTTAAGCTCGGCGGTAAAGGCTATGTTTTCTGGGGTGGCAGAGAGGGTTATGAAACACTCCTCAACACAGATGTTAAGTTTGAGCAGGAAAACATTGCAAGACTTATGAGAATGGCTGTTGAATACGGCAGACGCATCGGTTTTGAAGGTGATTTCTATATTGAACCCAAACCAAAGGAGCCTATGAAGCACCAGTATGATTTTGACGCTGCAACAGCTATCGGCTTCCTCCGTCAGTACGGTCTTGACAAGGATTTCAAGATGAACATTGAAGCAAACCACGCTCTTCTTGCGGGTCATACCTTTGAGCACGAACTGAGAATTTCAGCTATTAATGGTATGCTCGGTTCAATCGATGCTAATCAGGGCGACCCAATTCTCGGCTGGGATACCGATGAATTCCCCTTCGATGTTTATTCTGCGACAATGTGTATGTATGAAGTTCTCAAAGCAGGCGGTATGAAGAACGGCGGTCTTAACTTTGACGCCAAAAATCGCAGACCCAGCAATACACTTAAAGATATGGTGCTTGGCTTTATTCTCGGTATGGATACCTTTGCTCTCGGTCTTATCAAGGCAGCAAAAATAATTGATGACGGCAGAATTGATGAGTTCAAAACAGAAAGATATTCAAGCTATAGCAGCGGAATAGGCAAAAAAATTGTTGACGGTGAAACAAGCCTTGAAGAGCTTTCGGCATATGCCTGCTCATTGGGCAAGTGCAGTGACCCCGGTTCAGGCAGTCAGGAATACCTGCAGTCTGCATTGAACAGCATTTTATTTGGTGAATAATATGAAATATTTAATTGGTATTGACCTCGGAACATCGGCGACCAAAACCGTGCTTTTTGATGAAAAAGGGACTGCAGTTTCATCAAAAAGCGTTGAATACCCTTTGTATCAGCCTCAGAACGGTTGGGCAGAGCAGAATCCGGAGGATTGGTATAATGCCGCAATTACAACACTTACTTATGTTGTTAAAAACAGCGGTGTTGACCCCGACGATATTGTTTCACTGGGTATATCCGGTCAGATGCACGGTCTTGTTATGCTTGATGAAAAGTGCGATGTTTTAAGACCTGCCATTCTTTGGTGTGACCAGAGAACGGGCAAGGAATGTGAAGAGCTTACCGAAAAGCTCGGTCTTGACACTCTTATTAAAATCACCGCAAACCCTGCGCTTACGGGCTTTACCGCTTCAAAAATTCTTTGGGTCAAAAACAATGAACCCGAAAATTTTGCAAAGTGCAGACACATCCTTCTTCCCAAGGATTATCTCAGATTCAGACTTACGGGAGATTTCGCAACGGAAGTATCCGATGCATCGGGAATGCAGCTTCTTGATGTTCCCGGCAGAAAATGGTCTGACATTATGATCAATGCGCTTGGAATAAAAGAAGAATATCTTGCAAAAGTATATGAGTCACCCGAAATTACCGGATACATCAACAACGATACATCTTTAAAAACAGGTTTGTCGGTTAAAACATCCGTTGCAGGCGGCGCAGGCGATAATGCCGCCGCGGCTGTTGGTATGGGTGTTGTAACAGAAGGCAAAGCGTTCACAACAATCGGTACATCAGGTGTTGTTTTTGCTCATACGGATAACCCTGTTATTGACCCTAAGGGCAGAGTTCATACTTTTTGCTGTGCTGTACCCGGTGCCTGGCACGTAATGGGTGTTACTCAGGGTGCTGGTCTATCGCTGCAGTGGTTCAAAAACAACTTCTGCTTCGAAGAAATCCATCAGGCAAACGAGGAAAACAAAGATGTATACCAAATAACCGATGCAAAAGCAAAAGATATTCCCATCGGCTGTGATAAGCTTATTTATCTTCCTTATCTTATGGGTGAAAGAACGCCTCATCTTGACCCCGACTGCAGAGGTGTATTCTTTGGCTTATCGGCAATGCACACAAAAGCACATTTTATAAGAGCACTTATGGAAGGTGTTACATATTCACTTTATGATTGCTTGCTTGTGCTTAAAGAAATGGGCATTACTCCCCTTTCAATGCTCCTTTGTGGCGGCGGAAGCAAAAGCAAACTGTGGAAGAATATGATTTGCGATACGTTCTCTGTTCCCGTTGAAACCGCAAAGTCATCAGATGCGGCAGCATTGGGCGTTGCAGTGCTTGCGGCAGTAGGCGCAGGTATTTACGGCAGTATAAAAGAAGCCTGCGATGCAATGGTACCTCAGGTATCCGATAAAATATTGCCTGACACTGATAATACCGCTTCATACCGCAAATACTACAACATATATTCATCTCTTTATACTTCTCTTAAGGTAAATTATAAAGACCTTGCAAATTTAAGCTGAAAGCGGATTTGATATGAAAAAAATTCTGGTTATCGGCAGTATGAATGCCGACCTCACAATTTACACCCAAAGAATGCCTTCTCTCGGTGAAACCGTTGAGGGATTTGATTTCTCCGTTAATGCAGGCGGCAAAGGTGCCAATCAAGCGGTTGCTGTCGCAAAGCTTGGCGGAGATGTGCACTTTCTCGGTGCTGTGGGAAACGATTCAAACGGCAGAATGCTTCTTGATAATTTAGAGAAATCGGGTGTTGAATTTTCCGGATTTATAACCGATGAATCCTCGACGGGCACAGCAAGCATAACCGTTGTAAACGGAGATAATTTTATAATTCTCAATGCAGGAGCTAATAGCTGCATCACACCTGCGGTTATAGATAAATATTCAAGCCTTATTGACGACACCGATATTCTTGTTATGCAGCTTGAAATACCCCTTGATTCCGTAATCAGGGCGGCTGAAATTGCAAAAAATAGTGATACACTTGTTGTTTTGAATCCTGCTCCCCGCAAGGAATTGCCAGATGATTTTCTGAAAAATATTGATATAATTGTTCCGAACGAACATGAAGCATCCCTGCTTACGGGTATCAATGTTGACACTGAAGAAAACTGTAAAAAGGCAATTGAAACGCTGAAAAATAAAGGCATCGGAACGGTTATTATCACTCTTGGCGAAAAAGGCTGTGCATATAATGACGGCGGATATATCCGTTTCAGGAACGCTGAAAAAACAATTGTTGTTGATACCACATCTGCCGGTGATACATTTATAGGCGCTGTCTGTTGCGGTATTTCGGAAGGAATGACACTTCCCGAAAGTATTGACCTTGCAACCAAAGCATCGGCAATCACCGTAAGCCGTAAAGGAGCAAGCTGCTCCATACCCACAAGGGATGAAATCAAATAAAAATTATCAGCCTCTGCCGTATTTTTGCCGACGGAGGCTGATTTTTACAATACTGTATTATTTTGCAACGGGAACATTTATTTCAAGGTCAGTCAGAGGGAATGAACAACAGGGATGAATACAACCGAATTTATAATCGGCAAGTCTGCGGTATTCAAGGTGCTTGGGTACATAAACTTTACCTGAAATAAGATGTGAGTGACAGAAACCGCATTCACCGCTTCTGCAACGTGCAGGAACGGAAATACCGTTCTTTTCGAGAGTCTGCATAACTGAATCGGCAGATGAACCTTTGACAATATAAGTTTTATCCTGAATTGTTACAGTAATTCTGACTGTTTCGGGAATATCCGAGGGATAATCGGGCTGGGATGAAGGATTATGGAATTCCCCGAACATTTCATGACGGATATATTTCTTTTCAAGTGAAAGCTTTTCAAGTTCCTTATCAACAAATTCATACATCTGCTGAGGTCCGCAAAGAAATACAGAGTAGTTTTCGTCTGCGGGAGCATATTTCTTGATAAGTTCGGAAGTGATAAATCCTTTTTCTGCGCCGTCGGGAAGCTGAGTGTTTTCATCACTGAGAACGTGAATAACTTTTATTTTATTGCACTTTGCTTCAAGCTCAGCAAGTTCATTGCGGAAAAGAATGCAATCTGCATTTCTGCTGCCATAGAGAAGAGTAAGCTCAAAATCTTCATCACCGTCATTGATTGCATTTGCCATAGAAAGGAACGGTGTTATACCGCTTCCGCCTGCTATGCAAATAACCTTTTCGGCATCACGGAGAGGCTGATAATCAAAACTACCTGAGGGTGCAGATACCTCAACCTTTGTGCCAACGGTCCAGTTGTCAAAAATATATTTTGACATAAGTCCGCCGTCAACAAGCTTTATTGTAAGCACATATTTGCCTTCAAGCGATTCCTTGGGTGATGATGAGATTGAATACGCTCTTGTTACGGGCATGCCTTCAATCGTTTCAAAAACAGTAAGATATTTTCCTGCCGCAAAATATGCAAGGAATGTTGTTCCTTTTTCCGTATCGGGAACAAGAGTAAAGCTTTTGCAATCTTCTCCCCTGTCTGTTACAGATTCAATAACAAGATGCTGTCTTTTGGGGTGAAGTGCTTTGGCGAGAACCATTGCGTTATCTCCGTCTTTCGGAAGCTCTGCTTTTGAATTTTCAAATCTTTCCTGACGGGCAGAGAGCATCGACAAAAACTTTTTGCCTTTTAAGGATTTAAAATTGTTTGCCATATTATTTGCCCTCCTTTAATTTTTTCACTACAATTCCGCCTGCTTTTTCACCTGTGTAATACGCACAGCCGTAGCCGTCGCCGCGTTCCTGGCTTGCGCCGCAGAAATAAAAATTCTCGAAAGGCTGATCTTTGCCGTACTGAACGGTACGGGGTATCATACTATCCCATTTTTCAAGCATGTAGCCGTAAGGTGTGCCGAGGGGTGTGTTGAGATATCTTGCAAATGTGGGAGGAAGTGCAATTTCGATTTCTTCAATGTAAGGTATAATTGAAATATTAAGTGCCTTTTCGCAGGTTTCAATCATATCCTTTGCAACTTTTGTTTTGAATTTTTTATAATCCTGAGGCTTGATATCCTTCATAACATCGCCGAAGGTCATGGTTGTAAGGAAAAGCTGGCTCGTGCCTTCAGGAGTACAATCGGGGATAATTTCATTAAGACAGTTAATAATGCAATATCCGCTGAAAAAGTTCTGTGCAGCTTCATACTGCTTGTCTGAGTTCGAATCGGGAGCAATAAACACAGAGTAATCGGTGATGCCAAGTTCCTCTTTTGTTTTGTTCATACCGAGATAAACCGTTGTGAGAGATGCGGCGGTTTTTCGGGCATTAAGCATCTTAAGCTGTTTTTCAGGAACATCCTTGATATCAAAAAGGTCATTCCATACAGAATTGGGTGATGAGTTACAGATAAAATACTTACCGTAAACTTCTTTTTCACCGTTGATAACAACGCCGGCAGGTTTTCCGTTTTCCATGATGACTTTGGTTACTTCGGAGTTATACCAGATATCTCCGTCCGCTTTACGGATAACCTCATCAAGAGCAAGGCTCATTTCGTGGCTTCGCTTAAGAGGAATACCTGTTCCGTTTTTGACATAGCTGTGAAGAACAGCCATATAATAAAGGAAATCAAACTTTGAACCGGGTGAGCCCATATAACACCAGTATGTGTTGAAAATATCCTGTGCCTTTTTAGGCATGCCAAGAGCATCCAGTGCCTCGTTCATTGTATGTGAAATCATACGCATAAGATCGGGAACATCTTTAAGGCAACTTGGAATTTTCTTGGGATTATCAAGGCATTCAAAAGCGTTGAACATTCTTGTTGAAAGGTCAAAAGCAGCCATACAGCTGTCATATGAACCCGGAACAATTTCATCGAGCTTTCTTGCAAAATTCCGGAAACCTGCGGGCATACGGGCATCAACGGTAACAAGAACGCCGTTTTCATTTACAAATGCATCCTTATCCCCTTCTTTTGCGGGAACTATAAGACGGAATGTTGAGTTGTGTCTGGTCCAATCAACATCACCACCCATTCTGATAAACATGTCTTCGATCAAACCGTCTTTTTCGGGTGAACCTACACCTGCAAGTTCATGAAGAGAAGGTTCAAACTCAAATCTGCCTCGAACAAAAGACGATGCAGATCCGCCTGGAATATTATGTCTTTCAAGCAGAAGAGTTGAAAGACCTGCCTGGGCACAAGTTGCAGCAGCTGCAAGTCCGCCGTTGCCTGCGCCTATAACGATAACGTCATATTTTTTCACTTGACCGCCTCCAATTTAATGGTACAGATGATATAATGTCAAAATTTCAGATGTAAAAAATCATTCTGCAACCGGCTCTGTGGGTGTTTCGGGTTGGACTGTGAAAAGTATTTTGAATATTTCAACAAATATCTGCAGCTTGGGTAAAATAGAAATAATCTTTGAGAAAATATATGTAACAAATGAAGGGCTGAGCTTATCGGCAAGGGTATAAAGTGAACCCAAAAGACCCTCGCTGTCTTCATATGAAGGATGAGCATAACCCACAAGCGTTGCTCTGGAACTGTTGACGGGTCGTGTTTTTTCGGTAACATACTCTGAACCGTTATAATTGATATCCGAAGTGTTACCTCCGATACATTTTACTTTAGGGTTTTTATTAGCATCAATAAATCCGCTTTCGGTAACAATTTCAACATGATGAACATCATCCGTACCGTCAACTGCTGTGTTAATAAATACAATATCTCCCCTTTGAGGTACATAATTACTTGTTGCGGGGTAATATTCTCCCTTATTTATAAACCACTGTCTCATCGTATCGCAAGATGCTCTCTTGGGTACGGCTGTACCGATTGCACCAACCTGAGCAGCACACCAGGATACAAAAATCGAGCACCAATATGCATCGGTTTCTCTTCCGTAATACCAGGTTGTAAATTCATTGATGTTGCTGGGGTAGTAGCCGATTTTTGACCTTGCGATGCTTACAATCTCATCGGTAACGGGAAGCTTTTCGGTTTCTTCTGCGGGATGTTCTGCTTCCTGAGCAGCCACGGAATATAAGCCGTTATTGCTTGCGGCAAACGATGAGAAAGATAATCCCAACAAAGTTGAAATAACGAGTATAACCGAGGTGATTTTTAACACAATACTTTTAAAACTCATAATGATTCTCCTTATATGTTAATTTTTATTTTTCTTTCTTTTTGCAAGGAAAATTGAAGCACCGATTGCAAACAGCAATGCCGGTAAAGCATAAAGGTAAGACAGAGGATTTGTAAGATCTCCGTAAACGCCCACAATACTCCACAGAACATTGAGAACGAGCATTCCGAGATTGGCTGCAATAAAATATTTTACAAAAGGAATATTAAGTGCACCAAATATAAGACTGCTCAAATCAGATGGCATAAAGCCGCCTGCTTTGAAAACAAATACAACCTCAAATGAATTTTCATCTGCAAAATCATCAAGCTTCTTAATTGCCTTGAATCTGCCGGAAAGTGATTCAACCATCTCCGCACCCATAAATCTGCCGAGAAAATAGGGAAGAATAAGGCTGCATGCTGTGGCAATAAAATTAACCGCAACAGCAACAAGAAGATTGTCAAACACTATTCCCGAAAGAACAAATAATACCGCAGGCGGAAAAATAAGTGCAAAGGATTTGATGATGCTGAATCCAATCATTATAAGTGCCATCGTAACTGTGCCGCCTACAAGGTACTGAGTCAATGCATCGACATTCTGAACTGAAATATTATTCTTCTTAAGAAAGATAACACAGACAACAACCATTGCAAGCATAAATACAAACGAAAGAATCTGCAAAGTTTTTATTAGCTTATCATATTTTTTGGTGCTTTTGTTTTCAGCCATTAACTCACCTTCAATTTATTAATTTTACAAAACATTACCAGGCAACCGTAATCTTAAGAGCGTCAACCATATATTTTACATCTTTATGAATTAAAACTATGACGCCATAGAGATATTAAGCATTTCAATCAAAGCTGCAAAGAACTTGCGCAGTGCCTCAAAAAACGTGACATGCCATCTTTCTGTCGTGTTCATATTGTTGGCGGTCATTGGCGAAACAGTCTGCGTTTCATCATCAAACACAAGGTACTGCGGATATACGGCGCTTGAAAAAACGTCGTATCCGTCGTTATTGATAATCTCACTTACCAGACCGTTGACACAAGAAGGAAAATAATCGTGAACCAGATTTTTAATAAACCAGGTTTTTTCGGGATAAAGACAAGTTGAAGCATCAATCTGCTTATCGGGCGAAATGAATTTTGCTGTTGAATTTGTCACGGCATTTTTTATATAGTCATCAGAAAAGGATTCGTTTATCTTAACCGTTGTTGCACCGAAGCTGCTTTCACGCACCGTTACGGTCTGGTCTGAAAGCTCATCGGAATTTACGGTTACGGGAATAGTCTGCATACCATATTTGACGATATTTGCAAATCCTATCCCCTTCTCGATATCAGCCTTTGTGTTTTCTTCAAACTTAAGGCGGACATTATTGTGATAGTTTTCTGTTTTTTCGATGAGTCCGGCATATTCGCTTTTATCAACACCGTAAAAAACGGTTTCCATTGCCCTGTCATAGTCTTCCAGACTTACCATACTCCAATATGAAGGGAATGTGCCAAAGCCCGCCCTCATTATTTCAGGGAAAATATCAAGGTAAATATCCTCTGCAACATTGTTGATTGCCCAGCATACAACATCAAGACCGTATGTTTTATTAAGCAAGGATACAAATGACTGAATAAGGTCGGTATAATATATTTCAAGCCCTAAATCAATATCATACATAAACCTGTCAATACCGTCTGCGTGCATATGAAGTTCGCCTGCAAATGCTTTACTGCACTGTGTTGCACCGTAAACACTGCTTGCATAGTGAATTACATCCTGAACATATTCACCGTCATATTTTTCCATATACGCTGCAACAACATTTGAACCCAGACATCTGCCGTAAAGCGCAACTTTTTCTTCTCCGGTAACATACAGAACATCTTCAATGTAACGGTGAAGCGTATCTGCTGTTACATAGGGGTCAAGTCGCCAGTCGTAATGGAAAGGATAAGCGGTTGCGCTGTATTTACCGTCAGCATTTTTCTTATTTCGCAGAGTTTGTCTGCTCCAGGTCCAGTCTGCACGGCTTCCGTCGGATGCTTCACCGTTTTTATCAAGTGACATAGGTTCAAAAATCGGTACAAGAATATCTGTAAGCACATCGCAGAATTCACTCCATTCCTGAGTGAAGAATGCTTTCGCGAATACAGGAAGAAATTCTTCTGCTTTTTGTTCAATGTATCCGTCGGGAATCTGCAGCGGATAAACGGTTTCTTTTTTACCTTCTTCATCGTTCCTTACAAGCAACGCACCGTATCCGTGCACGTGAATAACGGGGATATCCGCACCGTCATTTGCAGCTGATGATACAGGCAATGAACTTGTCACAATAGTTAAAATTAAAACAAACAGAGTAATAATTGACAATGTTTTCTTCAAGGCATACCATCCTCTATTTTATTTTCAGTATATTTTAACATATCACCGAAATTTCTTCAATCCGTTTTAATACATTTATTACATTTATTTTGTTTCATGACAGAATATAATTAATATACTAAAATGCAAAAAACAAAAAAAGAATTTTAACAGTGCGGTTTTTACATTATTCTTTTTAACACCTGTTTTTTTACCGGTTTTAATTGCAGAAAAACTTCTTGTAATATTCGGAATAAATTCGCTTGAAACATTTGATAAACTTATAGATTTATTTTTCGTATGGTTATCCGCAAACCCTGAAATTTCAGATATTATAAGAAACTTTTTATATGTTAACAAAAAACAGAGGACAAATAATTTGCCCTCTGTTTTTTATCTGAATCATCAAAGTGAATCAATAAGTGCCAGATATTCCGTTACAAGATACGAGCCTATATGTTTGCCGACGGAAAGCGTTTCATCAGCAATTCCGTCACCGATAATATGCCCCATAAAGGCAAAGTTATTATCTGTAAGAACATAACCGATTGCGTCATTTGTAAGGCTTACTGCATAGGTTGTAACACCTTCAACGGCTGTTGAAAGGTTATCATAAGGCCATTCTGTGCCGTCCCAGTTTGCACCGCCTGTAATCTCATCATCCCAGAAAACCTCGGGATAGAGCTCACCGGGGAAAAGTGCAAGTGCAATTTCATTGCCGAATTCAAGATAACCCATTTCGGTTGCCATACAGTATTCTTTAACAAGTAATCCGTCGTAAAAGATTTTATTGTTTACAAGTCCGATTTCACAGGCAAGGGTTAGAATGCTGTTTTCAGGTACGATAAAGAGTTCTCTGTGTTTTACGTTAATAACAGGTGAAAGCTCTGTTGAATAATCGGCATCAACTATTTTTTTGCCAACTTTCTGTCCGAGTGCTCTTGCGTCGGCGCCCTTTTCTTCATATTCGGTCATACCTGTTGTATCTACTTCAATGTCACGGGAAACCTGACCTACCGCACCGGGAATCATAATGAAATTACCGTTTTCGGTATTTTTAATATATTCATCGGCGTAGTAGATATAGTCTGAACCTACAAGACTGTTACTTGCGCTGAATGATGTGGCATGGCATGTAATATCACTGATATATGTTGCAGGTTTTCCCGAATCGGGAACAAATTTAAAGCTTGCTGTTTCAGGCAAATCCTCTTTTGAAATTAGATCGCGTTTATCCTTAAAATACTCGCTCATATCAATTGCTGAGAAGTAAAGCTTGCCCTCTTCCATTTTACCGAAAGCTTCCTTGATTGCTTCAACAGATACATTAATGAAATGCTGCTTGAACATTTCCGCTGTTTCAAGACCCGCCATTGTTCCGTCAAAGCCAATCAGATTACACCAGAATGTACCAAAAAGCTTTCTAAAGAATTCTGTGCTGACACCCTGTGTATCAAGTGCGGAATGAGCGTGGGTTGCACTTATGTTGATACTTGCAACCTTAATCCCCTGCTCCTCGCAGTATTCGAGAACCGCCTTACGGATGGTGCGGATATCTGTTGAAGTAACTCCGAGCGAGTCGATTGCACCGAGCACAACCGCACCCTCGCCGCTGTTATCGTCAATTACGGCAACGCGGATACACTGATCGTCATAAACTCCCTCAGCATATTTGTTAAGTAAATCTCTGCCGAGATTATACTTGCCGCTGTTAACATCATCGGGTACAATGCTCTTTTTTGAATAACCAAGCTTCCATATATTTTCTTCAGCGGCAGATGTCTGATATGTATCTCTGCCCGTCATAAAACCTATTTCAACGGAATCATAGTTATCGATGCTTTCCCAATCCTTCGGATTAACATAAATTCCGCAGATTGATTTAACAAGACCCTCAACAACAACGTTCAGAGTGTTGTAAAGACCTTTCATAATACTGTCGCCCACAGCTTCGTCCTGAGCGGCGTATGTGCCGACAGATACTCCTGATACCAGAAGAGCAAAACAAAGCAGAGCTGAAATAATTTTTAAAAACTTTTTCTTCATTTTTTTGCCTCCGTAATAATTTTACAACAGTATACCACGGGAACGAAAATTGTTCAAGTGTTGTTTGTGCTTCTGCCGTTATGGACCTCAATCATTATTTTAGCAACAAGTTTAAAATCGGATATGAAATATTTTCGTTCTGCTTCGGTTTGATTTAAACTAATCGGTTATCTCATTTATTCTTTTTGAACACCGATAAAACATTACCAATCATTTTGTATGCAGTTCCTTCAAGCTCATTTTCCGCTTCTTTCAGCTGCTTTCGAATATCAATACTCTGAGGACAATGCTTTTCGCATTTTCCGCATCCTACGCATTTCGATGCAGGTGCATATTGCCCTGAAGTTGTGTTTTTCACATATTCTCTGAATCCGGCAAAGCTATTATCCGTAAAACAACGATTATATGCCGAAAAAATTCCGCTGATGTTGATATTTTGAGGACAAGGCATACAGTAACCGCAACCTGTACATGGAACCTTCATTTTAGCATTGATAGCCCTGACAACCCGCTTAAGCATTTCTTCATCATTTGCAGTCAATTCATCGATTTCGGTTTCTGATGCAGTTTTTATATTATCCTCTACCATTTCATCGGAATTCATACCCGAAAGGACAACAGAAACCTCAGGTTGATTCCAAAGCCAACGGAACGCCCACTGTGCAGGAGTATGCTGAACGGAGTGCTCATCAAAAATTCGTTTTGCATCTGCGGGAATATTGTTTACAAGTCTGCCGCCTCGGAGGGGCTCCATAATCATAACGGGAATACCCTTGTCGTTGGCGTGATTCAAGCCTTTGCGCCCTGCCTGAGTATGTTCATCCATATAATTATACTGAATAAGACACATATCCCAGTCATAAGCATCAATGATTTTGCAGAACATATCCGAATTCCCATGGTATGAAAATCCGACCTGACGAATTGCACCGCTTGCTTTTTTTTCTTCTATCCATTTTTCAATGCCTATGCTTTTTAAACGTTCCCAGATCTTGATATCAGCCATCATATGCATAAGATAAAAATCAATATGATCCGTACGAAGTCTTTTTAACTGCTCATTAAAAAGCTTATCGAGTATATCTATGCTTCGCATAAGCTGCGGGGGGAGTTTTGTTGCAATGTATACTTGGTTGCGAATATTGTTTTTCTCAAAAATTTCTCCAATTGCCGCTTCGCTTCCGGGATATATGAAAGCCGTATCGAAATAATTCACACCTTTATGAAAAGCTGACATTATCTGACGTTCAGCATCTTCCATATTTATTCTGCCCATTTTCTTTTTGAATCGCATACAGCCGAAACCCAAAACAGACAGCTTGTTGCCGTATTTATCCTCACGATATTTCATAAAAATGACCTCCAGCCGAGATTAAGCTATTAACGAAAGATCTTTTTAATGGATTATACCATATTCACATCAAAAAATCCACTATAAAAAAGATTGATTACAGACATTGAAAGATCTGTTACTTTATCAAAGCATTTACCGTATTCAGAACCCCCTGAATTACTCCTCCTTTTGATAGAAAAAGTGCAACAGGATTAATTCCGTTACACTTAAAAGCTTTATTATTTAGTTCGATATATTGAAATTAATTTTTCTTTATCGCGTTATTGTCAAACAATAGAACGATGGTCTTTCGGGATAAATCTTATCGGGAGTATTCCAAATCACAGCATTGTCAATCTCCTTGATATGCTCTGTGGTCAGTTCGTCAATGGAGATCGTTTTTCTGTGAACGAAAGGTCTGTCCTCAAATTCGTAGTAATCCATCAGCCAAACGTGCCAGAACTCAACGACCTCAGATTTCTGCAAAGCATTTTTTATGTATTCAATGATTTGTTTGGCTCTACCTTCGGTATAGTCCCATTCAAGATAAACACCGTAATTTTTGTCGGTGTAGTCTTTTACATCTGCAAAGGTATTTAAAAAGTAGTTGTCATCCGCACCTCCGTCATATATTGTGCCTTCATCTAAATTTATATGAATCGGATAATCCTGCGATGGTGCAAACTCAGGCAAAGCTATGTCTGAAGCTATAAATCTGCAAGCACTCATAATATCACCGCCCACATCATTCTGTTACAATATCGGTTATACCTAATGAAATATACTTTTCAAGAATGGCATTTACGGTTGCTTTATCTTCTTCCGATAACACTAAACTTTTTCCGTCGATGCCTTGCTTGCTTGAAGAATAACTTGTCATATCAGCGAAGTTGTACTTATTTAATGTTCCGCTATTGGAATCATAATATGTCCAATAACCCTTAAGGTTAATAACACAATCACTTTCACACTCGGTAGGTTCTTCTTTCCAAACATCATTATTGATTATTTGTGATAATTTGTTTGCGTCATCCTCAGTTATTTCAACGGGCAGTTTAAATTCTTCTCTGCCGATTTCTGAAACGGAATTTTCTGTTACTTTTATTGTTTTGTAATTTTTGTTAGATTCATAATACCGAGATACAAAATCTAAAAATTCAGGTGTTGAAAGATAAATACCTTCATACGGGATTTCAATATAAACAGTATCCTCATTATAAATAAAATAACGATGTTCCCGATCTTGGGTTTTAACTGCGATTACATAAAAGGGCTCTGCGGTGGGATAGTCATTCAGACTTTGTTTTCTGGTCGGTTCAGCTTTGCTGATACCCGAAATCAGTTCTTTAAAGATTCCCTCGCTTACTCCGATTTCATCTTTATTGTTATAGGAGAGTGATGCCGAAACTATGTTTTCAACGGTTGGGTATTTAATATGTTCTGCTTTGGGAAATATGCTGTTGAAAACAGAATAACCGCCTATAACTGCAATTGCTGAAACAAGAACAATGCAAATTATCGCTATGCGTTTTTTCATATTATCACCTTTTCTTTAATCGTCACTATATACAAAAACCTTGGTTAAATAAAGCTCTCAACAATATAAAGCTTATTCAAATTATTATCCCAAAAAAATATTATTTCGCTGTTATCATCTTGAGATTTACTCCAAGAGCAGCATTTTGAATAATCGGGTCTTTCATCCGAAGGAACATCAATTTCATCAAGCCATACTTCTGCCGCTTCACGGGTTGTCGGATAGAAATTGGTTTTATGCTCGTTGGGTGTCCAAGCAAACATCAAATCAATATAGTCTTCATACTTGTATGAAAAAACGTGGTATCGGACACCGTCACCGTGAAAACTCGCACCCGAATCTTTTTCATAAGTTTCGGTTAATACTGCTTTTATAGGAAGTGATATACCCCAGTTTGATTTTATAACAGAAGAGTAGGAAGGAAATAATCTTGAAATGCCGAATACAGCAAGAATAACCATTAAAACGGTTACGGTTAAAACAGCTTTCTTTTTCATACAATCACACTCCTTTTTTCTGCTTATCTTTTTTACCTTTTGGTGATTCCAAAACCCACCCAAGAAGCTATTGTTATAACCGTCAGTATAATACATATAAACTCAATAAAAAAACCTATACCATCATCATATCCGATAACAACCGGATTGATAAACATCAAAAGAACAAAAGCCCAACAAATACAGGTTATTATTGATAATATGTATGTAATCTTTTTAATGCAATCACACTCCTTTGTCAAATTGATGTTTATTATTTATCAATACTCACACTAAAGCAATCATCATATTGATTAATTACACTTTCAAAAAACAAAATATCATCGTCAGATACTCTTTCCAAATACATTTCTGTACCGTAATGAGCACTGCAAAAGAAGCATCTTTCATTTTCAACATTTATTGTGAAATACTTCGTCATCTTGTTATATATGCTTTTATCGCTCGGTTCGTCCGACAAAAGTTCTGCAAGAAGTTTTGCAGAAACTATACCTTTAACAGAAACCTCGTTCCTATCTTCCGTAGGATTACCGTACAGAGATGCTTGACGGATTTCATCAAGTTCTTCTTTCCAACATCTGATTTCAAAAGCATCTCCTGCTTGTATGAAGTGCTTAACAAGTGATTTCCACCAGAGTGATGAAACCGAGTGGTCTATCATTTGTAAACTAATTATGCCCATAAAATCACACTCCTTTGTAAAATTCTTATTTCCTGATCAATTTATATCACATCTGCAACAATAATTCAACAAAAAGCTATTGAATCAAACGAATATTACAACGTAAAAAAATCCCCCACAGAAGCGATTGCTTCCATGGGGTCAAAAAGATAATGTTTAGATTGCAGTCCAGCCGCCATCAACAGTGAGAAGCTGGCCGGTTGTGTAGCTCGAAGCATCTGATGCAAAATAAATAAGTGCACCGTCAAGCTCGCCTGCTTTGCCCGCTCTGCCCATCGGGCAATATGCCTGAAGAGCCATACCGAATTCGGGAGTGTTGATAACCATATCAGTCATTTCACTCTCAAAGTATGCGGGACCGATTGCGTTAACGGTAATATTATATTTTGCCCATTCGTTAGCAAGAGCCTTTGTAAGCATTTCAACGCCACCCTTGCTTGCACAATATGCGGAAATGGGGCTTCCCGCCATTGCAACAGTTGAATGAATTGAGCCGAGATTGATGATTTTGCCGTATTTCTGCTCAATCATAATTTTACCAACTTCACGTGCAACATAATAAACACCGCTGAGATTGATTCTGATAGTTGAATCCCAAGTGTTTTCATCCATCATTTCTGCAGGTGCACCTGTGCCGATACCTGCATTGTTAACAAGAATATCAATTCTGCCGAATGCATTCATAATTTCCGAAACAGCATTCTTGATACTTTCGTTATCTGCAACATCACACTTAACTGAAATGCACTTGACACCGAGAGCTTCAACTTCAGCCTTAACCTGTTCAAGTCTGTCAATTCTTCTTGCAAGAATTGCAACATTTGCACCCTCTCTTGCAAGTGCAAGTGCAAACTGACGTCCGAGACCCGATGAAGCACCTGTAACAACAGCAAATTTTCCTTCAATGTTAAATAAATTACTCACTTTTATTCCTCCTTTAATTATTCAACAAAAAGATACCATAATATATATATTGTTGTCAATATTTAAAGAAAAAATTAAGAATTTGTACAGAAATTTTAATTATTCATTAAGTTGATACAAGTTCATTCATTTTATTTATTCTTCGGTCAACCGACTGCATACGGACTTTGAAAGCTCGGTTACTTTATCAAAGCACTTACCGTATTCAGAACCCCTCACAAAGCTTATTTCATTGAGGTTTATGTTGCCGTAGAATAAATCTTCAAGTGTTGTTTGTTTAATTGAAAATCTACTTTAAAATAGAAATAGTGCAACAGGATTTTATATCCCATTGCACTTTAATGTTTTATATAATTATCGTTGTGGATATTTTTTCTGCAATTCCACCAATTCATGTAGAATATGAGTTGCGTATTCTTTATCGACTAAAGAAGTAACCTTACGTTTTCTCCATATCCCATTTGAAGTGTCATACACATAGTGAACAATGAACACTACTTTTTCTCCTGCTTTTGCGATTGATATATTTAAATATGGCTCAATTAAGTCAGAAATATATCCACTATCATCACCATTAAGTATTTTCAATAAAGCATCTGCCAATTCTTCAAGCTCACAAGTTAACAAACAGGCTTCGCTATATACTTCGGTGAAATCATTTTCAGAATACTTTATTTCACAAACTAACCAATTTGCATCATGATTATACTCTTTGTTTATTGTTCTTTCATTAGGGAACTGATAACTTTTTATATTTAATTCAAGACTTCTATTATTTTCTACAAAAATCATATTGCACCTCTCAAATTCTCATTTGTTATATTATTTATATCACACATACGTCCAAAAATCTACTATGAAAATGTCATCCGCCGACGGTGACGAAAACTCTTGCCGACCATAGAGATATTTATACTCGGTCTGCCGTCGTCTTTTCGTCGTCGGGAGTGGATTTCGGATATACTTTGCGGTGGCTGAAAACATAAGAAAAACCCCACAGAAGCTATTACTTCATGGGGTTCTGGTACGGTTGTTAATAACGGATTCAATAAAATAAATGTTTATCGGCAGTAACATGCATATTCAACACTTGTACTTTTGCTGAAAATAACAACTTAATTACAAGGAGATTGTTATGTCACATTTTATTGAAGAATTTTATTACGGAAATATTGAACCCCAAGAAAGTATAACAGAACTGAAGGTGGAAATCAAGAAGAAGTTAGATGCACTCTCGCAAACAGAGGAACAGCTGACATCAAAATTAACCGAGGAAGAAAAGGCGTTGTTTTTGAAATATGCAAGTCAATCCAGTGAATTTCTTTGCGTTAGCAATGCGGACAGTTTTATTGCGGGGTTCAGACTTGGTGCTAAATTTACATACGACACATTTGTTGCTGATTGAAAGGAGAATATAGTTATGAATAAATCATCATTTGAACATAATGGAGGAACATACAGAATGGTAGCGATTACAAAATCCCTAATATCACATTACCCGCCGAAGCAAGCAAATCACTCGGTGTATGGGGACTGAAACGCAAAGATTACCTTATGAAACATAAACGAGTACAGTTCAATATTATGATTATGATAGGAACATTGTGGACTCATCTTGCAGAGGTTGATGAACAGGCAGCAGATATGTTCTCTCGGCTGGTAGAACAGATGAAATTTAATGAGGGTATCACAGAACAACTCAAAGCAGATGACCAAATGGAATGGGTTGCCCGTATGAACAATATAGAAGCGATGGCAAGGGAGATTGTTAATCACAAATTGATTTTTACAGCATAATTATTTCTAAAAACATAAATCAGGTGCAACGGAATTTAATTCCTGCTGCACCTGATTTTCTTCTTTTTCTATGGGGTGTCAGGGACAAATCTGTTACTTAACAAGGCGAATGCCTAGGATAGTTACAGTGCTTATAACAAATTGAAATAAAATACTTGCATTGTGCGCAAGGACGCATTATAATGAAATCGGATATTATGCGTAAGGTGGCAGGTATGAAAACAGATATGTTAACCGTTCAACAGACGGCAGAAAAGTGGAACATGTCGGTCAGGGGTGTGCAAAATCTTTGCAAGCTCGGCAAAATAACGGGTGCAGTGCGTTTCGGAGCAAGCTGGATGATTCCTGCCGATGCGCAAAGACCTGCCGATAAACGGCGGAAAAAAGTCAAGGGAAACGAAGCGGTGCACAGACCTATTATTCGCAAGAGTCCGTTCCTTGATATGACAGACATATATAATACCCCAGGAACTGCGGATGAATGCGTGGAATCTCTCGCTTATCATCCCGAGGCGCAGGCTCTTTTTGCGGCTGAAATTGCATACAGTCGTGGTGAAATAGACAAGGTTTATGACTATGCAAACTACTTTCTTAAAAATCATAGCGGATTTTATGCCGTTATTTCGGGCGGTATGCTGCTTGCTCTTTGTGCAATGTGGAAGGGCGATTTGCAGATGTGGCATAAGGCGAAAAACCATCTTTACGAAGCACCCTGCAAGGATGATACAGACCGTGATATTGTCACGCTTTCCGTTGCCGCAGCGGACAGTGCAATCCGTGAAACAAGGGATTTTCCGGATTGGTTTAAACGGGGTTGTTTTAATAATCTGCCGCACGATGCACACCCTGCCGCAAGAGTATACTATGTAAAACATCTTTTGGTTAATGCACAAGAGCTTGCACTCGGAAACATTAAATTCGATGACATAAACGGTTTGGGTCTTATGAAAACCTTGCCCTACATAATGGAGCCTATGATTACGCAGATGGTTACGGATAAAATTGTTATTGCCGAAATATATCTTCGCCTGCTTTGCGGAATTGCTTACCATCAATCCGGCGACGACAAAAGAGCTGCATTACATATTGATAAAGCCATCGCACTTGCTCTGCCCGATAAGCTTTACGGACCTCTTGTTGAGCATCGCAGACAGCTTGGTTTGTTTCTTGACGAAAGGCTTGCATTGGCAGATGCTGAGGCTCTCAAAAAAGTCAAAGAGCTTCACAAACAGCTTCACATAGGCTGGACAAAGCTCCATAACGCCGTGCTCAAAAACAATGTTTCCGCATCGCTTACGGTGCGTGAGCGTGAAATTGCCCGCCTTGCGGCGTTCGGTCTTTCAAATGCGGAAATTGCAAAACAGCTTTCCCTTTCCGTCCACACGGTGAATGCGCTTATAATTCAGGCAAAGAATAAAACGGGTGCAGAAAA